>CAXTZL010000171.1:0-7086 GCA_964248555.1 uncultured Bryocella sp.
ACTGCCTGAAAGCCCTGGAACGAGCGGGAAAGGCCGCTGGTCTCGATGGCGGGGGTGGGCATGGCTTCAGGTATACACGGGTGCAGGGTGAACGGAGCCAGGCAACGGTGCGCAGAGGAGAAATGAGCGATGAGATCGTTCGGCTACTGGTTGGGTTCGGCTACTCGTTGGATTCGGCTACTCGTTGGGTTTCGACTACTCGTTGGAGTTGTCGTCGTCCTCGTCGTCCTCGACATCGGCGCCGATCAATGCCCGGAGTTCTTTGCTCGGTTTGAAGTAGGAGACTTTTTTTGCTGGAACGGCGACCGAAAGGCCGGTTTTCGGGTTGCGGCCGATACGGGAGTTGCGCTGGCGGGTGCGAAAGCTGCCGAAGCCGCGCACTTCTACCTTGTCGCCGGATTTGAGGGCGCTGATGATGGATTCAAAGAGCGTTTCCACGATGATTTCACTGTCACGGCGGGTGAGGTCATTGAGAGCGGCGACGCGGTCGGTGAGGTCGGCCTTGGTCATGGTGGTTCCATCTCCGGGCGGGCGAGTTTCCACGGACCCAGTGTACGCGAGGCGGGCGGCTTGCATGGTGCTGGATAGGCACCCTGGGCTGGTATGAGGGGCTGGGTTGAAGGGATGCCCCCTTTTTACCTTCTGTTAGCAAAAGCCTCTTCATGGGGCCGTAACGTAGAGGGGGAGGTCTGAGGCAGTTGAGTCAGACAATTGTTGTTCTGGAAGATGATACCGAGATCCGGCGGTTGATTCAGTACCGGCTGGAGAGTGCGGGGTATGCGGTTCGCCTGTATGCCACGCCGGGCCTGATTGTGGCCGATGCCGAGCGGCAGCGTCCGGCGCTGTTTCTGCTGGACATTATGGTTCCCGGCGGCAGCGGCCTGGATGTGTGCCGGCAGTTGCGGCGAAGCGCGGTGCTGGCCACCGTGCCTGTGATCTTCCTGACGGCGCGCGCGAGCGAGGATGATCGTGTGCTGGGTCTGGAGCTGGGCGCGGATGACTATATTGTGAAGCCGTTTGCGATGCGTGAGCTGCTGGCGCGGGTTCGGGCGGTGTTGCGCCGGACCGAGGCGCCGGGTGAGCCGAGCTCGCCGGTGCTGCTGGTGGAGGATCTGCAGATCGATTCCGGATCAATGGAGGTTCGGGTGCGTGGCGAGTTGATCACGACGACTACCACGGAATTCCGGCTGCTGGAGTACCTGGCGCGGCATCCGGGGCGTGTTTTCAGCCGCGATCAGCTGCTGGATGCGGTCTGGGGCGATTCGCGGTTCGTGACGCCGCGGAGCGTGGATGTGTATGTGCGGCGGCTGCGGGAGAAGATCGAGGCCGAGCCGGAGACGCCCCGGTACCTGAAGACACTGCGTGGGGCCGGGTACCGGTTCGATATTCCTTCGGCGCGTTCGGCTTCGGTGCCGGAGGATGAGCCCACGGCCCAGGCCGGGCCGGACTAGACTTGGGGTATGCGCCGGCGCTCCAGTCTGCTGTTCCTTACCCTGCTGTGGACCGGCGCTGGATGCGCTGGCCTGAGTCTGCTGTTGCTCTGGACGCACCGGGGGACCGTGGCGGTGCTGGGCTCGGTGGCGGTGGCTGTGGGAGTGGCGGTGCTGGTGTCACGCAGTGTGGTGGACCAGGCGGATTATCTCTACCGTGGCATTGATCGTCTACCCGCGGGTGTGCCCACGGTACCGGCCACGGAAGGCATGCGGGAGCTGGTGGATGTGGCCGATGCCCTGCAGGCGGCTTCGCCCCGTTTGGCCATGCAGCTGGAGGCCGCGCACGAGAGTGGGCGCAAGCTGGAGGCGCTGCTCGACGCGATGCAGGATGCGGTGACCGCTGTCGATGCGGCGGGACGGATTTCCTGGGCAAACAGTGCCATGCAGGAGCTTGTACGGGCATCGTACGGCAATGTGCGGAGGGGGCACGCGCTCGTGCAGACGGTGCGGGCTCCGGAGGTTCTGGAATGTGTGCAGACCGCGCTTGAGACCGGCGAACTGGCCGAGCGGCGGCCGGTGACGGTGCTGCCGGGGCATATTGTGGAGGTGACCGCGGCGCCTATGCCGGGGGGTGGCGCGGTGATCGTGATGCACGATATTACGCGCATTGAACAGGTAGAGCGGACGCAGCGCGAGTTTGTGGCCAATGTGTCGCACGAGTTGCGGACGCCGCTGACTTCGATCCAGGGATATGTGGAGATGCTGCTGGAGGAGATCGATGAATCCCCGGCGCAGGGCAGGGCGGCGCGTGCGCAGGAGCGCAGGCGGGAGTTTCTGGACGTCATCCTGAAGAGTTCACGGCGCATGGGCCGGCTGACGGATGATCTTTTGGCGCTGGAGCGGGTGGAAAGCGGGAAGCGCAAGTTCTCGCCCGAGCCGACCCCGGTTTCCGCGCTGATGGAGGAGTGCGTGGAAGCGGTGGCGGGTCTGTTCCGGGAGGGCCGCGGCACCCTGGCCATCGCCGGTGACATGCCTGATGCGGAGGTGCTGGCGGATCCGGATGCGATCCTGCAGATCCTGAGCAACCTCGTGGAAAATGCGCTGAACTATGGGCGGGGCAGTGATGGGTGGGCCGTTGTGGAGCTATCCGCCAAGCTGATGGCGCCCGCGGCTTCCGGCGAACTGCCTGTTGTGCAGTTTCGGGTGCGCGACTTTGGCGGCGGAATCGCGTTTGAACATCACTCGCGCTTGTTTGAGCGATTTTATCGTGTGGACAAGGCCCGTTCCCGAGAGTCTGGCGGGACGGGCCTGGGCCTGGCGATCGTGCGGCATATCGTGGAGGCGCACCGGGGCAGGGTTTGGGTGGAAAGCGAGCTGGGTCAGGGTAGCCATTTCCTGTTTACGCTGCCGTGTGTTTTGTTTGCCGGGGCGGAAGAGGAGTTGCAGGAGGGGGCAGCCCGATCGCCGGAGACTGCCCGGGGCTGAGCGGATTTACATTCCTTTCATCTTCCCTTCTCCGCTTGTTGAACATCGGCTGGAAACATACCCCTAACGAGAAATCTACAATCACCAACCTGCGGGATTGCCAATTCCTGCGTGTGCGAGTGAGCGGTTTCCGTGCGAGGGATCGATGAAACAGCAGAAAAAGGTTCTGGCAGTGCTGGTGGCAGCCACCCTGGCCGCGGCCGGCAGCGGAGCGCAGGCGACAACAAAGAAGCCGGTTCACCATGGCAAACGCCGGGTCGTGCGGACGCGCCGAACCACTGAGCGCCGTCCGGTGGAAAGCGCCACCGAGCGGCAGTTGACAGCCCTGCACGACCAGGTCCTGAGCCAGCAGGCGCAGATTGATGCTCTGCGTAACCAGTTGGTGACGCGCGAGCAGCAGAGCGTGCAGGCGGCGCAGAGCGTAGCCGATGCCCAGGCGCAGGTGGTCACGGCGACCGCCGCCAGCGTGCAGGCGACGCAGCAGAGCACGCAGAACGCACAGGATGTGCAGCAGCTGAAGGCTTCGGTCGGCGATCTGCAGACCAAGGATCAAACATTGACGGAGACGGTGGTGGCCAACCAGGCGCAGGTGCAGGAGCAGATCAACTCGCCGACGACCATTCACTACAAGGGCGTCACATTCCAGCCGATCGCCTTCTTCGCATTTGAAGGGGTGTACCGGCAACGGTCGGTGAACTCCGACATCAATACCCCGTTCAATTCCATTCCGGTCCCGGGAGCCAACGAGGGGCACGTCAGCGAGTTGAACTTCTCCGGCCGCCAGAGCCGCCTCGGATTGCTGGTGCAGGGCAACGCCGGAACCTACAAGCTGACCGGCTATTTTGAGGGCGACTTCCTGGGTGCGGGCGTGACGTCGAACAACAACGAGAGCAACAGCTACGTCTTCCGGCAGCGCCAGTTCTGGGGGCAGGCGGCTCTGGCGAACGGCTTCACGTTAACGGGCGGCCAGATGTGGTCGCTGGTGACGGAGGACGGGCACGGGACAGACAACCGGACGGAGATCACGCCGGTTGCGATCGACCCGCAGTACGCTGTCGGCTTCAGCTGGGCGCGGCAACCGGGGCTTCGCCTGCAGCAGCGCTTCGGGACAGGCGCACGGACCTTCACGGTCGCGGCCTCGGTGGAGCAGGCGCAGATCACCAACTTTACGGCGGCCTCGTCCGTCACGGCGGCGGTGCCGACGAACTTCTTTTTTGCCGGAGCCGGGCAGAATGGTGGCCTGTACAACGCGTTCAACGGGACCTATGCGAACAATGTGGCTCCCGACACCCTGGTAAAGGCTGCGATGGACGTTCCGCACGTGCATTTCGAGGCGGGTGGCATCGCGCGTTTTATGCGGGACTATTATTACCCGATTACCGGGACCTCGACAACGGCTGCGGGGGTCAGCAGCTACACGCTATCAACGGTTTCCGAGAGCAACACGGCGCTGGGTGGAGGCGCATTCGGATCGCTGCGCGTGATTCCGGTGAAGCCGCTGGAGATTGCGGTGCAGGCAATGGCGGGCCCGGGTGTGGGGCGCTATGGTGCCTCGCAGCTGGCCGATGCGACGGTGAAGCCGTCAGGGGCGCTCGAGCCGATCAAGAATTACCACGGGCTGTTTACGCTGATGACGCATGAAGGGAAGAAGCTCGACATCTATGCGTATTATGGCGGTGAATATGCGCAGCGCACCGTGTACACGGTGACGACCGGCGCCTTTGCCAGGGACACGATCGGCTACGGTACGCGCAACCTGAACAATGCCACCTGCTACGCGCTTCCTCTAAACCCCGGTTCGAGCACGGGCGGCACACCTGCGGCTCCCGCGGGCTGCACCTCGCCCACCCGGTATATTCAGGAGGGACTGATCGGGCTCACGTTCCGTGCGATCGACAGCCCGCAGTATGGCCGCCTGCAGTACTCCATGAACTACCAGTACCTGCAGCGCGCGCTCTGGTCAGGAACGGTAGGCACGGCGACGGGGGTGCCCACCGGTCCGCGCGCGGAAGATAGCATGGCGTATGTGAGCATGCGTTATTACATCCCCTAGGCCAGGGGTTGCCATCGTACACGCCGAGCCCCCGAGGGCGTCCGGCGTGCAAGGTCTGAACGGTTCGAATCGTGCCCCAGGAGGCGTCTCTGTGAAATCGAAACTTTTTCTCGCCGTGCTGCTTGGCGCTGCCACCCTGCTTCCCGCGGTCGCTCAAAATCTGAATGGCGCGGGAGGCAGCTTTCCCAACCCGATTTACCAGAAATGGTTCAGCGAGTACTCCAACCAGCACCCGGGCGTGCACATCAACTACCAGTCGGTGGGTTCCGGTGCGGGGATTCGGCAGGTTTCAACGGGTGTGGTTGATTTTGGCGCCTCGGATGGGCCGATGAATGACCAGCAGATGAAGGAAAGCAAGGTGCCGATCCTTCACATCCCTACGGTTCTGGGTGCGGTGGTGCCGGTGTACAACGTTCCCGGCTTGACCGGTGACCTGAAGTTTGCCCCGGAGGTGATTGCGGGCATTTACCTTGGCGTGATCACGAAATGGAACGACCCCAATATCCAGCATGACAACCCGGGTGTGAACCTGCCGGATCACCCGATTTTGCCGGTGTACCGCTCAGACGGGTCGGGTACAACGTATATCTTCACGGATTACCTGTCGAAGGTGGTGCCGGAGTTTCAGCAGCGCATTGGCAAGGGCACCAGTGTGCGGTTCCCGGTGGGGATCGGGCAGAAGGGCAATGAGGGCATCGCGGGCATGGTGCACGGCAGCCAGTACACCTTTGGCTATGTGGAGCTGATTTATGCGCTGCAGAACCACATGGAGTTCGGCCTGGTCCGGAACCATGACGGCAAGTATGTGAAGGCCTCGACGGAAGGCGTGACGGCGGCGGCGGCGGCGGATGCCAAGGCGATTCCGGCGGATTACCGCGTGTCGATCACCAATGCGCCGGGTGCGACCTCCTACCCGATCAGTTCGTTTACCTGGCTTTTGATCCCCACCAAGTGGGCCGATGCCGGGAAAGAGAAGGTGATGGGCGACTTCCTGCAGTGGATGCTGGCGCATGGTGAGGAAGAGGCCGCGAGTCTCAGCTATGCTCCGCTGCCGCAGGCAGTTGCGGCGCGCGTGGCGCAGACGATCAAGCAGATTCACTAGGAATTCGACGCTGACGCGGGATGGTACGTTCACCCCGCGCCAGCGTTGTTTCGTTTTGCACGAAGCGCCTGTAGGCTTTGTTTCAGATCGCTTTTCACCGATTGGGACGCCGTAGTCCGATATGCCCGAATCCAACACCCTGCCCACCAATCCGACGCGCGTCGAGCCGCCCAGGCCCCCGGTGCCCTCCAGTCTTCCGGGAGCGCCAGAGGCCACCCGTATGGGTCAAAGCCCTGCCGCGCCCCCGAACAGCTCCGAGATACGCAGCTTTTTGCAGAGGCAGTCGAGCGGTGGAGCGGCCGATTCGTCCTTTGCCCTCCTGATGGTGGTCTGCGCTCTGAGCGTGATCTTTATCGTGCTGCTGATCATTTTTGTGCTGGTCGACAATTCGCGACTGTCGCTGCATGCATTTGGTTTCAAGTTTTTCACTTCAAGTGCGTGGGACCCGGTGAATGGGAGTTTTGGTGCGCTGCCGTTCATTTACGGCACGGTGGTGAGCTCGCTGCTGGCGACCGCGATTGCGGTTCCGCTTTCGATCGCGGTGGCGATTTTTATTTTGGACATCTGTCCGATTCCGCTGCGGGGCATTGTGGCGTTTCTGACGGAGCTATTGGCGGCGATTCCGTCCGTGGTGTACGGCCTTTGGGCTATTTTTGTGCTGGTGCCGCTGGTACGGGACAGGTTGGGACCGGTGCTGGAGCGGACGCTGGGGTGGACCGGCTTCTTCACGGAGCCGAACTTCGGCGTGGGCATCCTGACGGCGAGTTTGATTTTGGCAATCATGATTTTTCCGGTGATCTGCTCGATCTCGCGGGATGTGATGCGGGCGGTTCCGAGTTCGCAGCGGGAAGCCGCGCTGGCGCTGGGCGCGACGCGCTGGGAGATGATTCGCATTGGCGTGCTGCGCAATGCACGGATGGGCATTGTGGGCGCCGTGATTCTGGGCCTGGGCCGTGCGCTGGGCGAGACGATGGCGGTCACGATGGTGATCGGGAACCATCCGGAGATCAGCA
>CAXTZL010000172.1:0-7081 GCA_964248555.1 uncultured Bryocella sp.
ACTCGTCGCGTGGGTAGCACATGGGGGAGCTGCCGTCGCAGCAGCCTCCGCTTTGGTGAAACATGAGCGGACCGTGCTGGCTTGTGAGTTTGGCGATGAGGAGGGTTGCGGCGGGGGTTTGTTGCACCTGTGGTGGGGTTTGGGTGGTGATGGGCATGGCCGGGCGGACCTCCGGGGCTGAAGCCCCCTGCTCTGGTTGGTGCTGGGTGGTACGGCTAGAGCTGTGCCACCCCAATGCGTGGGATGCGATTGGATTGGTCGCGCGCCCGGGGAATACGGG
Organism: uncultured Bryocella sp.; assembly: GCA_964248555.1. Taxonomy (GTDB): domain Bacteria; phylum Acidobacteriota; class Terriglobia; order Terriglobales; family Acidobacteriaceae; genus Granulicella. The sequence continues at coordinate 281 of CAXTZL010000172.1, forward strand.
GTCTCTCCGCTGCGGCCGAGATTACAGGATGTTGTTGGATTGGGGTTGGAGAGTGTTTGCGAACACCGAACCCAGGTCGCGATCGCGGCGGCAATCAGGCCGTTGCGGTTGTCCACCAGGACGGAGTGCACAGGGCTTTGTATGCTAGGGATCAGCATGCGATCCTTCTCCCTTGCCGCGCTTCTGCTTCCTCTTCTCCTCGTGCCCGTCACCCGGGCGACTGCCCAGCGCGTTTCGGCCGATGGCGCCGGGCAAACGCTCGACTACCTGGCCAATCAGTACTTCGATCAGGTGCTTTACAAGTACAACCCGAGCGAGGCGACGTCGCTGGGTTTGCATCAGTATGACCCGCAGCTGGAGGACTATTCTGCCGCCAACCTCAAGCGTGAGATCGCGGTTCTGGGTGAATGGCAGCACAAGATTGAAGCCGTTCCCGCGGACGGCCTGGATCAGGAGCCCGCCGCCGATCGCGAGATTCTGCTGAACCAGATCAAGAGCCAGCTCCTACAGCTCGAGGTGATTCGCCCCTGGGAAAAGAACCCGGACATCTACTCCAGCGGCATCACCAGCTCGATTTTTACGCTGATGGAGCGGCCTTATGCGCCTGTGAACACGCGGCTGCACGCCGCCATCGCACGCGAGAAGCAGATGCCTGCGGTGTTCGTTGCCGCACGCGCGAATCTGAAGAACCCGCCGAAGGTTTACACCGAGATCGCGCTCGAGCAGATCGACGGCCTCGTACACTTTTTCCAGAACGACGTCCCCGAAGCCTTCGCCGCGGCCGATGATGCGGATGCCAAGGCGGAGTTTGCCAAGACCAACGCCGCCGTCGTGACCGCTCTGCAAAGCTACGCGCAATGGATGAAAGCCGACCTGCTGCCACGTTCGAACGGTGACTTCCGCTATGGCGCGGACACCTACGCCAAGGCGCTGCGCTACAACGAGATGGTGGACACGGCCCTGCCGCAGCTGCTTCAGATCGGCCTTGATGATTTGCACAAGAACCAGGCCGAATTTGCTCGTGTGGCCAGGCAGATCGATCCCACCAAGACGCCACAGCAGGAGCTTGCCACCCTTCATCCTGCGCCGGACCATTTGCTCCAGGCGTTCCGTGACCGTTTCGCCTCGGAGATTGCCTTTATTCATGCCAAGAAGATCATCACGATTCCGAGCACGGCGGAGCCGATACTGGAAGAAACGCCGCCCTTCGAACGCGCCACCACGCAGGCCTCCATGGATCCTCCGGGCCCTTTCGAGACGCATTCCACCAAGGCCCTGTTTAACGTGACGCTGCCCAACCCGGCCTGGGACGCGGCGCGCACGCAGGAGTATATGGCCGCGTTCAACGTGGGTACCATCGTTTCAACGAGCGTGCATGAGGCGTACCCCGGCCACTACGTGCAGTTTCTCTATCAGCCGCAGTTTCCGTCCACGATCCGCAAGGTGATCGGCGCAAATACCTACATTGAGGGCTGGGCGCACTACTGCGAGCAGATGATGCTGGATGAGGGGTATAACACCGTCGGCGTGGGTGCAAAGGACGAGCGAGAGTCCAAGCTGATCCGTCTGGGCCAGTTGCAGGACGCCCTGCTGCGCGATGCGCGTTTCGTGGTGGCCATCCGCATGCACACCGGCGTGGGTGGTGCGATGACGATTCCGCAGGCAGAGGACTTCTTCGTCACCGAAGGCTACCAGGGCCGTCCCATTGCCGAGGTCGAAACCAAGCGCGGCACCAGCGATGCGCTGTACCTGTATTACACCCTGGGCAAGCTGGAGATCCTGAAGCTGCGGACGGACCTGATGGCCAAGCAGGGATCAGGGTTCTCGCTGCAGGGTTTTCATGACGCCCTCATGCGGCAGGGGCCGGCGCCGCTGAAGGTGGTGCGCAGGGCCCTGCTGCACAACGATTCGCCGGTACTTTGAACGGACCTGCGGAGGTTCGATCCGCAGGCCCTATTCGTCATGTTTACGTCCCACATTCGAGGGACGTGGCCTGGAAGATGAAATCCTATAATCCCCGTATGCAAGGGGACAATGTACAGTTCGGCTGCGGCACTTGTGCGCCGGCATCATGGCTTAATTTCGATGCGGGTCCGGCATTTCTGTTGGAAAAGCGGCTGCCGTTTCTGAAGTCCCTGCTGGTGCGAAAGGGTTTTCCTGATTACCCGCTGAATATTCACTACGGCGATGTGATCAAGGGTTTGCCTGTGAAACCTGGTACGACGAGCCGGATCTATTGCTCCCATGTGCTGGAGCACCTTTCGCTGGAGGACTGCCGCAAGACGCTGCGGCATGTGTATGACTATTTGATACCGGGCGGTGTCTTTCGTTTTGTGGTGCCGGATTTGGAGTTTTATGCCCGGCGCTACCTGGCATCGCCGGATCCGGAGGCGGCTTCCACTTTCATGACGGAGACCTACCTTGGGGAGCAGGGGTCCTCGCGCGGGGTGCGTTCCTTGCCGCGGGCCCTGTTTGGCCGAAGTCAGCACCTGTGGATGTGGGATTACCGGAATTTTTCGCAGGAACTCGCGGCTGTGGGCTTCGCCGCGATCCGGCGCGCGAACTTTGGGGATTCCGGCGACCCGGCGTTTGCCGCCGTGGAGAGCGAGGGGCGCTGGCATAATTGCCTGGGCATCGAGTGCCGTCGTCCCGCCGTCCCATGACTAAAGTGCTAACTAAGGATTTGGAAAGCCCGTGGGACCTGCGTGATATCGTCGGCTAGGCAGCACACGGACTTGAAGGAAAACACAAGGTAATGACAGCAAAGAAGGTTACAAAAGCGGTGATTCCCGCCGCGGGCATGGGTACCCGGTTTTTGCCCGCCACGAAGGCGATACCGAAAGAAATGCTTCCTTTGGTTGATAAGCCGCTGATTCAGTATGGCGTGGAAGAAGCGGTGGCCGCCGGCTGCACGGAAATTATCATCATCACGGGCCGTGGCAAGACGCCGCTGGAGGACCACTTCGACCGTGCCCCTGAACTGGAGTGGCAGTTAGCCGCCCGCGGCAAGCATGAGCTGCTGGAGCTGGCCTGTTCCATGTCCAAGCTGGCGCACATCACTTATACGCGGCAATCGGAGGCCCTGGGACTGGGCCATGCCGTGCTGCAGGCCAAAGCGCTGATCGGCGACGAACCCTTTGCAGTCATTTTGCCGGACGACATCGTCTATGCCAAAACACCCTGTATGAAGCAAATGGTAGAGGCCTACGAGGCGAAACGCTCTACGATTATCGCGTCGGAGATTGTGGAAGGCGCAGCGATTCAATCGTACGGTTGCCTGGATTGCACCCCGGATGAGCAGGATGCGCGGCTGCTGAAGGTGCGTAACCTTGTGGAAAAGCCAAAGCCGGAGGAGGCTCCGAGTCAGAACGCCATCATTGGCCGCTACATTCTTACGCCTCGCATTTTTGAGATGATTGAGGCTCTGCAGCCGGGAGCCGGCGGGGAGTTGCAACTCACCGATGCGATCAAGGCGTTGCTGGAATTTGAGTCCGTGTATGGCTTTCTTTACGAAGGCGAGCGCCATGATGCGGGAGACAAGTTCGGCTTTCTGAAAGCGACGGTTGAGTTTGCCCTGAAACGAGACGATCTGGGTCCAAAGTTCCGTGAATGGTTGCGCTCACGTAATTTTTAACGGATTTCTGAGGGCGTGGCGCTGTTCGTTTCTCGTACAACAGAGCGTCTGTCCTGCGCTTCTCATAGGTCATCGGGTGAGCACGCTATATGGACAAAGGAATAGAGAAGCGCAGGCTGACCCAGCCGCAAAAGCGGCGTATGGCCAAGGGGGGTCCGGGCTCCAAGCCGCGATGGACCTCGGGCGCGAAGACAATGGTTGGAACTGCTACGGCTGCCCGCAGCCGGATCTGGTTCACCATCAACAATGGTGTTCTCGCGGAGGTTTATCATCCGGACGTCGACCAGGCCAACACGCGGGCGATTCGCTTTCTGATCACGGGTCCGGATGGCTTTTTCTCTGATGAACTCTGGGATGCGGAGCACCGTGTGGAGTGGCTTGCTCCAGGCGCAGCGGGATGCAAGGTATACACGCAGTGCAAGCAGGGTCGCTATCTTCTTTCCAAGGTGATCATCACCGATCCGCTTCGGGATGTTCTGTTGCTTCGTGTGACGTTCAGTCCTTCCGAGGGGCAGAACCTGAGGCTGTTTCTATCTGTAGACCCGCATATAGGCGATCAGGGGGCAGACAATCACGCCTGGGCTGGAGAATACAAGGCCGTGCCGATGCTGTTTGCATGCCGAGATCAGCTGGCCCTTGCCGTGGCTTCCAGTCCCCATCCGAAGCAGTTGAGTGTGGGGTATATGGGGGAAACAGATGCTTATACACTGCTGTCAAAGCATCGGCCTTTGCCTGATTCGAACATGGCCGAGCCGGGCAACGTAGCGATCGCGATGGAGATTGATTTAGCTGCGGTTTCGAGACAGAGCGACGCCGAAGGCTTTACGATCGCCCTGGCCTGTGGCAAAGATTCTGTTGAAGCAGGTCAGCAAGCCCGCGCTGGACTTCTGCAGAACTTCGAAAAGACACGAGACCTCTTCCTTCAGGGTTGGCATGAGGAGCAGGCGATTTACGATGACGTCGAAGATCTGGGCGGAAGCAGGCTGAATCTATACCGGGTAAGCGCTGCGATGCTGGAAACGCACCAGTCGAAGCGTTTTCCTGGCGGGTTCGTCGCCAGCCTTTCTTTACCCTGGGGTTTTGCGCGAACGGATAAAGATGTTGCTGGATACCACGTTCTGTGGCCTCGCGACCTGGTGGAAATCGCGATGGGTAAACTGGCTTGCGGAGATGCCCGCACCGCGCGTTCCTCACTGTTTTACCTCGCGTGCACGCAGGACAAGGATGGTGGGTGGAGCCAGAACATGTGGCTGGACGGCACGCCGCATTGGGGCGCCATTCAGATGGACAGCATCGCGCTGCCCATTCTGCTCGCTGATAAACTACGCCGGGACGATGCGCTGGACGGTTACGATGCGAAGCCGATGATGCACGAGGCAGCTGTCTTCGTTTTGAAGCATGGTCCCGTGACGCAGCAAGATCGCTGGGAAACAACACCGGGGTATTCGCCCTACACAATGGCTGTGCAGGTAGCGGCTCTGTTGGCCGCTGCGGACTGTGCCGACGAGCGCCGTGCGGCAGATGAGGCAGAGTTTCTGCGCGAGACCGCGGATGCGTGGAACGACAGCATTGATGAGTTCACCTATGCCGAGGGGACTGATTTGGCACGGCAGCATGGCGTAGCGGGCTATTACATGCGCATGACACCTCCGCAGCGTGTGGAGAAGCGTGAGACGGGTCGTCTGAAGATCCTGATGCCCAATCGCCCCTTTGGAAGCAAGCACCAGTCAGCCGTGGAGATTGTGAGTCCAGATGCTCTGGCGCTGGTCCGCTTCGGTGTGCGCTCCGCGGACGACCCGCGGATGCTCGACACGGTGAAGGTGATCGATGCAACGCTGCGCCGTGAGATGCGCACCGGGCCGGGTTGGCGGCGGTCCACGAAGGACGGCTATGGAGAAAAGGCGGATGGGTCGCCGTTCAAGAAAGCCGGAGAAGGCCGATGCTGGCCTCTGCTTTGCGGCGAACGTGGACATTACGAAATCGCTGCCGGTCATCACGACGTGGCGCTCGAGTTGCTAAAGACCATGGCACGCCAGAGCAGCCAATGCGGCATGCTGCCTGAACAGGTGTGGGACGCTGACGACATTCCGTCACGCGAGCTCTACAACGGGCACCCCACAGGATCTGGTATGCCGCTGGCTTGGGCTCATGCGGAATACGTCAAGCTGTTGAGGAGCCTTCATAAGAAGGCCATTTGGGACCAGGTTCCGCAATGCGTGGAGCGTTATGTGAAAGCGAAACATCCGGCCAGCTTTCAGATATGGCGCCCCAGGCAGCGACGAGCGTATATAACGCAGGGCAAAGATCTGCGTGTCGATCTGGATAGTCCTGCTGAGGTGTCGTGGCAGTTTGGCAGGCAGAAACATACCTCGTCGACGATGAACAGCAAGCTGGGCCTTCACACCGTAAGGCTCCCGCTGGGGGAGCTGAGTGCGGGGTCGGCGGTACGCATTCAGGTAAAGCCGGTACACCCGGAAAAGGGGAATCAGGCTGATGCCTTTCTTGTCCACGTCCGCTCCGGAAATGGGGAGCATGCGTAGGTGCCGCGGGCCGGGGAGGACGGCCCGATTTGGGGGCAGGCCTGTGCCTCGTTCCTGGCCGCTCTCCTGTGCGGGGCTCGCCCTGCTGTTGGGCGGTTCCGGCCTGGTTGCGTATGGACAGAATCGACGCCCACTGGATCCTCCCATAGCCGGCCAGCGCGAAAACCCGCAGAATCGAACACGGCTCTTTTTGAAGGATGGCACCTATCAGGTGGTGCTCAGCTATCGAGTGGCCGGCGAGGTCGTTCATTACCGTTCAGCCGAGCGTGACGGCGCGGTAGAGGACCTTCCCCTTGCCCTGGTGGATTTGGCCGCGACGAAAGCCTGGGAGCGCGCCCATCGCGAGGATGCAGCGCCGGAAACTCAGGGAAAGCCGGTATTGAGTCCCGAGCTGGCGCGTGAGGAAGCCGCTCGCGCTGCGAGCACGCCGGAGGTCGCCAAAGATCTGCGCCTGCCGGAGGAAGACAGCGTTCTCTCGCTTGATAACGTTCAGGGGGTTCCGGAACTCGTTCCCCTGCCCCAGCAGAATACCGATCTCAATCGCGAGACCGCTCACACCGTTGTCCCAAGGGAGATTCACCCACAGGCCAGCCCGCATGATCTCTTTTTTGTGAAGGATGAGCGTGC
>CAXTZL010000173.1:0-6963 GCA_964248555.1 uncultured Bryocella sp.
CCCTCATCGCGGTGTACCAGGGCGACCGGCTGCCCGTCGCGGCCCAGCAGATCACCCGAATCCACATTGACCAGCGACAAGACGCGCGGATCGAATCGCAGCTGCAAAGGCACCTCGGACAGATCGTGCACATTGGCCGCCGTTACCGAAACCTGGAAGGTCGACCCGACCGCAGGTGTGGAGGAAGACGGTGAGATGCCCAGGCTTACGGGCGTCAGAGAATTTGCAGCGTTGGCCCCGGGACTTGCACCGGTACCCGGGGAAGCGACCGGCGCTGCCGCCGGCTGCGTCGACGGGTCACGCGGCTTGGCTGCGGCTGCAAGCTCACCCAGCATCGAATTGGCTGCCATGGCCGCCGAAGTCGTCGGCTGTGCCGGTGCTGGTACGGAAGCGGAGCCTTCTGCCGCACGCACAGCCCGCATCTCGGCCGGAGAGCGCCGAATCAGCTCCACGGAGTTGCTCGTGCCCGTGTACACCGGCCGTACGTTTTCGGCGGTGATCAGCGACTCGCGCACGATGTGTGGAATCAGCAGGAAAACAATCTCGTCGCTCTGCTGTTCCTTCGTCTGGCTTGAGAAGAAGTATTTGAGAAATGGGATCTCTCCCAGTCCTGGCGTTCCGCTCACGGTCTTTGAATCCTGACGCTGCACAAGACCGGCCAAAATGGAGGGCTCCCCGTCTTTCAGCTGGATCGTCTGTTTCGCCTGCCGCTGCGAGATAATCGGCTCGTTCACGCCATCCAGCGGGACCGTTCCTGTCTGACTCGAAATCTCCACGGAGAGCTTCAGGGAGATTTCACGATCCAGATGCACCGTGGGAGTCATATCGATATTGACGCCGACATCGATATAGGTGAACTGCGTCTGCACTCCAAGGGATGCGGTCGTGGACAGGGTGGAACTGTAAGAACCGGTCGCCACCGGAATCTTGGATCCGATCTTCAGCGTAGCCTGCTGCCCATCAGAGGCCCGGATGCGCGGATTCTGCAGAACGCGCGTGTCGGAATCGCTCAGCAGCGCATTGACCGTACCGCCGGTCACGGTTACCGCAAAATTGGTCGCATTCAGGTTCCCCAGTGAATTCAGGGTCAGGTTCTGGCTGGTCGTGGTCCCCGACGTGGTTCCGGTACTTGTACTGGTCGTTGAAGTGGCTGTGGAACTCGTACTCGAGGTCGCGGTCGGGGTCAGCCCAAAACTCTGCGGAAGGGTGATGCCCAAATTACGCAACTTGTCGCGGCTTACTTCCAGCACGGCCACGTCCACAATCACTTCGGCCCGCGTCCGATCAAGATCGTTGATCAGCTTTTCAGCCAGAACCAGCTGGTCCGGCGTTGCACGCACCACAATGGCATTCTGGCTGGGAACCAGGTAAATCTTTACCGTTGGATCCAGCAGGTTACGCATGGCCACCAGGATCTCGTTGGCGTCATTCTGCTGTGAGACGTTGGTCAGATAAAAAGTCTGGACCGCCTGGTCGTCCAGATCATTGCGCTTGTTGCGCGTGTTTTGGGCGACAAAAATCGTGTTAGTCGTGACCGGCTTCCAGAACGTGCCGCTCAGGGTTCCGACGATGCGCAGGGCGTCGTAAAGGGACACGCTGGTCAGGTCGACCGGGATGCTCTTCGGGGTGTACTCCGGGTCGAAGATCACATTCAGGCCGGCCGTTTTGCCAATAGCCTGATACACCACCTTCGAGTCGGCCACCATGTGCAGCGTGATTGGGTCGTCCGAGATGGGCTGCAACTCCACTGGCGCCGCCAGCGAGGCAATCTCCTGCTGCACGGCGCGTTGCCGCGGCATTTGCTCATCCACGCCCGGAATGAGGACCTGTCCTGGGCGCACGCCGTTCTCCACCGCCCCGATGGGGCCTGGAGCTGAAGCCGGCGCAGGCGGTCGCTCGGTGACCTGCAACTCCTGCGCGGCTGCCTCGTTGCCGGGATCAATCTGCAAAGCCCGCGCAAATTCATTGATCGCGCCCGCTGTGTCGCTGGATTGCCGCAGCACCCGGCCACGATCCACATGCATGCTCGCGGCGGTGAAGCGCATCCGCTCATATCGCGTTCGGTAGCGCAGGTCCGCGGGCTTCTTCAGATGGGCCTGACGGTACGCCTCAAAGGCGACATCGTAATCCTGCCGCAGTTCCGCATCCTGGCCGCGCTTATTCCAGGTCGCCGCCGATTGCCCATGCGCCGAAGCATCGAACACTCCCAGCAACAACAAAATTGCGGCCAGGGAGCGGGTCCAGTTTGCCCAACAACGCATGGAACGAACAGAATCCTGCCGTGAATCCCTGCTGCCTCTTCTGCGCTGCCCCATGCCCTCGACCTGCTCTCCCGCTGCCGGCAACCGAAGAACACACCAACCGGACAAGGCCAACAGGCGTCGGAAAGCAATGCAGGCCGATAGCCAGGGAGTACGGTGCGAGGTTGCAGACTTTGCTGATACTACCATTCGTAAATTTGCGCCTTTTCTACAATTCCCGGTGATTCCCGATTGAGCTGAGATCACGGTTCCGAGGTGCCGTACGAGATTTGCTGGCTAAGTGATTGCAAATCCAGCGATGGGGCGCTCGACCGACCCGGCCTACCCTGCTTTGACGAAGCCCGGGCCGTGTCGTCACGCGACGGTGTACCACTTTCTATGCAGCCCGGCCCCGTCTGTTAACATCCGATACCGGTGCAGTTCCACCAGCCCGCAAGCTGGCCTTGGTCTGCAGGAAGTCTCCCGTGCCCCGTTCCCTTTCCAATCCGACAACCCCGAACCAGCCCCGCGCCAATCCGGTGAAGGCCAAGGATCGAGATCCCGTCGCCATGGGCTCGCGCGATGCCGCCTACAATCGCTCGGCCGGCTTCAACTACTTTCTCGAAGACCGCTTCGAGGCAGGCGTTGCCTTGCGCGGCACTGAAGTCAAGAGCATCCGTCAGGGCAAGGCCAACCTCAAAGACGCATACGGTCTACTGAAAGATGGCGAGTGCTTTCTGCTGAACGCCCACATCGGGGCGTTCTCGCACGGCAATGTCATGAACCATGAAGAGCTTCGCACCCGCCGTCTGCTGCTGCACAAGCGGGAGATCGAGCGTCTCGCGGCGGCGACCAAGGGCAAGGGCTACACTTTGATTCCTGTCCGCCTTTACTTCAAGAACGGCCGCGTGAAGTGTGAAATCGCTCTCGCGAAGGGCAAGCAAGACTGGGACAAGCGCGAAACCGAGCGCAAGCGTGAGGTCGACCGCGAAACCCGTGCCGCCATTGCACGTTCGCAGCGGCGCTAACGAATGTGGGTTTGGAGTCGCTGACTGCCTCGTGACTCGTTCACGATGACGCTAAAATCAGTGCTGTGACGACCAAGCTTCTATTCCAGGATCCCGCCGCCTTCGCTTCGCCTCTCCTTGCGGTCTTTGCAGTGGACATCGCCACCGGCGAAGGCTCGGAGCCCTCTCCGGCGCTGCTCACCACCTCCGATGCCGTGGCCGACGCCGCCACGCGCTGGCTGGCAAAGGGAGAGTTCAAGGCGGGTCTCGGTGAGGTGCTGTTGCTGCACGGGCCGGGCGGCGTCACAGCCGAGCGGCTGTTGGTGATTGGCCTGGGGCAGGTAAAAGCGCTGTCACCGCACGAGATCCGCAAGGGCGCCGGCACAGCCGTTCGCTTTGCCAAGGCCCGCGGCATCCGGGAGCTTGCCATCACCTTTCCTGAAGACCGCGCGCTTGCGGACGAGCACCTGGATACCCTGCCGTGCGAGCTGAGCGCGCGTGCCCTTCTGGAAGGTGCCCTGCTCGCGGACTTCGACATCGATACGTACCGGTCTGAACGCAAAGACACCACCATCACCAGTCTGACGATGCTCAGCACAGAGAACGATCGCAGGAATCAGGCAGATCTGCAGCGCGGCTTTGATGAAGGACTGATATTTGGCGAGTCACAAAACTTCGCCCGTTCGCTCGTGAACGAACCCGGCAATGTCCTTACTCCCACCGAACTCGGCCGCCGCGCCGCGGCCATGGCGAAGGAGGTCGGTCTCTCCGCAGAGGTCCATTCGACCGATAAGCTGAAGGAACTGGGGATGGGCGCCTTCGCCGCCGTCGCACAGGGTTCGCCGGAGCCGCCGGCACTCATCGTCCTTCGCTACGAACCCGCGACACCGCCCGCCAAAGGCGCACCCGTAATCGGCCTCGTGGGCAAGGGCATCACCTTCGACACCGGCGGCATCTCGATCAAACCCGCGGAGAACATGGACAAGATGAAGTACGACATGGCAGGTGCGGCGGCCATGCTCGGCGCCATGCGCGCCATCGCGCTGCTGAAACCGGCGGTGCGGGTGCTTTGCGTGGTCTGCTCCGCAGAGAACATGCCGGACGGCCTCGCTTACAAACCGGGTGACGTGCTCACCGCAATGTCAGGCAAGACCATCGAGATTCTCAACACCGATGCCGAAGGCCGGCTCGTGCTCGCCGATGGTCTCCACTACGCGCAACAACTCGGCGCTACCCACCTGATCAACGCCGCAACGCTCACCGGTGCCATCGGCGTCGCACTGGGTCTGCTCAACGCCGGCCTGTTTTCCAATGACGACGCCACCGCAAAGCAGTTTCTCGAGACCCTGCCCACGAGTGGCGAAAAGTTCTGGCGCATGCCCTGCACCGACGATTACCGCGACCAGATCAAGAGCTCCATCGCGGACATCATGAACACCGGCAACTCCCGCTACGGCGGCTCCATCACCGCGGCCATGTTCCTGAAGGAGTTCGTGGGCAAGACGCCCTGGATCCATCTCGATATAGCCGGTACTGCCTGGATCGACGCCGAAAAGCCCTGGCAAAGCAAGGGTCCCAGCGGGGTGGCCGTACGCAGCATCACGGAATGGGCACGCAGCTACGCCACAGATGCTACGGCTGAGAGGCGTTAGTTTGGATTCCAAGCATGGCATTTCGAAGACCAACAGCGCCAGCCGCGATCTAGCAAATCTCGACCTGATGCGTTCAGTTGCCGTTGGCATCGTGGTCATTCCCCATACTCTGCTGTACATGAATCCGGCGCTCATCGCCAAAATCTGGTTCCTCGGATTTCTGGGTGTAGGGATTTTCTTCGTGCACACCACGCTAGTCCTAATGTGGTCGCTTGAGCGCGACCCACACTTCTTCCGATTCATGCTGCGCCGCATCTTTCGCATCTATCCCCTGTGGCTGTTTGTTCTCTTCTTTAGCGTGGCCGTGCACCTCCCCACATCCCCGGCCTATGCACCGGCTTTTCGCTTTTTGCATCCGACGTTCCGCATTCTTTTTGGAAATATCTTTCTGATCTTCAATCTCTTCGGATCGGGCGGTGGACTCATCGGCGCTTCCTGGACATTGCCCGTCGAGATGGAGATGTATTTTGTCCTACCTTTTCTCTTTTTCGCGATCCGTTCCATGCGCTCGCTCAGCGCTCTGCTCTTGCTCGACCTGCTTGCGATAGCCGTCGCTCATGCCATGGAACCAAAGTTAGGGGGCGATCTGATTTATTGCGCTCCCTGCTTCTTACCGGGAGCTCTCGCCTACCTTGCCTTCCAGCGGCGTGGCCCCTTCCTGCCAGGCTGGTCTTTCGTTCTATGGATCGCAGCTCTGATCACGTCCTTCAACTACTTCGCCTCCCGGCACCATGATTCGTTCCGCAGTGGCTGGATTTTTGCGCTGCTCCTCGGCAGCTCGCTGCCCGCCTTCCGTCAGATCACGTTGCGGCCGCTGGTCCGCGTCTCCGCGCTCCTCGCGCGCTACTCCTATGGCCTCTATCTATGGCATTTCACGGCGATTGCCCTTGGTCTCTACTACCTGAAGGGATATCCGGTGGGCATCCGCATTCTGGCTTACGTGACCTCGATCGTGGTGTTGCCGGTAGCCTCCTACCACGCCGTGGAAGAGCCGATGATCAGGGTAGGTTCACGGCTGGCGCGAAACATCGGCAACGCACGGGAGCCAGTAATGAACCAGAATGAACTCAAATTGGAGGTGGCTCCCTGACGGTTCTGGTAAAGGTAAGCAGCCCATGTCAGCCTGCTCCATGCCTTACATTGCTGAAGGCACGCCGATCCCCAACCAGCCGAGCACACGAACAAGCTCCCGCCGTGCCACCGCCGCCGTCGCCAGCAGCAGCGACCGCCGGGACGCATCGGTCTCCTTCAAAACATTGTGCCGGTGATAAAAGTTGTTGAAGCTCTGCGCGAGCGTAAAGGCATATCGCGCCAGCATCGCCGGCTCGGCTGCGGCAATCGCCTGTTCCAACACAAGCGTCAGGCGTGAGGCAAGCAGCCACAACTCCCAGATATCCGTATCGGCTGCCAGCAGTGGCGGGAGATCAAGATCCGCAACAACGCGTAACGCGTCAGCCTCCTCCACGCCTGCCTTCCGAAAAATGTTGGCCGCCCGTACGGCGGCGTACTGCACGTAGGGCCCGGTCTCGCCCTCAAAGCTCAGTGCATCTCTGAAGTCAAACGCGATCACGGTATTGCGTGTAAAACGCAGCAGAAAGAATCGCAACGCGCCCACGCCAATCGTCGTCGCAATCTGCTCACGCTCGGACGCGGCCAGCTCCGGATGTCGTTTCTCCACCTCGTCACGCGCCGCCGCGATCATGCGATCGATCAGGTCATCCGCCTTGACTCCGAAGCCCTTGCGTCCGGAAACTTCGATGTAGGCTCGCCCCTTGTCCTCTTCCTTCAGCGTGTAGCCAAGCTCCTCCGCACAGCGTGGCGTGAGCGCAACCATCGCATAGTTCAGGTGCGTGTAGCGCTCGCTCTCACGGATGAAACCGAGCGCCCGCAACGCCTCTTTCACCTGCGCCTGCGGATCATCCTGCCGCGAATCGATCACGTTGTAAACCGCGTCCGCATGCCCAAAACTCGGGTGCGGATGCACCCCCTGCAGCGCAGAAACCCAGCAGGTACGATCCGCGTACTCACGAAAGGGAACGTATCCGAAATCAAGTCCCAGCAGGC
>CAXTZL010000174.1:0-6945 GCA_964248555.1 uncultured Bryocella sp.
ACGCCGGAGATGCGCCGGGCGATGGCCGATGCCGAGGTGGGCGATGACGTGTATGGGGAAGACCCGACGATCAACCGTCTGGAGGAGCGCGCGGCGGAGGTATTTGGGCGCGAGGCGGCGATTTTTGTGCCGACAGGCTCGATGGGCAACCAGATTGCGGTGAAGCTGCACACGCGTCCCGGGCAGGAGGTGATCTGCGAGTCGCGCTCACACATTCTGGACTGGGAGATGGGCACGATGGCGGTGTTTTCCGGGGTGATGCCGCGGACGGTGGCCGGCGAACGCGGGATTCTGCGATGGAAGGATATCCAAGGGGCGATTGCACCGAAGCAGGTGTACTACAAGGCGCAGACCGGGCTGGTGTGGCTGGAAAACTCGCACAACATGGCGGGTGGCACGGTGACGCCGCTGGAGACGCTGATCGGGGTGTGGGAAGGCGCGGAGCGGGCGGGGCTGCCGGTGCACCTGGACGGGGCGCGCGTGTTCAACGCGGCGGCGGCGATGGGGGTGAGCGTGGTGGAGGCGACGCGCGGGTTCGACACGGTGATGTTCTGCCTGAGCAAGGGGCTGGGCGCGCCGGTGGGATCCATGCTGACGGGATCGCGGGAGGCGATTGCGGAGGCCCGGGCGGTGCGCAAGGCGATGGGCGGCGGCATGCGGCAGGCGGGCATTCTGGCGGCAGCCGGAATCATTGCGCTGGAGACGATGCCGGAGCGGCTGCCCGAGGACCATGCCAATGCGCGATTGCTGGCGGAGACGGTGGCGGGCTGCGAGGCGGCGGAGATCGATCTGCCGGCCGTGGAGACCAATATCGTGATTTTTCAGCTGCGGGACGAGGGAGATGCCGCGGGCTTTGTGCAGGCGCTGAAGGAGCAGGGCGTGCTGGCCAGCGCCGTGGGACCGCATGCGGTGCGCCTGGTGACGCATTTTGATGTGAGCCGGGAGGATTGCAAGCGGGCAGCGGCCGTGGTGGAGGAATTGCTGGAGCGGGTGCCGGCCTAAGGGCGGAGCGGCCGGCTAACCGGTCCCCCGGGTGCGGGCCGGTTCAGGCGCCCCGTTCGGGGCCGGTGCGGACGTGTTCGGGGAGGATGATTTCAGCCTCCTCGGGCACCTCCGCCTCGGGAGGGGCGAAGTTGTTGCAGGGCAGAAAGAGGGTGATTGTGGTTCCGTGGTCGCTCTCGCGGGAGCTTGAGGTGAGTTCGATGCTGCCTTCATGGCGCAGAATGATGCCCTTGCTGACCCAGAGGCCGAGGCCGGTGCCGGCTTCCCCTTTGGTGCTGAAGAAGGGTTCGAAGAGGCGGGCCTGCACGTCGGCTGGGATGCCGATGCCCTGATCGCGCACGGTGGCCAGGACGCCGGCGCGCCGTGAGGGGGTGCCGTCCGCGGTAGCACTGCTGTCTGAAACGGACGTGGTGATGGTGACGGTGGTGCCGGAGGGAGAGGCGTCGGCGGCATTGGAGAGCAGGTTGGTGAAGACCTGGCGCAGCTCCACAGGGAAACCGGTGACGGTGGCCGGGTAGGCAAGGTGCAGCTCAAGTTTGACGTTGGCCTGGATGAAGTGACGCTGCAGCAAAAGCAGAACACTCTGGATGAGTTCGGAGAGATCGAGAGAGACGGCGGTCCTTGACTCGCGGTACATGCCCAAAAGCGAACGGCTGATTTGGGTGGCTCGGTCGAGTTCGGTACGCGCGAGGGCTACGAACTCGGCGTTTTCTTCTGCCGAGTCTCCGGTCTGGATGAGGTAGAGAAGGTTGGAGACGGAGTCGAGCGGGTTATGGATTTCGTGCGCGATGGTGGCGGCGAGGCGACCGGCGGTGGCGAGCTTTTCCGAGGCGAGAAGGGCGGCCTGGGTGCGGCGCTGCTGGGTGACGTCGCGGAGAACGAGAACGGTGCCGGCCTGGTTGCCGCTTGCGCCGTGTAGAAGCGAACCCTTCTGATCCACGAGGAACTCCACTCCGTCGCGGCGCAGCAGGGAGAGCGACTCGGCGGAGAGGGTATCGGGCGTTTCGTGGCGCGCGGCGAGGGCGGGCAGCGGGGTGGTGGCGGAGCTTTCCGGGGAACGGAGGGGAAAAACGGCTTCGAAGGGCTGTTTCGCGGCTTCGGCCTCTGTGAAGCCGCTGAGGGATTCGGCGGCTGGGTTCATGAGCTCGATGTTGCCGCCAGGGTCGCAGACCACGACGGCGTCTGCGAGTGAGATGAGAATGATGCGCAGGCGCTGTTCGGAGTCGTAGGTGGCCTGGGCCTGATGACGCAGGGAGGTAAGGGTGGTCCCGAAGGCATCGCTGACGAGGTGCAGGCGGCTGCGTGCAAAGACACCGATGAGCAGGCCGCCTACGACCACGGAGACAATGATGCTGAGGACGGTACGGTAGAGTTCGAGCTCCCACTGGTCCACTGCGGCGACGCGGCGCTGGCCCTGACTTTGGGCTATGGCACTGAGGAACCGCTGCATGTCTTCAGCCTGGGCCTTGGCACGCAGGTTGAGGCCGGGGTCGCGGGTGTCGCGACCCGAGGAGACGGCGGCGATGATGGGTTCGGCCGAGGCGATGATCCAGCGGCGATGGGCGGCCCGGAAGCCGGCGAGCTGACCGAGTTCGGTGTCTTGACCGCGGAGGCCGTCTTCGAGGTGCGCAACACTGAGCAGCAGGGGCTCGCGCGCGCGGTCGTAGGGCTGGAGAAAGATTTCATTGCCGGTGATCTGGTAGGAGCGCAGCGCCGTGTTTTCGTCCAGTACCAGGGCCGTAATCAGGGTTGTGGTCGCGATGTTGGCGTCGACGGTCTCGATGCCGTTGACCGCTCGCTGCGCGCTGAGAAGCTGCCAAGCGAGCGCGGCCGCGAGAAGGGCGCCTGCCAGGACAGGGAGCAGCAGCGTTTGCAGAAGGACGCGTTTGAGCTGGCGAAGGTTCACGGAAGAAGTGGAGGTTTAGCAACCGAACAGGCTCTGCAGCTTGTTGAGCAGAGCGGGCGCACCCTCGCCCTTGGTCATGTAGATGTCAACGACACTTGTCACCTCTACCGGAAGGCCGACATAGGCGGAGAGGAGGAGGATGGGCACTTCGGGCTTTTCCGCGCGCATACGAGCGGCGATTTCGCCGCCGTGCATGCCGGGCATGGCGTAGTCGAGGACAACGGCTTCTACGGGCTCTTTACGGAACAGGCTCAGGCCTGCATCGCCGTCACGGGCCGTGAGGACCGTGTAGCCGGATCGCTCCAGAAGCAAACGCCTCACCTGCAGGCCGACGTGTTCGTCGTCGACGCAGAGGACAAGGTGACTTCCCGGCATGCGTTTCACCCTCCCGCGCAAGCTGCCTGCTTGCCCCGAGAATACCATCGCCGGGGAGCGGCGATGGTATTCCGACGAGGACCCTGGCGCTTCGCCTACATCGCATCGGATGCAGCCTGGGGATGAAAGGGCCAGTACACCAAATGGGTGAGCAGGGGGTAGTAGAGGGCCAGGATGACTGGATGTGCGGGATTGCCCAGAGCGAGGCTGGCGCGGGCGTAATTTTCCAGCTGCGGAAGGTACTTCGTGCGTTCGTCGTGGAAGAAGATCTCACGGGCACGGCCGCCCTGGTCGGCTGTTTTGAAGTCAACGATCCAGAGATGCTGCCCGGGGCCGGGGGAGAGATCCGGGCCGAGGGGTTCGGCGGCTGCGAGAAAGACGCGATCGGCGCGAAGGGAGGATGGCGGGGCCTCGGGACTGTTGGTTACCGCGGTGTCTACTTGGATCGTGCGTTCACTCCAGGCGGCTTCGTGCGGGGAGAGCAGCCAGCAGCCTACGGGATCGAGCAGCGTGGCCTGCAGGGCCCCGAGGGCTCGTCCGGCCTCGTGACCGCAGACCGCAGGGGCCAGACCTTCGCCGCGGAATGCGTTTTGCAGGCGTGGCATCCACTGTGGGAGTTGATGCAGGAGATCGCTGGCGCTAAATCCGGAGTCGAGTTTGCGCGTCAGCGACTCCAGGAAACGATGGACCACATTGCCGAAGGCGCGGGCGGCAAAGGAACCTGTGGGTCTTTGAAGAGGCGCGGCATGACGGAGTGAGGCGGCGGGTGGGTACCGCAGTCGCGGGCCGGCGTCCGCGCGGAAGCG
Organism: uncultured Bryocella sp.; assembly: GCA_964248555.1. GTDB lineage: Bacteria > Acidobacteriota > Terriglobia > Terriglobales > Acidobacteriaceae > Granulicella. The sequence goes on from CAXTZL010000174.1 coordinate 4,090, forward strand.
CAGGAGGGGATTGAAGTCCGCTGCGATCCTCGTGACCGGGGGAAGAACCGAGGCTGGCGGAGCTGGCTGGGAAGCAACGGGCTCAGCCGCGGCGGCGAGGGCGAGGGTCAAACCTTCCCCCTGGCTTTCCGTCGTCCTGCTCCATGGCGATGGGAGTGAGGCGTTTTCGGCAGAAGGGGAGCCCATCCGGGCTTCCGCACGAACCTGCTGAAACTGGGGCAGAGCGGCGGCCCAGGCTGCTCGCAGCAGGCTTCCGGGGTTGGGCTGTTTAAGCTCGCCTGCAGCCGTGAGAGAGACGCTGGCGTAGAGGTGCAGCTCCTCGCGGGCGCGGGTGCAGGCCACGTAGAAGAGGCGTTTGGCCTCGGCCTGCTCCCTTTCTGTCTGCAGGCGGCCGAGCCAGCTCCAAAGGCGGGAGGAGTCCTGCCCTTTTCCGGGTAGAGGGGCCAGTACGAAGGGAGCGAGGTCCCCGGAGGGCTGGTCAAGCTCGAACCAGCGGAGCATTTCTCCCGCGTTGCGTCCGGAGCCTCGTTCGAGGGCCGGAATAAGGACCAGATCCCATTCGAGACCTTTGGATTTGTGGATGGTCATCAGTTCGACGACAGCGTCGGGTGAGGCGGATTCGGCATAGAGCGTGCGGACGCGGCGTTCGAGCACCCCGAGATGCAGCGATTCGTTTTCCCGCTCGATGCTGTGCAGCAGGTGCAGGTAGCGACGGGCGTTGGCCAGGGCATTGGCGTCGAGGATGGCGTCGGCACCGAGTGACCGCCAGGTGCGCTCCACCTGGGTTGAGAGGGAGGTCTGTCCGAGGGTGGCCTGCGCGTGGGCCAGGGTTGGCCAGACGCGGCCGAGCCGCTCCTGGCCCGTGGGACTGAGGAGGTGATGGCGCGTATCCACCAGGTGGGTTACGGTCGCGGCTGTGTCCGCATCGTTGCCTTCGCCGGTGAGCGCGAGCAGGTCGGCCAGGCTGAGTCCGCAAACCGGGGAGCGTAGAACGGCAAGCCAGGCGACACGGTCGCCCGGGTGGAGCAGGGCGCGTGTGAGGGCGAGGAGATCGAGCACCTCGGGGCGCTCGTTGAGCAGATCGACGTCCACAGCGCGGAAAGGCAGCTGTTTTCCGGCGCGTTGTTGCTGAAACTCCGCGATCACGGGGGCGAGATGGCGCCGGCTGCGTGCCAGAACGGCGACGCGGGGCGGCCGGCCGGCCGGCCAGCGGGCCAGAAAACTCTCAATGGTGCGGCGAATCGCTTTCGCTTCGTCCTCAGGGCTTTCTGGGTCGGGTGAGAGGGAACTTCCGTGCTCCAAAAAGGGTGAGACTCCTTTTTGGGTGTCGCTGTCCAGGCCGCGAACGTGCCATTGCAGGGCGGGCGAGGCGCCCGGGGGTCGCACGGGTACGGCCTCGATAAAGGGGACTGCGATGGCCTGGAGGGCGGCGCTTTCCGCGGATGCAGGCGGGTTGAGGGGGGCAAGAATGGCGGCGAAAGTCTCGTTGAAGCACTCCACGAGCTCGGCCTGGGAGCGGAAGTTGGCAGTGAGGTAGAGAGGGCTGAGCGGCACCTCGCCGAAGCGGCCGGAGTGCGACGTGCGCAGGAATCGCTCCACGCGCGCCTGACGAAAGGCATAGATGGATTGCTTGGGGTCGCCGACCAGGAAGATGGTTTGGGAGGCGCCGTCCCAGGTTTGCGTGAGGAGCTCGAAGAGGTGGTATTGGCCTGCGGAGGTGTCCTGCATTTCGTCGATGAGCAGGTGCTGGAGATTGAGAACGGAACGGGGTGTTTCGGCTGCGGGCTCCGGCTCTGTGGCGCGCTCTGAACCCATGAGCTGGCGGGCGGTGAGGGCGAGTGCGGTGAAGTCGCAGACGCCTCGTTGGGCGAAGAGGATTTCCAGTTCGGCGAGCGCACGGCGGAGTACATGGAACGCTGCTTTGAGGATTTTCCACTGGTCTTCCGGCAGGCTGGCAGGCGGTAGATTGCGGACGCAGCAGAGAGCTTCGAGTGCGCCGGAGCCCCGTTCGTCGGCTGCGCGCAGATCCTCGACAAGTTGTTGGAGTTGGGGCCTGGCTTCGGGAGGGAGTTCGAATTTGAGATCCCTGCTGGTGAACCGAGCGCGGGGCTTGCCATCGTTGGTGAGGACGAGCGAAAGAAGAGCGATCCAGTGGTCGTAGTCGGCCCCTTTGTCGCCTGGAGCCAGGGGCCGGCCCGCGCATAAAGCGAGCGGGGAGGGGGAACTGCCGAAGCCGGGCTGGGTGCTCATGCGGGCGGCGAAGCCGGCCAGGGCGTCGAGCCAGCCATCGGGCAGATGCTGCCGGGTGTGCGCGAGACCCTGGCTGACGATGGTTTCCAGCGTGCTGTCGAGCCGGTGGCGCAGTTGGCCGTCGAGGTGCTCGTCGGTGAGCTGCGAGGCGGCCATGGGGATCAGTTCGCCCCACTGTTCGCGCGCGGCGAGCATGCCGGCGATCAGCTCAATACAGTCGCTGACGCGACCGTCGCGGTGCAGGAGTAGGTTGCGCAGCGCCCCGTTGAGGGCTGTGTCAGGACCGCCGAGCTCGCGCAGGACCTTGCCGGCGGCTTCTTCGTAGAGCTGTGAGGCGTCGTCCAGCGGCCTGCGCTGTCCGAGGCCCCCTGCGAGCAGCGGCATGCCCCGGGCGAGTTCGCCGCAGAAGGAGTCGATGGTGCGGATATTGAGCTGGTGGGGGCTTGCCAGAAGATGCCAGCCCTGCGCGCGGTCCCGCCGCAACACACGCTCAGCCAGGGTGCGGGTTGCCTGCTCGAAGCTGCCGCTGTCCGGGGCCAGGGGTGTCCCCTTTGCGGCGCGTTCGATCTGCTCCAGGACGCGGGTGCGGAGTTCGCCGGCGGCTTT
>CAXTZL010000175.1:0-6927 GCA_964248555.1 uncultured Bryocella sp.
GATGGAGGAGCACCTTTACCGCCAGAGAAACAAACGAGTCGTTATGCAGCCCCGTAGCGCTCGCGCGCCTTTCCGCTCTGCCGCGGCCTCAACGCCAGCGCTCTCCACTCGTTGACTTTCCGGCACAGCGGCGATAGGGTACCCTAAGATGCGTTCAGATCCTCATCCCGCGCACCATGGCCATCACGCCCACCGGGCGCCGGCGGCAGTGCCTGGCATAGCGGTCTGAAAAGAACGCCTCACCAGCATCACGGCCCGCTGACGCGCCTCCCGCGAGCGGGCTTTTCTATGCCCCACCCAAACGTGGCAGCAGCCAACACAACGGATTGCGCAGGAGAGCAAGGAACATGACGCAGATGGAGCCAGTTACCGCCATCGATTTCGCCAAAGCCGGCGGCCTCGTCGCCGGCATCGTCCAGGATGCCCGCTCCGGTGAGGTCCTCATGCTCGGCTTCCTCAACGAGCAAAGCTGGACCAAGACCCAGGAGTCCGGCTTCGTCACCTTCTGGAGCCGCACCCGCAACAAGCTTTGGATGAAGGGTGAAACCAGTGGCAACCGCCTTCGCGTCATCAGCGCCTCCACCGACTGCGACACCGATGCCCTCCTCTTCCGCGTTGAGGTGGAAGGTGATGGCCTCGTCTGCCATGAGGGCACGGTCAGCTGCTTCACCAAACCGATCACGTTGTAAGTTGTACGCTCTACGTCGTACGTAGATGTGCCGCCGCACGCCTGCCATTCTCCAGGGATCACCCCTACAACCAGGAACCCAAAGCGTAGAACGTACAACCTAGAACGTACAACGCCCCGCGAGACCCACATGCCTCCCAAGCTCAAACTCGGTATCCCCAAAGGCAGTTTGCAAGACGCAACCCTCGCTCTGTTCGCGCAGGCGGGCTGGAACATTCTCGCCAATGGCCGCAGCTACTTCCCTGCCATCGACGACCCCGAAATCGAGTGTATGCTCGTCCGCGCCCAGGAGATGGCCCGCTACGTCGAGCACGGCGCCCTCGATGCCGGACTCACCGGCAATGACTGGGTGCTTGAAAACGAGTCGCAGGTCGAGCGCGTCACCTCGCTCACCTACTCCAAGCAGAGCCGCCACCCCGTCAAGTGGGTGCTCGCCGTACCCGAGGATTCGCCCTTCCAAAAACCGGAAGATCTTGCCGGCAAGGTGATTGCCACGGAGCTGGTCGAGTACACCAAGCGTTACTTCGCCGGCAAAAACATCCCCGTCACCGTCGAGTTCAGCTGGGGAGCGACCGAAGTCAAGCCGCCCACCCTTGCCGACGCCATCGTCGAGGTCACCGAAACCGGCTCCAGCCTCCGCGCCAATCGCCTCCGCATCCTCGAAACCCTCATGGAGTCCGAAACCCAGCTCATCGCCAACCGGACCTCCTGGGACGACGGCTGGAAACGTTCCAAAATCCAGACCCTCAGCCTCATGCTCAACGGCGCCATGGCCGCGCAAACCCAGGTCGGCCTCATGCTCAACGTGCCCAGGGCCGCCCTCGATCAGGTCCTCGGCGTCCTCCCCGCCCTCAACTCACCGACGGTCTCAGAGCTCCGCGACAAGGACTGGGTTGCCGTCAACACCATTCTCGAGCAATCCGTCGTCCGCGACGTCATCCCCCGGCTCAAAGCCGCCGGCGGCACTGGCATCGTCGAATACCCGCTCAGCAAGGTCGTTCTCTAGCTCAAACGATCTCGCTCCTTGGGTTGTCATCCCCGAAGGGGATCCGCGTTTGCCTTTGCTTGCTGCCCGCAAAAGCTCCAGTTGCTGAACAGGAACCGCCATGAAGATCTTCTGGATCATCCTCGCCATCGTCGTCGCCGGGCTCGCGATTAACGCACTCGTCGCCTATCTCCTGCAGAAAAAGCGCACCGAACGCGCCATGACCGAAGGCGTCGTCGTCTACGCCACCGTCGTCTCCGTCGACAACGTGGGCGGCTGGGCCAAGTACGCCGAAATGAAAAAAATCGTCCTCCGCATCCAGGACGCAAAGGCCGCCACACCCCGCGAGGTCACTCTCAAGAGCCGACTGCCGCCCAACCAGAAACTGGCCTTCGGCATGAAGGTTCCCGTCGCGATCGACCCCCAAAACCCCAAGCGCGTCTACCCTGCCACGCCCGCAGCCGTAAAGCGCATCACGCTCACCGGCTCCCGCCAGGAACGCCGCATGATGAAGCAGCAGGGCATGTAGCATTTCGCTACACGGCTATCGAACTTGCAACTCCGGCCGCTAACCCTGAAGACAGGCCCCGAAAGCAGACCCATGAAGATCCTCAAAACCTTCGGCGAAAACGCCAAGGCCGCCGAAACCGCCATCAAGCACGTCGAAGGGCGCGGCGCCGTCTCCACTGCCAAGGTCGACGCCGTCGTCCACAAGATCCTCGCCGAAGTCCGCCAGGGTGGCGACGAAGGCCTCCGCGAATACGCCGTCCGCTTCGACGGCCTCGGCCCCGACCAGCCCCTCCTCGTCACCCGCGAAGCGATGAAATCCGCCTGGGACGACACCACCGAGGAACTCCGCGCCGCCATGCGCCTCGCCCAGGCCAACATCCGTGCCTTCGCCGAAAAGCAGATGCCCAAGGCCTGGAGCTTCCGCCCGCAGGAGGGCATGGAGGTCGGCCAGATCGTGCGCCCGCTTGACTCCGTCGGCTGCTATGTCCCCGGCGGCCGCTACCCTCTGCCCTCCACGCTGCTCATGACCGTCACGCCCGCCCAGGTCGCCGGCGTCGAGCGTATCGTCGTCTGCAGCCCCAAACCCGCCCGTGAAACCATGGCCGCCGCCCATCTCGCCGGCGTCACCGAGTTCTACCGCATCGGCGGCGCCCAGGCCGTCGCCGCCATGGCCTACGGAACTGAAACCATCCAGCCGGTCATGAAAATCGTCGGTCCCGGCAACCTCTACGTCACCGCCGCCAAGATCGCCGTATCCCACGAAACCGGCATCGACATGCCCGCCGGCCCCACCGAAATCGTCGTTACCAGCGAAGCCGGCGACCCCCAGGGCATCGCCGCCGACCTCGTGGCCCAGGCCGAGCACGACCCCGAAGCCCTCCCCCTCTTCATCACAAACAACGCCGACCTCGCCGAAGAGGTCGCCCTCGAAACCAAACGCCAGGCCCACACCAACGACATCGCCAAACAGGCCATCGAGGCCCAGGGCTACATCTTCATCACGGAAACCGTCGAAGAAGCCCGCGACCTCACCAACCGCCTCGCCCCCGAGCACCTCACCGTCGACACCGGCGCCGACCTCCGCTGGGTTAAAAATGCCGGCTCCGTCTTCATCGGCCATCACACCCCGCAATCCATGGGCGACTACATCTCCGGCCCCAACCACGTGCTCCCCACCGGCCGCAACGGCCGCATCCGCGGCGGCCTCAGCGTACTCGACTTCGTCAAAATCATCACCGTCCAGCAATACACGCAGGAAGCCCTGCGCATCGTAGGTCCCCACACGGTAGCCCTGGCCGAAGCCGAAGGCCTCACCGGCCACGCCGAAAGCGTCCGCGTCCGCATGCGCTAAGCACCCATTCCTTTGTTGTCATCCCCGAAGGGGATCTGCGTCTCGCCCAACGCGGCGACCAACCCAAGGGGGAACCATGACCGCCATAACCGAGCCGAAGCCACAACCCGCCACAACCCTCCCCCAGCCCCGCGCCCGCGTCCTCACCATGCCGGAGTACCACCCCCCGCTCGCCGGCCGCGACGCCCTTCGCCTCGACTTCAACGAAAACACCCTAGCCCCCAGCCCCCGCGTCCTCGCAAAACTGCGCGAACTGACGGCCGAAGGCCTCACCATCTACCCCGAACGCGAGCCCACCGAGCGCATCGTCGCCGCCCAACTAGGCCTCGAACCGAACCAGATCATCCTCACCAACGGCGTCGACGAGGCCATCCACCTCGTCGCCTGCGCCTTCCTCGACGAAGGCGACGAAGCCCTCATCTGCACCCCCACCTTCTTCATGTACGACGTCTCGGTCAGCATGATGACCACGCGGCTAGTGCGCGTCCAGACCGACGACACCCTCGCCTTCCCCTTCGAGCGCTTCCTCCAGGCCATCACCCCGAAAACCAAGCTCATCATCGTAGCCAGCCCCAACAACCCCACCGGCTCCGTTGTCAGCCGCGAACACCTCCTCGCCATCGCCCACGCCGCGCCGCACGCCGTCCTCATGGTCGACGAAGCCTACTTCCACTTCTTTGGCGACACCGTCCTGCCCGATGTCGCCACCGTTCCCAACCTGATCGTCGCCCGCACCTTTTCGAAGGCCTATGGTCTGGCCAGCCTTCGCATCGGCATGCTCGCCGCGGACCCACGCCTCATCGGCTTCCTGCGCAAGGTCAGCTCGCCCTACAACGTCAACGGCGTAGCCCTCGCCGTCCTCCCCGAAGCCGTCGCCGACACCGATTACCTGGACTGGTACACCCTCCAAGTCCACACCGGCCGCGAGCGCATCACCTCCGCCCTGAAACAGCTCAACGTCCGCACCTGGCCCTCCGCCGCCAACTTCGTCCTCATGGACATCGGCCCGCGCCACAAGGAACTCTGCGACCGCATGCGCGCCAGGGGCGTCCTCCTCCGCGACCGCTCCTCCGACCCCGGCTGCGAAGGCTACGTCCGCATCACCGTGGGCCCCGAAGAGCACGTAACGCTCGGCATCCAAGTCCTCACCGCCACCCTGCAGGAAATGAACTGGACCCCCGCAGAAGGCCGCCACCCCCACACCACCAGCCCCGAACCCCGCGAGTTCGAGTAACCGCTTTTCTCTTGGTTGTCATTCCCGTAGGGAATCTGCGTTTTGCTCCTGCCGCTGCCCTTGCCCTTTTGGTTGTCATCCCCGTAGGGAATCTGCGTTTTGCTCCTGCCTTGCCCTTGCCCTTTGGTTGTCATTCCCGAAGGGAATCTGCGTTTGCTCCTGCCGCTGCCCTTGCCCTTTTGGTTGTCATTCCCGAAGGGGATCTGCGTTTGCTCCTGCTCCTGCCCTTGCCCTCTTGGTTGTCATTCCCGAAGGGAATCTGCGTTTGCTCCTACCGCTGCCCTTGCTCCTGCCGCTGCGTTTGCTCCCGCCGCTGCCCTTGCTCCCGCCGTCGCTTTGTTTTTGTCATTCCGCAGCGCAGCGGAGGAATCTGCATTGGCCGTTGCTCTTGCCCTTAGCCCTTGCCGTTCTTTCTGTCATTCCCGAAGGGAACCTGCTTCTGGCCCCGCTACGGCAAAACGCACACCATAACCTAAAAACACCCCCGCAACACCAACAACCAAACCAGCGAAAGCACCACCGACCCCGCCACCCCGATTGCCAGCAACGGCACCCGTTGCCGACCCCCACCCGCCGACCGGTTCACATGCGGCAAATCGGGATCATAGTGAATCGCCATCAGGCTCCCCTGCGGCCGCGCCACTTCGGAGTAGCATTCCCCCGTATACAGCTCCTCGCCCACGCGATAGCTATACGCCAGCCGAAAATGCTTCTTTGAGCTCAAACCAAAAGCCAGCGCACGCCCGGCGCGCATGTCGTAGTGGCATGCCGTCACCTCCGCAATCGCTTCCGGCCAGTCCGCTCGACCCCGTTCCCCATCCGCCATCGGCCTTTACCCCTCGTAGGCACACTCTGAAACAGCAACTCCGCCCACAACACTAAAATACGACTCTCCACCTGGCGCCCGGCAGGATATGGCCATCATGCCAGCAATCCTCGCACCCCGCGTCTCCTCATCCTTCCGAACACGCACAAACTCCTCCTGCGCATCCGCCCGCCCGCCGGATTACCATAGAACCCTATGAACATCCGACAGGCTCCCGAACTCCCGCCGAAACAGCGCCAGAATCTGGTCTTCGGCCTTAGCATGGTTCTCGTCCTGCTCGCCGCCGTCCCGCTCATTCGCCAATGGCTCGGCTACGGCGCCCTCAAAGGCTGGGAAGCCATCCTCCTCGCCATCGGCATCTTCCTCGTCGGTCTCCCCGCGCTCGTACTCGGCATTCAACAGGCCCGTGCCCGCAAAAACCCGCCACCCGTCAAAGCCGCTTCCCTCACCCCCGCGCAGCGAGCCCGCCAGGAGCGCCTCCGCCAAAGCGCCCGCACCCGCGGCCGCGTCGTAGTCCAGCGCCCCAAAGGAAAAGTCCAATGAGCACTTTCGATCAGCTCACACCCGATCAACTCACACCCGAAACACCTGCATTCGATAAGCCTTCCGAGCCGACTCGTGCCACCGCCGCCGAACCCGCCCGCACCGGTGCCGTCAACCGCAACACCCTCGAAACCAAAATCGCCCTCAAGCTCAACATCGACGGCACAGGCCAGTATCACGTCTCCACCGGCATCCGCTTCTTCGACCACATGCTCGAGGCCCTCAGCAAACACGGCGGCTTCGACCTAGACCTCACCTGCCAGGGCGACCTCGACGTAGACCAGCACCACACCGTCGAAGACATCGGCATTGCCTTGGGCGAGGCCTTCGAGCAGGCCCTCGGCGACAAGCGCGGCATCCTCCGTGCCGGCTACTTCTGCATGGCCATGGACGAAACCCTCGCCGTCTGCGCCATCGACCTCTCCGGCCGCGTGGCCTGCGTCGTAGATGACGCCCTCACGCAGCCCCTCGTAGGCGACTTCCAGACCGAACTCGTCCCCGATTTCTTTGACGGCTTCGCCCGCGGAGCCAAGGCCAACGTCCACGTAAAAACCATGTACGGCCGCTCCAACCACCACAAAATCGAAGCCATCTTCAAAGCCTTCGCCCGCGCCTTACGCGGCGCCTGCTCCCGCGACGAACGCATGCGCGACCTGCTGCCCAGCACCAAGGGCCTGCTATAACCCCGCAAACACCTTCGCTTTTCTGGTTGTCATTCCCGAAGGGAATCTGCGTTTCGCCCGAAGCGGCAAGCCACGCCCCACAATGACCATCGAACTCCCCAAACAAA
>CAXTZL010000176.1:0-6918 GCA_964248555.1 uncultured Bryocella sp.
CCGGGGCGGCTGTGTTGAGACTTGCGCCTGATAAATTCTGGCCTTTCAGCGCGGCTCGTCGCGCACGACAGTTGCAATCGGGAGCGCCTGCCCTGGGTGTTTCTAAATCCATGAAGGCGTGCCGTGTGGCGCAGGATGAGATCAGTGCAGGCAAGGTGGGCTTCACCCTTGTGGCCAAAAAACCGCCCCTGCCCCCCACAACGATCTAAAATGGTGGGTAAGGAGTCGGATGGCGGACGTTCCCAAACAGGCACTGCGGGCCTGGGTCGATTACCTGCGGGATCTGGGCCTCCATGAGGTGTACAGCCACCCGGAACCCCGGCATGTGGTGCAGGCGGGCGTTCTTGCGCAGCTTCGTGAATCTCCGGCGGTAGCCCCGCCTGGCGGGGGTCTTCGTAAGCCGGAAGCCGGCTCTGGTTTACAGCAGCCGGCGCCCTCGAGACCGATACAAGAAGTTCCGTCCCGTACGACGCAGTCTCCCAAGTCGTCCTCCGCGCTGAGTGCCAACCGCCTGCCATCGTTCTCTCAGGCAGCCGAGTCCCAATCTGCGCCGCATGCGCCTGAGGCAGAGCGGTCCTACTTCAACACTGAACCCGAAGCGCCCCTCTCGCTTCCTCCGGAGCTGGCCGCGCCCATGCCCAAACCGCAACCTCTTGAAATTCTTTTTCCGCCGCTGGCCCCCGTGGCGGCGACGGACCGTGAAGCCGCACTCGAACGGCTGCGAACCGAAATCGGCGACTGCACGCGTTGTCCCCTGGCCTACGCGGGGCGGCACAGCATTGTGTTCGGAGAAGGGGATCCGAATGCCCGGCTGATGTTTGTGGGCGAGGGGCCTGGTGCCGATGAGGACGCCAGTGGACGACCGTTCATCGGCAAGGCCGGGCAACTGCTCAACAACATGATTACCGCGATGGGGCTTACGCGGGGGCAGGTCTACATCGCCAACATCGTGAAGTGCCGGCCACCCGGAAACCGGACGCCCGAGTTCGTGGAAGCGACTACCTGTTCACAATTTCTTCTTCAGCAAATCGATATTGTGCGGCCCGAGATGATCGTGGCGCTTGGCTCCACGGCTGCGAGCTACGTGCTGGGGGTGCGTCAATCGTTAGCTTCGCTGCGTGGCGAGTGGTTTTCATCGCGCGGGGCCAAGGTTGCCATCACATACCATCCGGCATTCCTGTTGCGCGACCCTCGACAAAAAGCCGAGGCCTGGAAAGATCTGCAGCGGGTGATGGCGGAGCTTGGACTCACCCCGCCATCGCCTCGGAAGGCGCAGTGACGTGCTGTTGTGACAATTTAGAAGTTCCCGCCTGAGTCGTCGCCGCTGTTGTCATAGCTTGAGGAGTCGTCGAAGCTGGAGTCATCGCTGTCGCTGAAGCTGCCACCGCCATTGTCGGCGCCGGCAAACTGCTGCGAATCGCTACCTGCGTCGCTACGGCTCGCATCATCGGAGGGGTTATAAAAGTTGCCGCTGTCGCGGCCTGCATCGCCACCGCCGCGGTCACCGCGATCGTCATCGTAGTAGTTGTTCACCACGGTTTCCCCACCACCCGGTGCACCGAAGCCACGCTCTCCCCCGCGGTCAAAGCCGTGAAATAAGCCTTCCATGCCCTGAAATACCATCTCTCCCGCAGCGACGCCGGCCGCCGTTTGCAGGGCGCCCTGCAAAAAACCGCCGCCACCACCTCCGCCAAACAGACCGCCACCTCCTTGGGCAGGGTAACCGGCTGGCGGGTAGGCCGAGGGCGGTGGGTATGCGGTGCCTGGATAGGGCTGGCCGGTAGAACCGCTATTCACAGACTGGTAGGAGGTATTTTGCCGCGGCGGGGGAGCTGGCTGATCGGAGCCGCTACCAAAAATGTGGCTAAGAAAGCTGCCGCCGGAGCTCTTGGCAGCGTGGGCGGCCTGCTGAAGCTGGTCCGCCATCGCCGCATTTCGCTGCTTCAGGTCCTCGATTTGGGCCTGCGCCTGTCCGAGGCCGTACTGCTGCACCAGAACGGTTTGGGCCAGCACATAGATGCTGTCCGGGTACCCGGCAAGTCCCTGCTGCAGGTGTTGTTCGGCTGCGGTGTCCTTGTCCTGCACCTCCGTGCTGCGAATACGGCTGATCAGGCCGTCGATCATCTCCTGCTCTTGCGCGGTCATGGTTTTGCTCCTGTCCTTCGGTCTATACGATGCGGCTTGGGGAAAGGTTCCGTGGTCCTTCTGTGAGTTTGGCCATCGCTGGGAATGCTGCTATTCTCGAAGGGCCGAAGGAAGACGGTTAAATGAGATTTTTTGCGCGCAAGCGTGAAATAGTTCGGCATGGTGAGGGGCTGTAGCTCAGCTGGGAGAGCGCCTCGTTCGCAACGAGGAGGTCAGCGGTTCGATCCCGCTCAGCTCCACCAAATCTTCCATTTCCCAGTTTGGGAATCCCCTTCGAAGTTAACTCGCTACAGGCGTTGCGTTCCGGTTCCAGCCTGCTATGCTGGCATCGGAATGAGCACTGCCGTTCAGTGGGGAGGTCTTAGGAACCTCGCAATCAGATTCGTCAGCGTAGGCACCTTGCTTAGTGCAGGAGCTGCGGGCGCCAGGATCGCGGCGCCATGAACCTGCTTACCTACATCCATTTGCGGAATATCTACCGGTCAACGGGCGTAGGCAGGGTGGGGCGCGAACTGACGGAGCATCTTGCGATGCAGCCCGAAGTCAATCTGCGCATCCTTGCCGACCGGCACGATCATGCCAAATTCGTTCACCAGGTGGGTGCCCCCTGGACCGGTTTCCAGTACAGCTTCTTCGAACGGGACACCTCCAGGCAGCAGTTGCAGTGGCTTTTACGCCATTCCCCGAAGGCTGAGACCTATTGGCCCGAGGCGGATATCGTCTATTGCACGGCGGAGTCGTACGTGCCGACGAAAAAGGCGCGTCTGGTGGTGACCAGCCACGACATGCAATTGTTTGAGCCCGGAGCCCATCCGATGAGCCGCTGGCTGCTGCAGCAACGGCTAAAGTGGTGGTGGATGTTCCGCACTCTGAGCAAGCGGGCAGCCATGGTTCACGCCATTTCTCAGTTCTCCGCGGATCGCCTGGCCCACTACTTTCCCGCCCTACGGGAGCGCATCCGGGTTGTGCCGAATGCTGTCTCCGCTGCCTTCTTTCAGCCTGCACCCGAGGAGGGTTTACGCATCTTGCGGGAGCTGCACCTGCTCGACCGGCCTTACATTTTGCTGCCGGGGGGCCTTCACTACCGAAAAAATGCCCCACTTGTGCTGGAAGCGTGGCCGGAGCTGGCACGCCGTAACCCAGGGTTAACCCTGGTCATCGGTGGGCACAATACGCCGGAGTTCGTGGCCCGCGCAGAAGCGCTTCCGGATGTGGTACTAACGGGATTTCAGGAAGAAGGAACGCTGGTGGCGCTTTACCAGCAGGCCCAGATTGTCTGGTTTCCTTCCCGCTACGAAGGCTTTGGCATGCCGGTGCTGGAGGGGATGGCTTGCGGTGCTCCGATTGTTGCAAGCAACAGCACCGCGGTGCCCGAGACAGCTGGCGGCGCAGCCGCTGCACTGGTCGCACCAGATCGACCCATGGATCATGTGGAGGCCCTGTCCGCCCTGCTCTCCGACGAGTCTGCCCGGGCGGAGGCCTCGCGCAAGGGCCGTCTGCGTGCCGCCGAATTCACCTGGTCACGTTCCACCGAAGAGCTGATGGGCTACTTTCGAGGTCTCCTGTAAGCCCTGGGCCTCACCGGTGATCCTTATGGTTAGTTGAAGCTGTGCGTAGGCTGCGCTGGTAAATCGAGGCAATCGTGGCATTGTTCGGCTCCCCATAGTCCACCTGACCCATCAGGACATCGCCACGGTTGATCTGCTGCAGCAGGCCGGGTTCAGCCGCGGCGAGCTTGCCGGGAGCGACATTGTTGATCAACACCGCACTGAAGCCCTCTGGGTAGAGATGTGCGACGTCGGCGTCCGTGCCGAGGTCGCCGTGGTAGATGAAGCTCTTGAACGGAGCCGTATAGGCGTAGAAAAGCGGAGTGGACTCTTCGGGAATCAGCAGAGAGTCGGGGAACGCAAGCGCCACCTGCTTGAAGATCGCGGCCGGAAGCACGCCTCGATTCGAATCAACCGTGGAATCGATGTAAAAGAGGGTTGCACCCCAGCGGTCATGGGCAAAGCGGATTTTGCGTGTCAATTCGGCGGCAACGGCGCTGTCCGGCAGAAAGCTTTGCTCCGCGGTGCCGTCCGGCCGCAGTGAAAAGTGTTGTGGACGAATGCAAACCCCGACGCGGAACCCTGCGCTACGCATGATCTTGAAGTAGGCGTCGTCCAGCCTCATCCCGGCGTAGGGAGAGGCGGCATCGGAAATGAGGGTTTCCATCTCCGGGGCGACCTGCGCGATCAGGTCCGGAGCGCAGACGTAGCTGGTGTCCTGTGGAAACTGTTCTCCCTCGATGTCCCAGGTAATGGCGCCCTGTGCACCTAGAACTTTGAGATCTTCCACATTCCTGCGGGCCTGAGCGAGCATCCTGTGCTGGAACTTTGCAAGACCCTCCGGTGTGTTGACGTTGAAGTCCTCAGCATTGCCGTCCGTAAAGTAACGGCGCGGATTATTGGAAAAGCCTGCGGCATGGTGCAGATCCCCCTGGGCTGAGCTGGCTAGAAACACCGTTCCGATAGCTCGCCGGTCGGTCCAGTAAAGCGTGGACGGATAGACCTTGATCCAGTTGCTGTACGAGTCGGCCGCCAGAGTGTAGGCAGGGGTGCCGGAAGCGGCAAAACGCAGAGAAAGGGTGTACCGGTCACTCTGGCCTGGGCGCAGAGGGCGCTGGTTGTGCGGCTGAAAGGTGGCCAGGCCATCCGGCACCGTGCCGCTAATGAGGGCGGTATAGGCGGTGCCGTTATCAGCTGGAAAGAAACCCGTATAGAGAGGCCGTTCCGCGGCGGGGGACACCGCCACTACCTCGCCCTTACCGTAGTCGGCGACGGTGACGCTCGGCCCCGTGGTGTTATAGGCAAGTTGCGGAAAGGTGGTGTTCCCGAAGCCGGCCGGGAGCGTGGGGAAGTGCAGCGCCAGGGGGTAGAGGCTGGCACCGTCAAAAATTACGCCGGATTTGGCGGCGTTCGTTGCATCGACGACGATGTCCAGGGCGTCCCCATGCTGCACATAGGTCGCACGCAATGAACCCCAGGGAAAGGTGTAGGTCCAGGCACGGGTGGCCGGATCCCAGTGGCGCGCCGTGGCGGCCTCACCCCAGCTATAGGGACCCTCGGTGCGCGGCTTGCCCTGGAGATCGGTGCAGCGCATATGCCAGATGTGAAAGGCGTCGGCTGGCACGGCTTTAACGTTCTCAAGCAGCGTGCCGTTGTAGCTCATTCGCTCCAGACCGTTTACGCCGAAGTTCACCTGCAGACCGGTCTGCGCGCCGCCGCGGAGGGTCAGAACAAGAGAAAACGCAACCAGGCCGAACCCTCGTTTTGCAAGCAGTGAGAGGACCGATCGCGCTTGTTTGACCACATCTGCCGCCAGGTTTACAAATTGACGTCGCCTTTTCACAAGCTCTCCAGGTAGCTTTGCACGGCTTCGGCGGTGTGGCTGCGAAACCGTTGCCAGGTGAACTTCTCGGCTGTGGTGCGGGCAACGCTTCGCATCCCTTCCAACTCTTCCCGGTGGTCAAGGCACCAGGCGATCCGTTCAGCCAGGAGATCGGGGCGGCGTGGTTCCACGATGAATCCTTCCTTGCCTTCGGTGATGAGGTCCGGCGCGGCGGTATGGGTTGTGGACAGGATTGGAAGGCCGCAGGCTAGGGACTCAAGGAGCACCTGGGCGAAGCCTTCCGCGACCGACGGAAACAGGAAGAGGTCGGCGGCCTGGTAGGCGCGGACGAGTTCCTCGCTGCTCACCGACGGCCGGATGTCGAGATCGAGTCCACTATCCCGGAACAGGCTCAACGAGTCGACGACCCGTCCGCAAATGGTCATGTGGACCTCGCCGGGCTTGAACTGCTTCAGAGCTTGCAGTAAATACTTCACGCCTTTCCGCTGATTGATCCGGCCCACGAAGAGTAGTTGCAGCTTGGGGGAGCGAATGCGCGGCCGCTCCCCCGGGCGGAATCGCTCGAGGTCGACCCCATAGGGCACCACCGAGATTGCGTCAAAAGCAGCCCCGTTTTCAACAAGGCTGGATCGCGTAAAGCTCGAAGCGGCCAGAAATCGCGAAGCCATGCGCGTTTCGGCAACGAGATGTTCAAAGTCCTCTTCAGGCAGCGCAAGTTCCCACTCGGCCTGTAGCGATTCCGCACACTCCGGATGGGCCGCCAGCTCCTCCTGGAGAATGCGGCGCACGGTGACGGGGTGTGGATGCACCTGAAAGAGCATCGCCGCACGACCGTACCGGCGCATGGCATCGTAGCCGTAGTAGCTATAGCTCACCAGGCCGGCCTCTGCCGTGCGGGCCCACCTCCCGGCTGCCCTGCCAAGAGCGGCGTCGGCTGTCCGATAGGCAAGCCTCCTCCAGTCGGGGGGCACGCTCGGGATACGTTCCGCAAGTAGGCAAAGCAAACCCCGCCATGCTTTCAGATTGACTTTTCCAAAGGGCAGACCGGATGTGCTGCGTTGCATCGCCAGACGATGCAGCGCCGGCAGCCGTGCGGCCAGGCTGTTGAATGCGGCGGCATCAGCCGGCCAGAACAGGTCCGTGAACAGCCTCTCGAGCAGACCATGCTCCTCGAGGGCCAGGGCAAGCTGGTAAGAATCACGGGCTCCCGCATGCACTACGACGGCGCTTCGGTGGCGTTGACCGGGGAGGCGAGGGGACTGAGCCGGAGAAAGCGTCATAGGAGGGGGCGCCGGGGAGGGCCGGGAGGAATGGAGCAATCCGGATGGGAAATCGTAACGTATCTGTCCATAGTGATGAAACGCACAGCCATAGCGGTACAGA
>CAXTZL010000177.1:0-6885 GCA_964248555.1 uncultured Bryocella sp.
TGCAAAAAATGCAACAACGCCTCATGAGCCAAATGGGCGGCATGCAAAAATTCGGACGGTAACCCGCCGTCTATACTACAGTCGAGGCCACCATGCTGACCGAAGAGCAGATCACCGGCGTCTGGGAGCGGCAAATCTCCGCCGAGGTCCGCGCGCTCTATTTCGCCGACATCGCCACGCGCTACACCACCCAGAAACAATGGATCTCCGGCGCCTCCTTCTTTCTAGCCAGCGGTGCCGCCGCCACGCTCCTGTCCAAATCGCCCGCCTGGGTGCCGATCCTGCTGGCCTGCCTCACCGCCCTGCTCAGCGCCTACTCCGTAGCGCGCGGCCTCGACGGCGCCACCCGCACCATGTCCAAATTTCAATTCTCCTGGAGCGAACTGGCCTCCGGGTATGAAGCTCTCTGGAATAACATCTATGCGGACGAAGCCGGTACCCGTCTCGAACTGCTCGTCAGCCGCGAACGCGACCTTTCCAGCCAGGCTTCCACCGAAGCGCCCAACGACCAGAAGCGCATGGCGCACTGGCAAACGCAGGTATTCCGGCAACACCACCTAGAAACGGCATGAGCCCGGCGAACGAAACCCGCGCCGGCTGGCCACCCCTGCCCCGCCCCATCCACCACCACCCAAACCGCCACCCCCACCTCGGCCAAAGTCATGAGAAAGGTTTCGCTGTCAACGGCAGCCGCCGCAAACGCATAGCCGCCGGCTCCGGCACCACCGTCCAGGAAGTAAACAACCTCCTCAAACAGCACGCCCAGATGAGCAAAATGATGAAGATGATGGGTTCCGGCGGCGGCATGCAAAAAGTGCAACAGAGACTCATGAGCCAAATGGGCGGCATGCAAAAATTCGGGCGGTGAACAATGGTCAGGTTCACTGTTCAGATCCATGGACGCCTTTGTTGAGATAAGTTGGAGCGTATGGCCCGTATCCACGGTGTGAGGATTCGTAATTTCAAGACATTGCAAGATGTGACCCTGGGCCGGCTTTGGAACCGTCAGGAACTCGAAGCATTGACCACGTTAACTGTTGTGATTGGAAAGAACGGGGTCGGCAAGAGCTCACTTTTCGACGCGTTCGGTTTTTTGGCAGACTGCCTAAGGCTCGGACTGGAAGAAGCATGCGATTCGCGAGGTCGTGGCGGCTTCCACAGACTCCGTTCTCAAGAACAACAAGGCCCTATTGAGTTCGAGATTTATTACAAGCAGGAACATAGTGCTCGTCCAATTACCTATGAGCTGTCGATAGATGTCGACTCAACAGGGCGACCCTATGTTCGCCAAGAGCGACTTAGACAGAGAAGACGCGGGCAGTCTTGGGGAAGGCCCTTCTCTTTTCTACTTCTCAATCAGGGCGTTGGCCTAGTCTGGAAGGGCGACATTCTCGGAGAGCGCACTGAAGAAGAGGAGTCGGAAACTGCACTCTTCTCGTATGTCGAAGCACTTAGACGTGGGGAGCTTACCGAGGAAAGTAAAGAGACCGAAGTAGTCGAACTAGATGATAAGAGGCGCCTTGGAATCGCAACTCTCGGATCATTGAAACAACATCCACGTATTTCAGCCTTTCGTCGCTTTATCGAGGGTTGGCATCTAAGCTACTTTTCTCCCGATGCAGCTCGCAGTCTCCCAATGGCCGGACCACAAAAACATCTTAATGTGCATGGCGACAATCTCGGCAATGTTGTTCAGTTCATGGAACGCGAGCAGCCCAGACGATTCAAATTCATCCTCGACCAGATCTCAAAGAAAATCCCGGGTATGTCTAAGATAGATACAGACAGAACTGCTGACGGGCGTCTCCTGTTGCGGTTTAACGAGACGGGCTTCCGTGATCCGTTTTATGCGCAGCAGATGTCTGACGGCACCTTGAAGCTGTTTGCTTATCTCCTGCTCTTAGAAGATCCTGCACCACCACCCTTTCTTTGTATTGAAGAGCCGGAGAATGGCCTTTACCACAAGCTTCTCGAATCACTTATAGAAGAGTTTAGAACGCATTCAAACAAAAGTGGCGGGTCTCAGGTCTTCATCACGACCCACCAACCCTACTTGGTTGATGGGCTTAAGCCCTCTGAAGTATGGATCTTAGAACGAAGCGAGTCTGGCTTCTCAAAGCTTAGACGTGCTAGCGACGATCTTTCGATAAAAAAGTTAGTGGATCAAGGTCTTCCTCTTGGAGGTCTTTGGTACAGCGACTACTTGGAGACAAACTGAACGATGCATTTCGAAGTTCTGGTAGAAGATCGCTCAGCCCGAGATGCGCTTGAAAACCTCGTTCCCAAGATTCTTGGGGCGAATCACACATACCGAATCCATCCGTATCGCGGTTTAGGTCGCTTGCCTCCAGGTCTAAAAACTGAGGCCGATCCAAAAAAGAAGATGTTACTCACTCAACTGCCAAAGCTGTTACAGGGCTTTGGCAGCACTTTTCAGGGCTATGGACCTAAATACAAGGCTGCGGTTATTGTGGTCTGTGATTTGGACAAGCGATGCAGACGCGACTTTCGTTTAGAACTTCTAGAGTTGCTCGATAAGCTGACTCCGCGACCGGAGACATACTTCTGCATTGCTGAGGAGGAATTTGAAGCTTGGCTCCTCGGAGATCGGAATGCTGTCCAAACGGCGTACCCCGAAGCAAAGCAGGCCGTGTTGAATACCTATGTAGCGGATTCTGTCTGTGACACTTGGGAAGTGCTTGCGGACGCTATATATCCTGAAGGTGCACTTATGCTCAAGAGTCATCCGTACTCTGAGATCGGAACAATCAAATGTGAATGGGCAAAACGAATCTCAGCTCACATGGTTGTCGAAAACAATACGTCGCCGAGCTTCAGGCATCTCTGTAAGAAAATGAGAACGGCAGCGCTCTGATATCGGGGTTGGTCCTTCTTTTGCGCAGCTTCATCGCGCATGGGTGGGACCAGCCGATGCGCTACCCTGAACCCATGGGCCTCGAAGCCATAGACATCGTCCTCCGCTGAGAAGAAACCTTCGATCTCCGCCCGAGGACAAAGACATAGGCCAGATCGACACGCAACCCTTTTAGCTGAACTCCTCGAGCACCTTTGCTTTAAGTTCCACCTGCTCACCGGCACCGCCGCCCCCGAACACCCCGGCACGGACTATGTGCGCGACCGGCTCTCGATCAAACCCGGCCCCAAACACTGGACCCGCGAAGACGTCTGGACCACCCTCGTAGCCCTCCTCGTCGATCAACAGGGCCTCAAATCCGAGCGCATCCGCTACCCCGCCCGCCTCAACACCGATCTCAGCATCGACTAGCCGGGAACCGCCGTCCGCCTGGCGCAGAGAGTGGCGGACGGCCACTCAGTAGCGATGGGGAACTTCGTTACTGCCCGCCACCCGGGTTTGCTTCCGGGCGCACCGGTTCATTCGAAGATCCTCCCGCCATCTCCGTCGAACTCTGCCCCTGCTCCGTCATCGCACGAAAGACCTCCGTCGACGTCCGCCCCTTGCCAACGGAAGCGTCTTCAACGGCCTTCTTCTGCAAATTCCGCGTCTGCAGGTGTGTCTTCAGCCGGACGATGCCGTAGCACCCGCCAAAACCCGCGTACGCCTCCGGCTGCAGCAGCCCCATGGGCACGGCGTACTTCGGATCCAGCAGCACGGCGCTGCAAACATCCCGCGCCGAGCGGCGCCAGCGCCACTGCCGCGGCGGCGGGAAAGAGTACGTTCGCAACGTCTCACCCGGCATCCGGTTCAACTGCTCCTTCAGCGCCTCTTCCACGGCCAGCGGCGTCACGATGCTCAGGTTCGTCCACTGCCGCACGTGAAAATCCGGCCCCAGCCACAGCCGCAAGGCACTGCGGGCAAAGTTCGAGCAGTTTTCCCGGATCAGCCTGAAGTGAAACTGCGTGCGAATCGCATTTAAATGCGCGATGGCGGCCCGGTCCTGCTCCGCGGTCGTCGGAAACACGTCCACCCGCGTCCTCCGGCCCTCCAGTCGTCCCAGGTATTTCTGCCCGTTGGCAGCGGGCTCCTCTGGATAGATGGGGGCCATCTCTGCATTCCAGGCCGCCAGTCGAGTCCCCTCGGACGGCCCCAGGAAGTACAGCTCCGCCGGAATCGCAGCGACGCCGGTCTTGGTCCAGTACCCTGTTCCGGCCACCACCACACCCGGCGTGCCCTCACAGAAATACACCTCGCCCTGCGGGTTCAGGCACCCCCGCGAAATCCAAAGGGCTGCATGCCCCATGTCATCGAAAAAGCCCGCTCCACCCGTGGGCCCTTCGACGATCAGCCCAACCTCGGCGACCGCCCCCCTTGTTCCGGCACCCATCCACAGCAGAAACAAACCCAAAATCAGCAAACTTTTTCGGCAGCTCACTCGGTGCAAAGAAGAGATCATTTCTCTCCGTCACCTCCTCTTAAGATCCCTCAGCCGATCAAAAGGGCACGTTCCGTCAAACTCCTTGCAGCATGAAAGATGCGCCGCAGCGGGTCCGGGTTCCGGATGAAAAGCATTTTCGCGCCCGGCCACTCCAATTGCCTCGGAGCTCCAACAGAGATTGCACAAAAATCCCCGCCGACGCCCTACACTCATCTTCAGGTCCATTCGGGGCACAAAAACGTGGTGTCCCCAACCGGCGCACCAACCGCGACAGGCGGCTCTAAAGTACTCTATCCAGAGACTTTAAGAAAAAGTACGGGGGGGAGGAGGTTATCCCGCAGGCCAGAAAAGCTAAGGCTGCAGAGGCCGCTCGAGCCCAACGTCCACACGCAGCTCCTGCGCCAGCGCGCGTGCTTCCAGCCGCTGCTGCAGCAAGGCAAGCCAAGTGCTCTCGTCATCACGGCGCTGCTGATATTGCCTCTGCTCTCGCAGGATCTGCTCACGGGCCACATCCTCCGCGAGACCCGCCGGCACAGGCCGGTGGCTTCGAACATAGGCCTGCTCCGTAATCAGCATGAGTTCGTCGCTATGAAGCTCTCGGTCAAGCTGCGATTGGGTCGCCCTAAGGCGACTCCCCAGACTCGCCTGCAGGTTCTGCGCCGCCGCCGTAGCCGCCACCATCCGCTGCAGCTTGGCAAACGTCTCACGGTCAAGCCGCGTGTGCAGATGGCCGCCGGCCCGCGCCGCGGCAGCCGCAACCTGGCTGTCCGGCGTCCCCGGCAGGAGGGCACCGGTCAGGATGCCCCTAAGGTCCCCACTTAAATGCCGCTGCCTGTAAATGCTGCAAGCGACAACGACGATCAGCAGTAGAAAGACGACAGCACCAAGAACCGCCGTCCGGACCAACCTGCCACGAGTCATCTCCCTCGGTTTTAACCTGAACACCACTGAATTCTACCCGTGCACGTCCCGGCGGCCTGTAGGACTTTCCTCAGCCCATGGTGAGACTCGCCTTTTTGCATCTTTTCCCCAGCTTTGGTGCGGGAAGATGTACCAGACCCGTCAAGCTGCTCTAGGCTACGGAATGGGACTACCCTGGCCGTCCGTATGCCAGCTTTCGGTTTGGAAAGCAAGAAAAAGGGCTGTCCACGTCTGTTTCAACGGAGAGTTGATAAAAAGTGCCCCGTCCTGCCACACACCATTCTCGTTGGAATGGCTACTAGCCGG
Source organism: uncultured Bryocella sp. (assembly GCA_964248555.1). Classification (GTDB taxonomy): domain Bacteria; phylum Acidobacteriota; class Terriglobia; order Terriglobales; family Acidobacteriaceae; genus Granulicella. The sequence continues at coordinate 5,583 of CAXTZL010000177.1, forward strand.
ATTTCCCTGATTCATGTGAACATCGTGAATACCATCAACAACACCTCCATCGGCGAAAGCGCTTCCAAAGACGTACAGTTCCGAGGTTGGGTCCGCGATTGCTTGACCCAGTAAGACCGCTACAGCGTTCTGGAGTGCGTGAGCACGCCGCTCTCGATCGCTGGTGTAGATCCGACCAGCCGGGTGTAGGAATTGGGCCGTGTTTTCAGCTACGGGAAGTAATGTCATCTGGTCGCGAGTGATCATGGGCTTTCCCCCGACCTGCTCCCGTACGAAGTCGAGGGCTAGGCCGCCGGGCTTACTCTGCAGAGGGGTGATCCCTGGCTTCAGGCTGGCCAGCCCCAGAGGATCGGGCGGGATGAAGGCGCTTTCGATTGCGAAGAGCACCTCGCTTCCGTCCACGCTCTGAATATTGAGCGCTGCCGTGAAGGGCTGATGAGCCTTGTCGTGCACATCCACCGTAATCTGGTAATGAGCGCTGGTGCCGCTTACAACTTTTCCCGCGACCGGATGAGCCTTCAGAACACTGTAATTCGGTATGGACAAAGGAGACCCTACAACGGCCAGCCGGTGTTTAGGCCTGCGATACCGCTGCCTTCGCACGTGTACGTTTGTAGTTTTGCATCATCGTCTGGCCGTCGAGGACGCTGCCGGCGAAAGGAGAGGCAAGCTGGCGTTTTACTGCGGATGCGAGCGGCAGAGCCACCAGAGTCTCAATCGGCGCCAGGACTGCGCTACTCTCAGCAGCCTTCAGTCCGTCTTCCTCGCTTGACCGGAGCGATCGGGGCATCTCGGAGGGCTTGAACTCGATTCCCTGTCCGATGAGTTGACGTGCCGTAGTCACCAGCAGTTCCCGCTTGGCCCGCATCTTGGTTACAGAGATGGTTCGTTCTCCCTCGGTGGCGAAAGTGTCGTACTTTAGCATGTGCGCGAGTTTGCGATCGAACAGGTCAATTTCCTGGTGGAGAGTACGCAAATAATACTTGTCATGCGCGGGAGCGGCCATAGTGTCTCCGGTGTTGCGGTTGGGCAGACGATGAGCCAGGCCCGTAGATTCGGCCACCGGCAATAAAAAAGAGCAGCGACCGTGCGCTGCCCCTTTTCGTGAAAATAATCTCTTAGAGAACTTGGACCCGCTCGGCCTGCCAGCCCTTAGGTCCCTTGACTACGTCAAACTGAACCTGCTGACCTTCCTGGAGCGAACGAAAGCCGTTGCTCTGAATGGCGGAGTGATGAACAAATACATCTTCGCCGCTCTGGCGGCTGATGAATCCAAAACCCTTGGTATCGTTAAACCACTTTA
>CAXTZL010000178.1:0-6774 GCA_964248555.1 uncultured Bryocella sp.
TTTGCGGTACCAAGATCTTAAAGGCGAGACTCTGAATTCTTAGTGCTTATGCATTAAGTGACAGTCCGCGAAGCGTTGAGGTCTCGGATGAGCCTTGCAACTGTTGCATGATGTTCACAAGAGACTTGTACGACCCTACTCCAATCGATCCGGGAGTACTTTCCATCCACGTGACCACGTTTTGGAACTCCGAGATGAAGTTATGAGTTCCCGGGTCATTCAGCGTATTAGCCGATGCGCTCCCATCAACGTTGACCTCGTTTGCTCCCTGAGCAAAATACTGTATGGAGGATTCCTGGTCAGCCGAAATCTTTCCCTCACTAAAGAGCGTGCTCGCCGCGTCGTAAGCCTGCTTGTTGGTCAGACTTTTGAAGTCATAGCCGGATGCCGCCGACCCTATTCCGCCACTGATTCCCGAAATGCTCATAAATGCTCCGTACCGCTCTCCGTCATGGAAGCAGACTGACCCGCCCGACTAGCAGGCTAGAACCATCAAGAGTTCTACAGCCATACCACTTTGGTCAGGCAAGCAGGATAGGGCGCTGAAGCAGCCTCGCGAAACCGATCCAGTCTAGCTGAATCAACTCCACGCCATCCAATTGGTTGGCAAAATCGTCCCACCCCTGATGTTCTCCTGAGTAGGAGAATTTCGAGAGTCGCCGTTGCACAAGAAAGGACCTACACCCGCTACAGTGAAATCAACGAGAAACTCATCCCAGGAAAAGACACAGCCCTCTCGTGGGATGATCTGCCGGCGCATGCAAAGTACTGCAAGAGGTGTCTGGAATGAAGACTTTACGGAAAAGTACGGGGGGGGGGGTACCCTGCCGCACTCTAACGCCGAAGGAAATCCAGCATGGCCGTATTCACCTCGGCGGCATGTGTCCAGATCAGCCCGTGCGGTCCACCCTCCACGATGTGCAGCTTGGCCGTGGAAATCAGTTCAGGCAACCGCGCACCCGCAGCCTCCAGCGGCACCACCTTATCATCGTCCCCATGGATCACCAGCGTCGGCACGGTGATTGACTTCACATCGGCCCGGAAATCTTCCAGCCACGCATCCACGGTAAACAGCATGGCCTGGTAACTGGAAAGCGCACCCACGTTGAAGTCCGCCTGCAGCTTCGCTTCGGAGACGGCATGCGTCAGCACACCCTGGCTATAGAACATCTTCAGGAAGCTCTGTAGAAAATCATAACGATCCTTCTCGATGCCAGCCTTCATGTCGTCGAATACCTTCGGATCGACACCCTCTGGATTGCCGCCATCCTTGCGCAACGCCGGCGCAATCGAGCTGATGAAGCCGGCCTTGGTCACGCGTCCCTGGTTGTACTTGCCCATATAGCGCGCCACTTCGCCGCCACCCATGGAGAACCCGAACAGCGCCGCATCCTTCAGGTCGACCGCTTCGAGCAGCTTGTCCAGATCGCCGGCCATGGTGTTGTAGTCGTACCCATCCGCCGGTGCCGAACTACGCCCAAAGCCGCGGCGATCGTACGTAACCACACGGTAACCGGCCGCCAGCAACGCCGCCGACTGCCGCTCCCACGATCCGCCGTTTAGCGGCCAGCCATGCACCAGCACCACCGGCGCCCCCGTACCACGATCCTCGTAGTAGAGGTTGATATCCGCGTTGTTTTCCTTGCCAACTGTCAGAATGGCCATAGCAAAACTCCTCCGGCTATTGGATGCACTCACGTCGCCGTCCTCTGCCAACACCAAGCAGTAAAACAAAGCCCTCCGGATTCGGAGGGCTTTGTCGAGGCATTGCATGATGCATGCCAGATGGACTACTCGGCACCCCAACGCTTGAAGACGAGCGATCCATTCGTTCCACCAAAGCCGAAACTGTTGGAAAGCACATAGTCGATCTTTGCCGGCTGCGGCGTGTGAGGCACATAATTCAAGCGGCACGCCGGATCGGCATCTTCCAGGTTGATCGTAGGCGGCGCAATCTGATGCTGCAGAGCCATCACACTGATACCGGCCTCCAGACCGCCGGCGCCCCCAAGCAGGTGCCCCGTCATCGACTTCGTCGAACTCACCAAAAGTTGGTGGTTCAGAGCGCGCTCCCCGAACACGTTCTCGATCGCTTTGGATTCCAGCGCATCGCCTAGTGGTGTCGAGGTTGCATGTGCGTTCACGTAGTCGATCTGATCCGGTGAGATTCCCGCAACTCTAAGAGCGTTGTTCATGGCACGGCGGCATCCCTCCCCTTCAGGAGCCATGCCAGTCATGTGGAACGCGTCCCCGCTCATTCCATAGCCCAGTACCTCGGCCAGAATGTTGGCTCCGCGAGCCTTGGCAAATTCGAGTTCCTCGAGTATGAGAATCCCAGCGCCCTCACCGCAAACGAAGCCATCACGATCCTTATCGAACGGCCGGCAAGCATGCGTAGGATCAGCGTTCCGTGTCGAGAGAGCCTTCATGGCCGCAAAACCACCGACCGAAAGTGGCGTAATCGCCGCTTCGGCTCCGCCCGCGATCATAGCGTTCGCATCGCCACGTTGGATGATGCGAAATGCATCCCCGATGGAGTGGGCTGAACTGGTGCACGCCGTTGCCGTCGCCTCGTTCGGCCCTTTGGCACCATAACGGATGCTAACGTGCCCCGCAGCGAGATTGATGATAGTGGCCGGAATAAAGAAAGGAGAAATACGGCGTGGACCGCCATTCATCAGCGCTGTGTGTTCACGCTCAATCACATCAAATCCGCCGATGCCGGAGCCGATGTGTACTCCGATATTGTCAGCGTTTTCTGCGGTGATCTGCAGCCCGGAGTGCTGCATCGCTTCATGGGCGGCCGCCATGGCGAAGTGAATGAAGCGGCCCATCTTGCGGGCCTCCTTCTTGTCCACAAATGCATGTACGTCGAAATGTTTTACCTCGGCGGCAAAGCGTACGGAATGGCCGGTGAGATCAAACGCCGTGATCTCGGCCATACCACTGCGGCCGGCCATTAGACCGTCCCAGATCTCCGGTGCGGTATTGCCGATCCCGCATATCAGGCCGAGACCTGTAACGACGACGCGACGCTGCTCCATCTTTTCTTCGTACGCCCTTCTTTTGCTTGCTCAGTGGTCGTAAGCCGACCGCCTACTTGGTCTTTTGGTGGCTCTCAATGTAGTCGGTCGCGTCTTTTACGGTTTTGATCTTCTCCGCATCCTCATCCGGAATCTGGATATCGAAAGCCTCTTCGAACTGCATCACAAGCTCGACAACATCGAGGGAATCCGCACCGAGGTCCTCCTGGAAGCTGGCGCCGGGCGTGACTTCGGCCTCATCCACCTGAAGCTGTTCGACAATAATCTGCTTTACCTTCTCATCCACTGCTGCCATTGCTTTTAATCTCCTGTTTATTTCTGCTGAACCAGCCTCGCACATGCGTTCGGCGCATCCAGCCCCAGTGCCCAAGCATACTGACGCTGCGGATAGGTGTAAAGAACTCTACGTTCCACGAACGTTCTCGGTTAATCTGATCCAGATGCTGGAAGAAGCGGCTGTTCCCACTTCCGCTGTGCAATCAGGCAGGTTGCGGCTCTGTGCCCGGTGTTCCCCGGGAATCTATCGCCGAATCAATCGAAGCACGTTTCTGCAGCGAACACTGCTGACGTGGCTGGGCTTTTATCCTTGGGAATGCGTGTGTTGCCGCCGCCGCAAGCTCTTTCGTGATGCCGGCCGCACGGGCGAAAGTGGCGGTAATACACAGTTTTCGCGTTAGATTTCTTCCCCCACTGCAGCGAGCGCGGGTAGCAAGCCGTCAAAATTGGCCAGGCTGCGAGATGCTCCTGCCGTCAGGCGATTGCCGCCCTCCCCTTCCTCCTCGCCCACATCACGCAGTGTTTTATTTATGACACGCGTTCGCGTATTGAGCTTCTCGAGGGTGTTCTGCACGGTACCTACCTGCTTTTCCATCGAGGCCATAAGGAGCTCAAATTTGCCAAATTCTTCCTTGGCCCGGGCCAGCACCTGCCATACCTCATCGCCCTTTTTCTGTAGGTGAAGCATGTGAAATCCCATCTGGAAGCTGTTCAGCAGGGCGGAGAGCGTGCTTGGACCGGCAATGGTTACCCGATAGCGTTGTTGCACGTCTGTCTGCAGACCGTCCCGTCGCATCACCTCGGCGTAAAGGCCTTCGGTCGGCAGAAACATGACGGCGAAGTTCGCGGTAGTGGGTGGATGGATGTACTTTTCGCAAATGCGTTTGGCTTCCGTGCGTATGGCGGCTTCAAAGACCCTCCCGGCGTTGGCTATCTCGGGGGCATTCCCGGCGGCATAGCCGCTTTCCAGCCGCTCCCAGGCTTCACGCGGGAACTTGGCATCTATGGGCAGCAGCGTTTCACCTTGCGGCGTCGGGAGCTTCACGGCGTATTCCACCATCTCGGCGATTTGCGGCTTTACCCTCACATTCCTGCCGAACTGATTGGGCGCCAGCATCTGGTCGAGCAGCATTCCGAGCTGCACCTCCGCAAAACCTCCCCGGCTCTTCACGTTGGTAAAGAGTCGCGATAGATCGCCTACGTCGGAAGACAGCTTGGACATCTCTCCCAAACCGCTGTGCACCTTGGTGAGTTGGTCCGCGACGGCTCCAAAGCTTTCCGTCAGCCTGCTTTGCAATGTGGAGTGAAGTTTTTCGTCTACTGTCGCCCGCATCTCCTCGAGCTTGGCAGCGTTGACCTCGTTGATCCGGTCCAGGCGTGCTTCCACCGCAGAGCGCAGGCGCTCCTGGTGCTCAGCCTGCCCCTGGCCGAGTTCGGTCAGCCTTGTATGCAGAGCCTCGCGGCTTTCCAGGTGGTGCCCATGTGTATCTGCGGTAAAGCGAAGAAGGCGCTGACCAAGGCCGTCCAGTTGACCATCGACAGCAAGCCGCAGCCGCTCGGCTTCAGCTTTATGATCTCCACGAAACGCTTCCAGCCCCCGGTGCAAGGCGTCGCCCAGGGTCTGCAAATTGCCCTGCACTTCCCGCCGCAGGCCCGCCGAATGCGTGTCGAGTCCCGACCGCCCCTGCGCGGAGGCCTCCGCGGTTTCCTGCCGCAGTGCCGCAAGCTCTGCCCGCAGCAGCCTTTCCAGGCCTTCCAGCCGGGCCTCATGGCGGACGTCCAGCCGGCTGAGCTGCTCGGGCAAACCAGATCGCAATAGCGATTCCAAGCGAGGATCACCGGCAGCCTTCGCCGTTGCAGAACGTCCGAGGACGATTGCCACCACGGTCAGCAGGGTGAGCACTTGGAGGCCAAGCAGAGTCAGAATCATTTCGTCTTTCCTTCGCTTGCAGCATAGCACCGTGCGTCCCCCCGCAAGCTCAAATCCAGAGAGTCATAGCGACAAATTCGCCATTGGTGTTTCAATATGGGAATGAGCTGTAGTTGCTCGCCGAAGGGTAGCGTTTTGCGTCTTATGCGTATGTCTCGTTCCGTCGTTTCCGCCCTGCTGCTTACGCTCGCCCCGCTGGCCCTGGCGGCCCAGAGCACGTTTCCGCCCAACTCGCCGCGTGCGACGCAGTTCAAGGACACCTCGATGCTGAAGCCACCGGCAGGACACAAGGTCGCCATCATCGAATTTGAAGATCTGGAGTGCCCGGTCTGCGCCCGAGCGTTCCCGGTCCTGCACTCGGCTGCCAATCAGTACCACGTGCCTCTCGAGGAACACGACTTTCAGATTCCGTATCACCAGTGGAGTCATGAGGCTGCCACCTTCGCGCACTATCTGACGGCAAAGGTTTCGCCCGAGCTTTCCGAGGAGTACCGCCGCGAGGTTTTTGCCTCGCAGCAGCGCATCAGCTCCAAGGACGACCTCGTCAAGTTCACCCAAGCCTTTATGAGTGCTCACGGCAAACAGATGCCCTTCGTTGTCGACCCGATCTTCAGCAAAGAGGTGGACGAGAGTACAGCCATGGGCAACAGGCTGGGCGTAAACGAAACGCCCACCATCATCGTGGTCACGCCGACGCACTGGATTCAGGTCATGGACATGATGGATGTCGGCCAGGCCATCAACCAGGCGCAGGCCGATTCCGTAACGACCACCTCCCGCCGGACCCCGGCCAAACGGTAATCGGCAATAAAAGGGGCTGACGACGGATCAGCCCTTTTTGCATGCAAGGTGATACTGGAAAGCTACTGAATCTGCACAAGCTCCTCGGCCGCAGGCACGGCCTGTGGCCGAGGTCCGTGCGGCGTTTGTGGTGCGCGCCAGTGGTCGATGTAGCTTACCTGGTGCACGCAGCTGATCGTGCAGTTGGGCGCGCAGCCCTTCTCCACCAGAAACTCCCGCTCCACATTGGCTTTCATATACTCGGCAACCGGAATGCCGGGGAAGCCGCGCTGCTGCGAGCAGTAACTTACCAAGCCGTTTTCGTCGACGTAGAGGTAGCGTGAACCCGCGCGGCATCGCCAGTCGTTCGGCTTGCCGTTCGCGATGGCTTCCTGGAATCCGTTGAAGCGCGAGTAGGAACGCCGGGTTAGCGAACGCACCTCGTTCCAGACCTTGCGTTCGCGCTCACCCAGCGGCTTCAACTGGCCGGAGCCGTCATGGATGATGCCGATGGTCGAAGAAAAACCAAGTTCCAGCGCGCGTTTCGAGATCACGAGCGCGTCTTCGGGGTTTTGAATGCCGCCGCCGACGACCGAATTAATGTTCACGTGAAAATCGGCGTGTTCGGCCAACATGCGCAGCTTGGCGTCCAGCACCTTCAGGGACTTTTTTGAGACCTCGTCCGGCAGGATGTTGTCGATCGAGATCTGCATATGGTCCAGCCCGGCCCGGTTCAGCCGTTCG
>CAXTZL010000179.1:0-6714 GCA_964248555.1 uncultured Bryocella sp.
AGGGGCCGAGCGCGCGGGACATGGCGCCCGTGCCGCAGGCGTAGTCGAGGAGGGCACGCTGCGCGGGCGTCACGAAGTACTCCTCGAAACCCTTGCCGTTGACCTTCCACTCCCCCGAACCGGGGCGAAGAAACACACGAGCCACGGCGCTCTTGCGCCGCCCCGTGCCGTAATACTGAATGAAATCTGCCATCGTGATATCCCTTTGGGCTCCCGCCCTCAAATCCGTGGTGTGACCGTGCGCTTAGCCGCGCAGTTCGAGCGCTACCGGCTGCTGCGCGTGATGCGGGTGATCAGCGCCCTTATAGACCTTCAGCTTGGTTGCCATCTGGCGTCCCAGTTTGCTCTTGGGTAGCATGCCCTTGATGGCCTCTTCCAGAATCTTCTCCGGGCGGCGGGCCAATAGCTTGATGAAGCTTTCCTCACGCAAACCGCCGGGATACCCTGTGTAGCGACGGTACACCTTCTGCTCTGCCCGCATGCCGGTCACATGAATCTTCTCGGCATTCACCACAATGACGTGGTCGCCCATGTCGATGTACGGCACATAAAGAGGATTGCGCTTGCCAGCCAGAACGCTGGCGGCCTCCGAAGCGAGACGGCCGAGGGTCTTGCCCTCTGCATTCAGCACATACCACTTGCGCTGAATGTCCTTGCCGCTGGGAATGACGGTCGACATCGTGATGTACTCCTTACCTCTGCCGTCTTCGTGGCCGGCGTGAAGCGCGAAGATATTGTGCCTGCCCAGGCCAACTCACCTGGGGAAATGGGCTATTCACAGCTGAAGACCATCGGCAGCCGCGGGAACCAGTGTTGCGGTAGAGCGCACCGAGCCTGACATGATTCAGGCCTGGGGAGCGTAAGCCCTGCTCTCGGTGGAGAGCCCAACAGCCGTATCTCACAGCCGCCAGAGAGCCTCGCCTCGTTGCCTCGTGCCCGCCACTCACCCTCATTTCAGATGGCCAGATTCTGCCTGGCCATGCACGCGAGAGTGCAGACGCGAAACTGCGCGAGCTTCGATTTTACCGCAAGGGGATGCTCACGGTCAACAAAATCCGGAGAGGATCGCTTCCCGCTTGCGGAAAAGATGCAAAAGGCCGTCCCCAAGTGGACGGCCTTTTGCAATTCCAACGGACGTCTTACTGGTTTTTCTTCCAGTTCAGCAGGTCTCCCAATGTTGTCGAAGAGGAGGATCCCCCCGAGGACTGGTTGGACTGACTACCGCCCTTGCCCTTGTTGCCGGATACAGTCTCCTTGTAGCTTTCCACCTCCGCACGGCTGGCTTCTTCGCCAATCGCCTTCAGTGATAGGCCCACCTTCTTCTCCTCCGGACTCATCTTTACGATCTTGAATTCGTGCTCATCGCCCACGTTCAGGGTAATGGGACGGCCACTCTCGTCAGCGGCCTCGGACACATGGCACAGACCCTCGACACCCTCGGCTATCTCCACAAAGGCGCCGAACTGCGCTGTCCGCAAAACCTTGCCATGCACGACATCGCCCGCACGGTGCTGCTCGAAGAAGGTATCCCATACATCCGGCTGCATCTGCTTGATGCCCAGCGAAAGCCGACGGTTTTCGGGCTCCACGCCCAAAACCACAGCCTTCACCTTTTCGCCCTTCTTCAGGACCTCCGACGGATGCTTGATGCGCTTGGTCCAGCTCAGGTTCGATACGTGCACCAGGCCGTCAATACCGTCTTCAATCTCGATAAAGGCACCGAAATCGGTAAGGTTACGCACGCGGCCCTCAACAATTGCACCCGTCGGGTACTTGTCCTCCAGCGCCTCCCAGGGATTGTCCTGCAACTGCTTCATTCCAAGCGAGATCCGACGATCATTTGGGTTCACCTGGATGATGATGACGTCGACCTCGTCGCCCGGCTTCACCATCTTCGACGGATGCTTCATCCGCTTGGACCAGGTCATCTCGGACACATGAACCAGGCCCTCAATTCCCTGCTCCAACTCAACAAAAGCACCGTAATCCGTGACCGACAACACACGTCCACGCACCTGTGCACCGATCGGGTAGCGCTCGACGGCATCTAGCCACGGATCCGGCGTCAACTGTTTGAAGCCGAGCGAAACACGCTGCTTGTCCTTGTCGAACTTCAGCACCTTCACCTGGATCTCATCGCCGACATTCACCAGGTCACGCGGATGCGTCAAGCGGCCCCAACTCATGTCGGTGATGTGCAGCAGTCCATCCAGACCGCCCATGTCCACGAACGCGCCGTAGTCGGTAAGGTTCTTCACCACACCCGTGAACACAGCACCCTCTTCGAGGCCCGCCAGGGTTACGTCCTTCTTGGCGTTCTGCTCCTCTTCGAGAATCTCCTTGCGCGAGACCACTACATTGCCACGTTTCTTGTTCAGCTTAATAACGCGAACTTCGATTTCCTGGCCAATATACGCGTCGAGATTGCGGACGGGACGCACCTCGACCTGCGATCCGGGCAGAAATGCCTTGATGCCGATATCGACCGTAATCCCGCCCTTCACGCGCGAAACCACGATTCCCTTCACCGGCGTCTTGGTGTTGGCAGCCTCTTCCAGCCTGTCCCACACCTTGTGGCGGAGCGCCTTCTCATAGGAAACAAGATAGCCGCCTTCCTGCTCCTCGCGCTCGACAACGACCTCAATCGTGTCGCCGATCTGGAACTTGGGCGCGCCCGTATGGTCCACCACCTGATCCAGCGGAATCAGTCCCTCGGACTTGAGGCCGATGTCGATCACCATGTGCTTGTCGGTGATCTTGACAACCGTGCCGGTGACAACCGTCTCGTCGGAGGTCAGCGACTGCGCTGCATCCTTCTCTGCGGCCTGCTCACGGTCGAAGCTCTCCAGAGCGCGGGCAAAGTCGTCCGCGTCGTACTCTGGGTCGCTCCCACTGTGGCCGGCGTGCAGGCTAGGCGCCTTTGCCGTGGCCTCCGGCAGATTGCCGCCTTTGGGGGTATGGTCGGCATGCGCTGCTTCAGGGGTGTCCTGCAACGGCTGGTCGAGGGTTTGGGGCGCAAAGGTTTCGGTAGGAGTGGTTTCAGTCATGGTGGGATCGAGTGTGGTGTTCAGGTCTGTGCTCTCAGGGTTGACGATTTGGTGGTCAAGTTCGGCCATTCGGTAACGACTCCGGGATTCAGTTCAATTTCCGTTCCTGCATCGAGCAATGCCAAAAGAGGCAGAACACCTGGCCAGCCTTTAGGGCTGGCTAACTACTCGATGATGTTGGAAGGAATCGGGCGATGCATTGGAGGGCGATTGCGACTGAATCCCACACGTAATCGCGACAAAGTAAGTGTAACAAGTTGGCGCTTGCCGGTCAAATTACCCAACTCGCCCCCAAAAACAGTCAGTTCTCAAGGAACTAGCCGCCTCGGGTACACCTTCAGTGTGCAGTCGCAGACGCGGCATCGATTCATCCCTGCGGCAGCCATCCATTCTCTATAGACGTCCGCAGAGCCGTTTCGACGCACGGTCTCTCACGCCTCCTTATACTTTGTACATGGACCACCTCTGGACACCCTGGCGCTACAGCTACGTCACAAAAGCCGAAGACCCGCCGCGCCGCAAGGGCGTGCCCGATGCCCTCGCAGCGTGGCCGGGTGACCTCGGATGCGTCTTCTGCAACATGATCGCCGCGGCCGATTGGGCCCTGCATCAGAACGTGGCGCCCGGGGCCGTCGACCGCGCCATCTACCTTCTCGAACGCGGAAAATCCTGCTACCTCGTCCTGAATGGCTTTCCCTACAACAACGGCCACCTGATGATCGTGCCCTACGCGCACCAGGCCAGCCTCGCCGCTCTTCCCCTGGCCACGGCTGCCGAGATGATGCTTCTGGCCCGGCGCGCAGAGCGCGCCCTCCGCCTCGTCTACAAGCCACACGGTCTAAACTTCGGGCTCAATCTCGGCGAAGCCGCAGGAGCCGGCGTCGCCGAACATCTCCACCTCCATGCCCTGCCCCGCTGGAGCGGCGACACGAACTTTATGACCGTGGTGGCGGAAACCCGGATCCTGCCTGAAATGCTGGAAGCAAGTTGGGAACGCCTGCGCGAGGCCCTGGCCCAGCTACCCCCGGAACTGTCGTCGCCGGAAGTTTCGTCGGCGAAACGCTCATCGCCGGTGGACTAAGATCTTTCGCGGAACCGGGCCACACGACTCCCGGTACCCGTGTCGCTTCAAAATTCGTAATCCGCCAACCAGCTGCCGGAGACCGCTGATAAACGCGGGTATAGCGGAACCAGCCCTTGATGGGATGCCCGTCCATGATGCCGTCAAGTGCCGCCAGCGAGGTCACCACCGCCAGGTTGCCGCTGATCTTCATCTTCGTATCCGACATGTCCAGCCGGTGCAGATCGATTTGGCGCGTCCGCATGCGGTCCAGCTGCTGTGCCTTGGTCACCACGCGTCCGGCCGCCGTGATTCCGAGAAAATCCTCCGCCAGCAGGCGATCCATCTCGGGAATGTCGCCCGTAACCTGCGCCTGCCGCCACTCCTGCTCCAGCCGGCCAATCTCCGCACGCTCCGCGCGCTTACGCTCACGATGCTGCGCAAACGCCATCAGCGGCAGCAGAACAACAAGCAACGAGATTCCAGACAAGAAGCGTTTCCGCCCGCGCATGGGCGGATAGTAGCGCGACCGGTAGCTGTGCGTCAAAAAATTCCCTACCACAAAGAGGGCAGACCTCTAAAAACGAAACGCTCAGCGAACCATTCTCGGCAGGGACCAGCGTGAATCCACCCGGTTCCTGCCGTTAATTCAAGGCGTCCAGGTTCTCGGCAGCCCGGTCCAGCATGTGCTGGTAAAGGCCGCCCGTCGCCAGCCGCGCAAAATGCGGCTTCTGGCGGTGCGCCTCCCGGGCCGCTTCATCCCGATACTGCTCGTAGATCAGCACCGTGTCCGGCTCACCCTGTACGGTATGTGCCACATAATTTACGCAGCCCGGCTCCTCGCGCGAAGCCTCCGCCAGCTCCCGAAGGAGCCCGGCGATCAACTCGCGATCCTCCGGCCGAAAACGCAGCCGAACCGTAAACGAGATCAAGCAAATACCTCCTCAAAACCACCCACCGTCATCGTCTGCGCCCGGTCCGGCCCAGTAGAAATCATGCCCACCTTGGCCCCCGACTCCCGCTCGATAAAGTGCATGTACTCCTGCGCCGCCTTCGGCAGCCGATCAAACTCGGTGATCCCCAGCGTGTTCGTATTCCACCCCGCCAGCTTGGTATAGATCGGCTCGATCGCCTTGAAACCACGCACATCGGCCGGAATCGCATCCGTTACCACCCCGTCGATCTTGTACCCCGTGCACACCGGGATCTCCGGACACTCATCCATCACGTCCAGCTTTGTCACCACCAGCCACTCGGTCGAATTGATCATGTTCGAGTACCGCAGCAGCGGCAAATCCAGCCAGCCCGTACGCCGCGGCCGCCCCGTTACCGCGCCAAACTCCTGCCCCCGCGCCCGCAGCAGGTCACCCGAGGCTCCCGCAATCTCCGTCGGAAACGGGCCCTCGCCCACCCGCGTCACATACGCCTTGGTCACACCGATCACCGTCCCAATCCGCGTCGGTCCCACACCCGTCCCCGTCACCGCGCCGCCCGCTGTCGACGACGAACTCGTCACAAACGGGTACGTCCCGTGATCAATATCCAGCAGCGCTCCCTGCGCTCCCTCAAACATCACGTTCTTACCCGCGTCGATAGCGTGGTTCAGCAGAACAGCCGTGTCCGTCACAAACGGCGCGATCTGCTCCGCCAACCGGGCATACTCCTCATACATCTGTTTCGGATCCAGCGGCTCCGTGCCAAAAAGAGCGTGAGCAATCGTGTTTTTCTCGTTACAGGCGTTCGTAATGTGCGTCCGCAGCAGCGACGAATTCAGCAGATCCACCACCCGCAGGCCGTTACGGTGAATCTTGTCCTCATACGCCGGCCCAATCCCCCGCCGCGTCGTCCCAATCGGCTGCCGCCCCGGCGCCGTCTCCGCCGCCAACTCAATCATCCGGTGATACGGCAAAATCACCTGTGCCCGGTTGGAAATACACAGCTGCCCGTCCGCTCCGCCCTCGATGGTCAGTCCCGCCTCGCGCAGCTTCTTCACCTCGTTCAGAAACGCCGCCGGATCCAGCACCACACCGTTGCCAATCACGCCCTGGCACCCCGGCCGCAGCACACCACACGGAATCAGCTGCAGAACAAACTTCTTGCCTTCAATAATCACCGTATGCCCGGCGTTGTGCCCACCGGCGTACCGTGCCACCACATCAAACTTTTCAGACAACACATCAACAATCTTGCCCTTGCCCTCGTCACCCCATTGAGCTCCAAGAATAACGGCGGACGGACGGCGGGACTGATTCACAAAAATTCCTAATTCGAGAGTGCGCAGCGGGGCGCCACTTAAGAGTCTACATTGGCTGTGCCCGGCCGCCCTTCCCCAGAGGTGGGCGTCGTAACTGAAAACCCGTCCTATTTTGGTACGCTGCCGCCAGCGCACACGCCTTCGCCTCCCCGTACAGCGGCCCCAGAAACGTCAGGGAAACCGGCGTTCCCGGTCCGCCGGCATTGTTCAGCGCGCCGTCTCCCGTATCGGCGGGCGCCGGCGCATCCGCGCCCCGAAACCCGTTGGGCACAATCACCGCCGGCTGCCCGCAAAGGTTCGTCGCCGTCAGCTGTGGCCCCGAACTCGGCGTCACAACCACGTCAAACGGCGAA
>CAXTZL010000180.1:0-6666 GCA_964248555.1 uncultured Bryocella sp.
CAGCTCTGCGCGCCGGTGTTGTTGGCGGTGTAAACGTCGATGGGATTGCCGCTGGAGGTACTGCCGCCCTGGTCGTCGAGGCGCAAGGCTGTGGCGTTTTGCGGGGTGAGGGTGTGCGTTCCGTTGAGGCTCTTCGTCGCGGACGAGGAGTAGACGCGGACGTAGTCGACGAGCATGGTGGCGGAGGCGGGCGTGCTCGAGTCGGTAGCGCCAGGGAAGCCACCGCTGCCGATGGCGAGATTCAGGAGCAGGAAGAAGGGGTTGTTAAAGACCCACTGGCCGCCAGAGGGAATGGTGTTGGAGGTGGTGGTGAGAAAGATATTGGAAGGGCTGTCACGGTAGTACTGAATGGAGTTGGATCCCCAGATCACGCCATAGACGTGGTAATTGCCATCATCCACGCGGCCGCCGTTGGGAAAAACGAACCGGGTGCCGATGCCGTTGGCGCCGGAGTAGCCTGGACCGTGGGTGGTGGAGGAGGTCGTGGTGGGGGTGTAGGACTGGACCCACTCGATGATGTCCTGCTCGCCGCACCCGGGCCAGGGTGTGGAGTTGATGTCGGCGCCGAGCATCCAGAAGGCGGGCCAGAAGCCATCCCCAACAGGAAGCTTCATGCGAGCTTCCATACGGCCGTACTGGAACTGTTTCAGGCCCTGGGTCTTCAGGCGGGCGGAGGTCCATTGGCCGCTGGCGTTGCGGATGGCCTTGATGACCAGGTTGCCATTGCCGTCCTGGTAGGCGTTGGGGGTGCTGGCGGAACAGGGGGCGGTGTTGGAGCCGGCGGCGCAGTAGTTTTCGATTTCGGGGTTGCCGAAGCCGCTGTTGCCGGTGTCGTAGGTCCAGTTGGCGCTGTTGGGCAGGGTGCCGGAGGCGGCGTTGAATTCGTCGCTCCACTGGAGAGTCCAGGTCTGCGCGGAGGCGGTACGTGCAAGACCGCCTGTGAGCAGAAGCGCGAGCGCACCGGCGGGAATGACCCATCGAAAGGAGCGAGGTACACGAGCAAGCGGGCGGCCGGGACGGAGCGGGTTGGGTAGGATTTTTTTTGGCATTCGCGATCCCCTGAAGCTGGATTGGTCGAGCGGGCGGATGCTAGCACACCGTTGATACCGTCGGCACGGGTGATTTTGGTGTGAGTAAACGGTTGTCTGCGAGGGGGCCGGAAGCGGTTCGGGCGAATCTAGTCGGTAAGCTGGATGCCGAGGGTCTTCATCTTGCGATAGAGGTGCGAGCGCTCGAGGCCCAGGGATTCGGCGGCACGGCTGACGTTGCCGTGGCAGCGGTCGAGTTCCTTGAGGATGTAGTCGCGCTCATAGGCCTCGCGGGCCTGCTGCAGGGTGGAGAACTCTTCGCGGCCGTTGGCTCGATTTTCGGTGCGCTGCACGAGGATGGGAAGATGTTTGATCTCGATGCGCAGGACCTTGGGGTTGAGAATTAGTACGCGCTCCATGACGTTGCGCAGTTCGCGGACATTTCCGGGCCAGCTGTAAGCGCGGAGCTGGGCAAGCGCGGCGTCGGAGATTTCCATGCGTGGCCGGCCGTACTGCTGACCGAACTCGGACAGAAATTCGTGCACGAGCGAGGGGATGTCCTCCTTTCGTTCCCGCAGGGGCGGCACGGAAAAGGGAATGACGTTGAGGCGGTAGAAGAGGTCTTCACGGAAGTTGCCGCGAGCAATCTCCTCTTCCAGATCTTTGTTGGTGGCGGCGATGACGCGGGTGTCGACGAGCACGGGGCGCGAAGCCCCGACGGGGTAGAAGCGCTGTTCGTCGAGGGCGCGGAGGACCTTGGCCTGGGTTTTAAGGCTCATGTCGGCGACTTCGTCGAGGAAGAGGGTGCCGCCGTCGGCGCGCTCAAAGGTGCCGCGCTTTTCGGCAGGCTGACTGGGGGCGCCGGGTCCGGCGCCGTGGCGGTAGCCGAAGAGCTCGGCCTCGATGTAATCCTCGGGAATGGCGGCGCAGTTGACTTCGACCAAGGGGCGCTCACTGCGTTCGGATTCGGCGTGGATCAGCCGCGCGATGCGCTCCTTGCCGGTGCCGGATTCACCGAAGATGAGCACACGGCCGTTGGTGGGTGCCATGAGGCTGATCTGCTGGCGGAGGGCCTTGATGGAGACCGATTGGCCGGTGACGGAGCCACGGGTGGCGAGTTGCCGGGCGAACTCCTCGTTGTCCTCGCGGAGGCGATGGGCCTGCACGGCGTTGCGCAGTACCAGAAGCGTGCGCTCAAGGGAGAGCGGCTTTTCGAGGAAGTCGTAAGCGCCGAGTTTGGTGGCGCGCACGGCGGCTTCGATCGTGCCGTGGCCGGAGATCATGATGACCTCGGGTGCGCCGGGGCGGCGGTCGCCGTCTTCGTTCCGACGAATTTTGGCCAGGACATCGAGTCCGTCGCCGTCGGGCAGCCAGATGTCGAGCAGAACGGCCTGGAAGTCGGCGTCGCGCAGCAGCGTGAGCGCTTCGCTAGCGGTGCCCGTGGTGGTGACGGCATATTCTTCTTCGCGGAGGATCGCTTCGAGGGAACCGCGGATATCGACCTCGTCATCAACGATTAGAACGTGGTTCAAGCGGAAACTCTTTCGCCAGCTGTGGCCCCGGTGGTCTCGGGCGACAGCGCAATCGGTTCAGATGCGTCCGGCTCGGCTGTGGGTGCCGGGCGGAGTTCGACGATGAAGCGGGCACCAGAGGGCGAATTTTTCTCCGCGCGAATGGTCCCGCCGTGCTCCTGGACAATTTTCGCGGCAATCGAGAGGCCTAGACCGGTGCCGCGCTGTTTGGTAGAAAAGTATGGCAAAAAGAGGCGCTCGCGCATTTCGTCCGTAAGACCGGAGCCGGTGTCCGACACGGAAAGCTCGACAGCTCCGTTGTCGAGCAGGCGCGTTTGAAGGCTGAGTTCGCGGAGGAGGCTGTCGCTCATAGCCTCGGCGGCATTGTCGATGAGGTTGGTAATAGCGCGCTTCAGGGCTTCGGGGTCGGCCAAAACAAGGGGCAGACCCGCGCCAAGGCGGCGGCGCAGGCGGATGGAACCCAAGCGGCCTGTGAAGAGCGCGAGAGCGGATTCGACGACTGTGTTGAGGTCGGTCGGGCGGGGGCGCGCGGTGGGAAATTCCGCCAGCGAGCCGAACTGGTCCACCAGGGAGCGCAGCGTCTCTACCGAGGAGCCGATGACATCGGTGGAGCGCTGGATGACCTCGGCGGAACGGGTGCCGGGAGTGCCGGTGAGGTTGGGGGCGAGGCGGTCGATGTGGCGCCGGATGAGCTGGGCGTTGAGGGATATCGGCGTGAGTGGATTCTTGATTTCGTGGGCTACGCGGCGGGCGACCTCCTTCCAGGCGCTCTGCTTTTGTGCTAGCAGGACCTCTGACAGATCTTCCAGCACGAGGACGTAGCCAAGCTGTTCGCGAGCCGGACCACGTTCCAGTAGGGCAACAACGGCAGAGACCTGCAGCTCTCCGGAGGGCGTGGGCAGCTGCAGTTCGGCGGAGGCCGAACCCATGCGATGACTACGCTGCAGGAGTCGCTCCAGGGTATCGATGGCTTCTGGGGATTCAGCCAGGAACTCGCGCAGGTGGAGGCCGATGAAGAGCCGCTCACCGCCGGGGTCGAGCATCTCGGAGAAGGCTCGATTGGCCAGCACGATGCGACGCTCCGGGGAAAGCGTGACGAGGCCGGTCGGGATGGTTTCAATGATGGTCTCGAGCTCGGTGCGGCGGCGCTCAAGGGCTATATTGACTTCGTTCAGTTGCGCGGCGGAGGCGAGGGCTGCCGAGCGTGTGGATTCGAGATCGGCGGCCATTGCGTTGAAGCTGTTGGCGAGCTCACCTAGCTCCTCGGTAGCGGACTGCTCGACGCGGCGGGCGTAGTTGCCGGCGGCGATAGCTTCCATGGCCTCGGCGAGAGACTCGACCGGGCGGGTGACCTGTTTGGCGGTGTTGAGGGCGAGCCAGCAGCAGGCAAAGAGGGCGAACACCGTAATCAGAAGCAGCAGGCCGGTGTAGAGGCTGCGCACCTGGCGGCGTTCGCGGAAGACAACCCAGTAAGCGGCAGCGGCCTTGCGCAGACGCAGGTTTATGGCGGCCAAATCGGTGGGAAGGGGCAGACCGACGACCACCAAACCTCCGTGATTGAGGCCGGCGAGCGCGAGGCTGTAATCGACGCCTTTGAGGGAGAAAAGCGTGCCCTCGCTGCGTTGTGCGGCCTCCAATGCCGCGGCAGCGATGGAGAAATCAACGGCGTGCTCAGGAGTTGACGCGGTCCCCACTTGAGTACGCGAGGGGCTCGGCGAAGGAAGGTGCAGGGCTGCGATGGGCGTGCCGTCCTGGTAAAGAACGGCGAAGCCACCCTGCAAATTCAACTCGTTCCGCTGGAGAATGCTGTAGAAAGCGGCCGGTTTTGCGGACATAGACGTGTGGCCGCGCGGTTTCAAGGAGGGATGCCTGCCCTTGTGATTGGATCCGTCCGAGCTTCCCTGCGCGGGCAGCTCAGCGATCGCCACGGCGAGAGTGTCGGCCTCCGCGCGGGCATTGGCGTTCGCGTAGCGTTCGAGGGCGGTGGAGAGGCCCGCGGCATCGTCGCGCATTTCCGTGGCGGGCTGCGAAAACCAGCGGTCCACAGCGCGATTCATTAACAGGTAGCTGAAGGCGAGCATGAACACGAGCGGAACAAGTGAAACCAGCACGGCGCCCCAGACCATGCGGGTGCGCAGGCGGGCACCCAGCACACGGCTGCGCTTTTCACTGTAGAGCTTGAGAAGGTTGCGTACGAGTACAACCAGAACACTGCCAAAGAGAAGGAAGGCCAGGATGGAGAGCGCGAGAAAGACAAGCGTTTCGCCCGGCGACTGGGGGTCGAGTAGCCGCAGATTGAAGGCGTTTAGCGCCCCGAGTGCGAGAAACAGCACGAGGAGGCTGATTACCAGGACCACGATCCCAATGCGGCGGCTGCCCTGCTCACCCATGGCTAGAAGTCTACGCCGGGCGTACCGAATGGCAGTGTCCTATCTTGAGACGCCGCCGGTTCGTCTGGGGGAGCGCGCCATCACCTGTTCCGGCTAGAGCAGCAGGGACGTGATGGGTGTAAATTCACGATCCTGGGCCTCAGCAACGGCCTGGTAGGTTAGCTTGCCAGCGATGGTGTTGACGCCTTCCGCGATGCCGGGATCACCCGCAATAGCTGACTGGGCGCCCATGTTGGCCAGTTTCAGCAGGTAGGGGAAGGTCGCATTGGTGAGCGCCAGCGTGCTGGTGTTGGGTACGGCGGCGGGCATATTGGTGACGCAGTAATGGACGACTCCATCCACCTCGTAGCTTGGGTCGGAGTGGGTGGTGGGGTGTGCGGTTTCGATGCAGCCGCCCTGGTCGATGGCGACATCCACGATGACGGCACCCTTTTTCATCTTGGAAACCATGGCCGCCGTGACGATCTTGGGTGCGGCGGCGCCGGGGATAAGCACGCCGCCGATCACGAGGTCGGCTTCCGAGACGGCGCGCTCGACGTTGTAGCTGTTGGAGGCCAGGGTGAAGATGCGGCCGCTGAAGATGTCGTCGATCTCGCGCAGGCGGTTCAGATTGAGGTCCACGACTGTGACCTTTGCGCCGAGGCCGAGGGCCATCTTGGCCGCGTTGGTGCCCACGATGCCGCCACCGATGATGCAGACATTGCCGGGCGTGACGCCGGGTACGCCGCCCAGCAGAACGCCGCGGCCACCGTGTTCCTTTTGGAGGTAGGTTGCGCCGACCTGTACGGAAAGCCGGCCGGCGACCTCCGACATGGGGGTCAAAAGCGGAAGGGAACCAAAGCGGTCGCGCACGGTTTCATACGCGATGCCGGTGACCTTCTTGTCGAGCAGGTACTGTGTGAGTTCTCGCAGAGGCGCAAGGTGAAGATAGGTAAAGAGTGTGAGGTTTTCGCGGAAATGGAAGTACTCCGCCTTTGTGGGTTCTTTGACTTTGACGACCATATCGGCTGTTGCCCAGACGTGGTAAGCTTCGCCGACGATTTCGGCCCCGACAGCCTGATATTCGTCATTGGGAAAGGACGAGAGGAGACCGGCATCGTGCTCCACCAACACCTTGTGGCCTGCCTCGGTGAGCGCCTTGGCGCCCGCGGGGGTGACGCCGACGCGGCTCTCGTGATCTTTCACTTCCTTGGGAACGCCGATGATCATCGGGAAAACCTTTCGATGCAAAACTTCGCAGAGTTCAGCTTGGTTGCCGGAAGAATCCTGCAACGGCGCAGTGCTTCTCCCATTGTAGCCATGGACCTTCGTTGATTGCTGGTACATGCTGCGGTTGGAAGCGACGGAAAGGCCCAAAACGGGAAGTGTCTGCCCGCTCTTTGAGGCACCGACCACCCACCATCTGGTCGCCCCTGCCGGGTTTCCCAACGTGAGACCGCACGGCGCAGGGTGAGCATGGCTGGCCAGAGGCGGGGAAACTGCGGTTGAGGGTTAGCCTTGCATGCACTTCCAGCGCAGGGATACGCGCTTCGGTGCGCAACACCGTACAATAGCCAAAAGGTTCCCAGGACTACCACTTTCGATGGCTTCAATCGGTTTTCAAACGCGCACGGGCCGCGTCAGCAACATGCGGTCGATTTTTTCGCTCTTTTCTAGCGATCTGGCTATCGATTTGGGTACGGCGAACACGCTGGTGTATGCGGCGGGCAAGGGCAT
>CAXTZL010000181.1:0-6640 GCA_964248555.1 uncultured Bryocella sp.
TGGTGCAGATTGCCAAGGAGCCCATTGCGAAGAAGGGTGCGCGCATCACCTCGCACATCGCGCTTCCTGGCCGCTTCCTGGTCTTCATGCCCACCGTGAACCACGTCGGTGTCTCGCGCAAGATCGAATCCGATGGCGAACGGCGCCGGCTGAAGGAAATATTGCTCAGCGAAAAGGGTGACGCCGCGGGCGGCTTTATCGTTCGAACCGCTGCCATGGGTGCGAGCGAAGAAGAGCTGCGCAGCGATTTGCGCTTCCTCCTGACCCTTTGGGCGGATATTAAGCAGCGTTCAGAAAGCTCCAAGTCGCCGGCGCTGATCTACCACGATCTGAACCTCGTGGAGCGCATCCTGCGTGACCAGGTGACGGACAACTTCTCCGCCATCTGGGTCGACACGGAGACCGAGTACGAGCGCGTGCTGCGCTTTCTGCAGCGATTTGAGCCGAGCCTGATGCGGCGCGTCAAGCTGTACACAAAAGACACACCGCTTTTCGATCAGTTCGGCATTTCCGAGGAGATCAATAAGGCGCTGCGCAGCAAGGTCTGGTTGAAGTCGGGTGGATCGATTGTGATCAATCAGACGGAGGCCCTGGTGGCCATCGACATCAACACCGGCAAGTATGTCGGTAAGACGGCGCGGCTCGAAGACACCATTGTCAAGACCAACCTGGATGCCATCCCGGAGATTGTGCGGCAGATCCGCCTGCGCGATCTCGGTGGCATTATTGTCATCGACTTTATCGACATGGATGACCGCAAGAACCGGCACAAGGTGCTTGCGGCACTGGAAGAGGAGTTGAAGAACGATCGGGCGCCCTCCAAGGTGCTTCAGTTCAATGACTTTGGTCTGGTAGCCATCACACGCAAGCGGGTAAAGCAGTCCCTGGAGCGTACGCTCTCCACCACCTGCGGCATCTGCGCCGGAACCGGCATGATCAAGTCGCCCATCACGGTCTGCAACGAGATCTACATCGAGTTGCGGAAGATGCACAAGCAGCTCGACCGGGGCGATGTCATGTTGCGGGTGAATCCGGAGGTTGTGAAGCAGTTGAAATCCGGCAGCGGCAAGTGGCTGCAGGAGATGGAGGAGATCGCCGGCAAAACCATCCTGATCAAGAGCGATCCCAGCCTGCATCCGGAACAGTTCGACATCCACTAGGGTGCGGCAAAATGATGGAATCGTTCAGGGAAGCGGCGGCTTTGGTCGCCGCTTCTGCATACGGTCGCACGGAGGAGACCGCTTCGTTTCCTTTTAGATCACGAAGGATACCCACAACGGCTCACCTGGGTAACCGCGGAGAGGCAAGTCCGTCTAGATTGTTGGTCAACTATTTTCTCTTAAAAGACCTCTGGTAGGATCCCAGCAGGCCTTCTCTGGAAGCATGAACGAAGGGCCACGTTCCTGCCTGGCACGTTGCAATACATGATCTCTGAACCGAATCCGCATGTTGGCGCCGAGCTGACCACCGCTCCGCCGCCCAGTTCGCAAATTTATCGTCCCTCGATCGATGGCTTACGAGCTCTGGCCATTCTGTCGGTGGTCCTGTTCCATCTGAATCCGCACTGGCTGCCGGGCGGGTTTGTTGGCGTGGATATCTTCTTTGTGATCTCCGGTTTTCTGATCACCACGGTGATCGTGCACGAGGACACGCACGGACGTTTCAGTTTTGGCCGCTTTTATCAGCGGCGTATCGCGCGGCTGTTTCCGTCCATGTTTCTCGTGGTCCTGCTGACCTTCGTTGCTTCCGTGCTGCTCTACGATCCTCGGGTTGTGGCTGATAACGGGCCGCATATGGCCGAATCCGTGCTTTCAGTCGCCAATATCTTTTATATGCACGAGGGCGGCGGCTACTTCGGCATTACGACCGACACGCATCCCTTTCTTCACTTCTGGTCGCTTTCTGTAGAGGAGCAGTTTTACTTTTTCTTCCCGGCGACGCTCCTGCTTTTGAGGCGCTTTGCCCGCAAGCAGCTTACCCTCGTGCTGTCGGCCTTGTTCTTTGTGAGTCTGGCTGCCTGCATCTGGATGACGCACCGCGACCATGACTTTGCCTTCTACATGCTACCCACCCGAGCGTGGGAGATGCTTGCGGGCGCGCTGCTGGCCACCGGAGGCCTGAGTCGGCTGGCAGCATTGCGTGCCCCCTGGCAAGGCCTGCTGGGGTGGGCCGGCCTTCTCTCCGCAGCCTTCGCCTTCGCGACGATAAGAGAAAGCAAGTTCCCTGGCTATATCGCGCTCTTACCCGTTTTCGCTGCGATCGCGATCATCGCCGGCAGCGGTCGCGGAGAGAACGATGCCGTGCAGCGCCTGCTCTCCTGGGGTCCGCTGGTGTACATCGGTCGCATTTCGTACACCCTCTATCTCTGGCACCTGCCCGTCTTCTGCCTTGTTGAATACAGGCTTTTCAGCGCCCCGCGAGCCTACCGCCTCCCCCTGGAAATCGGTCTTACCATCGCTCTGACTTTGCTGACTTCTGCCTTGGTTGAGAACCCGGCGCGCCGCTACTTCAACTTGCCAAACCGTCGCCGTTCGGCCTATGCCTTTGCGGCGGTGATGGTGTGTGTCATTGTCCCGCTCGGCATCTACATGCGGGCCGTCGACTGGCCAGAGCCCAAGACCTGGATGGTAGCCTCTGGCGGAATCGCTTCGAACACGGAAGGAAAGCGGGGTCTCATTGTGCTGATGGGCGACAGTCAGGCCTGCGCCCTGGGAACCACACTGCACGAGCTGGCCGTCAAGGACGACATGCGTCTAAACAGCTTGTGCATCTCTGGTTCCATCCCTTTGCCGGGTGCGGAAGAGGATCGTTGGCGAGATTCGCTGGCGGCCGTAAAGCGCCTGCGACCTGACGTTCTGGTGATCGAGATTGCCTGGGAATACAAGCTGACGAAGGATCCGCAGCGCCTTGCGCACGCCCTGGATGCTCTGCAACCCTATGCAAAACGCGTCATTCTGGTGACGCAGCCGCCCAGAGAGCCAGCGGATGCGAGCCGGCAGGCCATTCGTGACGGAGCAAAGCCACCCTTCTTCGAAACCCCGGTTGCCCGGGCAGCTCGGGAGCAGGGAAACGCCATTGTGCGGGCCATTCATCGTCCAAACGTTGCCGTCCTGGACACGGATCCTTATTTCACCAATCCGGATGGGAGCATAAGAACCACTCAGGGTGGAAGACCGCTTTTCTTCGATCCCATGCACCTTTCGAAGCTGGGGGTGGGACGGCTAGCCGCTAAGTTGAATGCCCTTATTCTCTCCTGATGCGAGGCTAGGAGGGTGTACGGGCGGCGGTCCTAGCTAGTCCTAGCTCCGGTTCTAGCTAAAAAGAGTCAGTGCCTTTTCCAGGCCAGGCACATCCTCGATGCTGCTGGTGAGCAGTGACCGGTCGATGCTCCTGTTTAGGCCAGCCAGCACCTTTCCGGGCCCCACTTCGAGAAAGTTTGTTGCCCCGCAGGTGACCAGTTGCTGGATGCATTCGACCCAGCGTACGGCCCCGGTAACCTGTCGAACCAGCGTGTCGCGGGCGTCCGGGCCTCGTTTCACCATGCGCGCATCCACGTTGCATACCACAGCCAGGTGTGGGTCCGCAAAGGCCACCGACTCCAGATGGGTCGCCAATCCCTCCTGCGCGGGCTGCATCAGGGCACAATGGAACGGTGCGCTTACGGGCAGCATGACGGTCCGTTTGGCGCCTCGTTCTTTGCACAGGGCAGCGGCACGCTTTACGGGCTCAACCGCCCCCGAGATCACAATCTGTTCTGGCGCGTTGATGTTGGCCGGCGCGACCACCGCGGAAACGCGGGATGCAGCTTCCGCGGGCGTGGCCGCAGGATTAAACGGGTCAGCCAGTGCGTCACGGGCAGCCGCAGTCTGTTCGGCCGGGTTGGCCGGGTCATCCGGCGGGGACGCCGTCATCTCGTCGGAGATCTGCGCACAAAGATCATTTACGGTGTCGTAATCCAGACCCAGGATGGCGGCCATGGCCCCCTGTCCGAAGGGTACGGCGCACTGCATCAACTGCCCGCGGGCACGCACCGTACGGACGGCATCCGCGAAGCTGAAGGTGCCGGCCGCCACGTGGGCACTGTATTCCCCTAGGGAGTGACCTGCGGCGAAGCACACCTTTGCGTCGCGCTTTCCAAGCTCTGGCTCCAGCACGCGCCACAGGGCGATGGAGGTGGTCAGGATCGCCGGCTGTGTATTTTCCGTCATGCGCAGGGCGTCTTCCGGTCCGTTGAAGATGATCTCCGAAAGCGCGAAGCCCAGCGCCTCGTCGGCCTCCTGAAACACTGCCCGAGCCGCAGGATACCCATCAAAAAAAGCGCGGCCCATACCAACCGTCTGCGATCCCTGACCTGGAAACAACAAAGCGATCTTGGCCTCGGAAACAGGGATGCCCGGAGCTTTCGTTTCCGAGGCCAGGAGGTCAGCAGCAGGAGTTGCAGGTTGTGATTCGCTCATTCCGATCCTTTTCGATGCTGCTGTTCTGATTAGCTACCCGTGAGGGGAGGGAGTGGAAGCGCGGCACCGCGCTCTTCCTGGATCTGGCGAATTTCCAGTCCTTGTTTCCAAGCCTACTCGATGGCCGCAGTGGTAAACGTTTGTTCGGCCTGTTCGGAGGTCAACCGGTACAGGGCGAACTGCCGGCTGGAGGCACCCCGCAACTCGAAGAGCAAACTGGCCCGATGGGAGTCGTCCGGGTCCACAGCATCCACCAGCCGGAATCGTGCATTTCGATCGAGGTGATGACTATCCGTGACATTGCTTAGCACCACCTGCAGATCTCCCGAGGGGAGTCGCTGCGCCACCACCGTGACATAGACCACGGAAGGCGAGCTCGTTGCGGCAGCCCTCGGGGCGGGAGCAGAGGGTATGCCGCCCTTATCAGCACCTGGTACCACTCTGATGGCTGGAGCCAATGTGCCGATAGTACTCACGGAAGCCGCCGCAGTGTAGACGAAGGTGGGCAGTCCGCCGTAACTCAGGCTGAACCCTGCAATCTGTTGCCGGGCCAAGGTCAGTGGAGCGATGGGGGCCACGGCCTGTTTGCTCCCGTGAACCCGGCTTCTTGCTGCAACACCAGCGCTCGTACTGGCAGTTTTCTTTGCCGGTGGTGCGGCGGCGGCGGACGGCACTCCCGGCAGCTTGCCAGAAGGCTGGGCTGTCACAGCGGCAATCCCTCCGGCACCGATCAGCACGGGTGCCGCGGTGTCCCGCTTGTACTGGGACGGAACACCACGCTGCAGTTTGGGATGGGCCGCGTCGTCGGCATCGCCATCGTCCTGAGGCGCAGCGATGGGCTTTGCCGCGGGGCTGGTTCCCGTCGCCTTTTCCGCAGTTTCGCTCTGGGATGTCGTGTTCTCTGCCGGAAGTGGACCGCGGTTGGCAACCAGCCTGTTCGCCGCCAGGTAGGTGAGCACACGGGAACGGGCGGCTGCCTCAAGAGCCGCCAGGGTCTGCGTCCGCTCCGCCGGGCTGTCCCATTCTCGGGCAAAGTCGTGGTGATCGCGCTGAACCGGGTCGGACACGGCAACCGCCTGGTGCAGATCCGCCGGCAGGCCGGTTAGGGGAGGCGTTCCTTTATCCCCGGCATCGCTCCTACCCAGTACCGGCCGGTCCGGATCATCGCCCGGCGCCGGTCCGACGGCAACCACGCTGGCCTGTTTGCTCCTTGTACCGTATTCCCGGCGCCGCGTGGCATCCTGCGAGGGATCGCGGTGGCGCAGCGTCGGCCGGTCAGTGTCGTCAGAACTGCTCTGAGAGGAATCGCCGGTGCTCTTGCCGGCTTCGCCTGCCGTACCCGTCGTTGAACCGGACTTCGTTGCGCCCGGCGTCGCGGCGGCGCCGCGCCGGGCCATGTGCGGCTGGCCGTCGTCCGCCGGCGCAGTTTCGGCTTTGCCATCGGCCAGAATTACGGGAGGATGACTGGAGGCGTGCAGTGCAGGTGCCTCTTTGGGAGCGGCCTCGGGGGTAAATTTGCCGAAGCCGTACCATGCACCCGCCGGGTCATCATCGGCCAGCGCCTGTCCCGTGACGACCCGCTCCGCATAGTCCAGATCCAGCAGACCTTCCAGTTCGCCGGCATGTTCCAGTGCGTAAATATCACCGGTCTGGAGGGCAAAGGGAACGGGCCGGGCAAGATAAAGACCAGCATCCTCCATATGGCCGTTAATGAAGAGAGAGACTGGAACAAAGCGCGCGGCGGTCGGCTTGGCGAGCTCGCCCGTCCACTCGTAGACGCCTACGGCGCGGGTCACACGCGCGGGCGCCTCGACATGATGCATCTGGGCTCGGGCCGCGCAGGGAAGCAGTCCCAGCACCAGGCCTCGACCGAAGAAACGCATTCCTGGTTGCAGGCGTAGCCAAACGGAATGGGAGAAAACGCTCCGCATATCGTGAATCTTAGACGCTCGGAACAGGGAGGGTGTTTCGCGCAAGCTCCAAGTAACCTCCGCAGTAGTACCGACGTGCGGTGGTTTGCGGCTTCCCTTCACAATCGAAAGGGTATATTTACGGCAGGCCAGCTGTCCTCAACGGTGAGCCCCACAGGAGTCTATGTCGTCGCCCAACGCGACCTTGCCGCACGTTCATGATCTCACCGCCGCCGAGACGCTCCGTCCCGGCGTTCCCCTTTGCGTGGATCT
>CAXTZL010000182.1:0-6583 GCA_964248555.1 uncultured Bryocella sp.
GCACTCGCCTGTGCCTGGATCAGACTTCAGCTATATGTGGATACCGCCTAGCGCGTCCCCTGTGGTAAGGCCGTGCTAAGATTCTGTGCTGTGCATTGATGTTCCGAGTGGGAGAGCGGCAAATGATTGGTGAACGTGGAGCCAGGGTCATGATCGTTGCCGCTGAAGTGTGCCCCTTAAAA
The DNA here is from genome assembly GCA_964248555.1 of uncultured Bryocella sp. Lineage (GTDB taxonomy): Bacteria > Acidobacteriota > Terriglobia > Terriglobales > Acidobacteriaceae > Granulicella. Next base: position 183 of record CAXTZL010000182.1, read on the forward strand.
AGCAGAGGCTAGATAATCCCGAGACGAGCTGATCTATGTCAGGTGATTACTAATGCCAACGCCTACAACGGTCCGCTGCTGCGAGATGGCTTCGCGCTCATGCTCGGCAAAAGTCGCCAAGATATGGATGGTGAGCCGGTTGGCCTGGGGCATGTCGACGGCGACAAACTCGACGCCGGTCTCCATCAACCCGGAGATGAAGTGGACGTTGCGGGCGAGCCGATCCAGCTTGGGCGAGCTAAAATTTTGTACATTCATATGTCTACTGCCAATCCCCATCTAAATACCGGCCTTTACCAATTTGAATAAACCGGAGGTCAGATTCCTGCTGAATGTTCTCGACGGAGTACCACGTTTGAGCAATGTGACAGGCCGCTCAACCTTGGTAGGGTTGTGTGCAATAACTGTTGTGCTCTGCTACCGAACGGGTCATCGGTGTGGACAGTACGAATGAGTGAAGATCTAAATGAATCGCAATAGCTAAAGAGTCGGACTGCTTCAAGCAGTGCAGAAAACTCGGCCAATGCCTCAGGATTGCCGCAATTTAACTCGGAAGCGCCGTGTTCTGCAATGTCTCCTGTTGCTGCTGCTGCTTTTCCCCGCCATGCGGACAATGGCGCAGAACTGTACGGTTTCAGCAACCAGTGTAAACTTTGGCAACTACACAGGGTCAACGGTCTCGCCCGGGGGCTCTCCTCTGAGCGTAACTTGCCCAAGTGGCGACACATACCAGATATTGTTAAGCGCGGGACAAGGGAGCGGAGCTACGCCGACCGCTCGTAAACTGACCAATGGTACTACCACGCTTAGCTACGGCCTGTATCAAAATGCGTCGCATACGACCAACTGGGGTAATTCGACGGCCACCGGATATGTGCAAGGTACAGGAACGGGGTCGGCGCAAACTTTCGATGTGTATCCACAGCTAACATCCGGTCAACAAGTTCCGCCGGGCACATACACGGACACGATCAGCGTGTCTACATCGTACAACGGAATGGCAACCTTCACCGTGACCGCCACCGTTGTGGCGAACTGCACGCTTTCTGCTGGCGCGCTTGCTTTCGGAAATTACGTTCCCACAGCACAAACGCTAACGACAGCCGCGATTACGGTCACCTGCACCAGCACAACAACGTACAACGTTGGCCTAGATGGTGGGATGGGCAGTCAATCGAGCGGATATACGCGCTACATGACCGGGTCCTCGGGCGCGGAAATCCCGTACCATTTCTTTTCGGACTCCGGACGAACAGTGCAGTGGGGCACTACCGTTGGGACTGACACTGTGGCCGGCACCGGCACCGGCTCCGCGCAGATTCTCACCGTTTATGGGTCGATATACACCAGCCATTACGTCACGCCTGGGTCGTACACAGATACCGTGACCGCGACAGTGACATATTGAACGCTGTCCTCTTTGCGCCATTGCACGCTTGATGTGGTTTAAGGCTGCGGTGATGCTGACGAACTTGGCGGGGAAGAGACCTCTAACGCAGAGGAGCGCGCCGAGGAAAAGGCGGCGGTGTTGCCCGCTAGGTCGGTTGTGCCATATCGCGTGCTCCTGCAGTGCAACGGGCCAATTGTGGGAATCGTTCCCTTAGCAGGTCGGTAATCAAATGCAGCAGTGCATTTGCGACCGTTAGGGAGTTCGGCATCCACCTGATTCAGCGCGGACAAATTCTGCACATACGCCTCGCCGTCATAGCCCACGGGAAAGGCGGTTTGGGTAGCACGAAGCACTACCCTACTGCCCACGGAAAGCGGTCGGTCCGCGTCGTCCACAAGGCGTAACAGGGCTGCATAGCTGACCCTGACCGGAAACCGGACGATAACGCCAGAGCGATCCTGCGGCTTTACGTTGCGGATTGCACTATCCAGCGTGCTGTCCAATGGCACATCGTTCGCATTAATGGCGAGGTGGTTGAGCTCAAAGGCCCGCAGATCGGGCACGAGCAGCCGCCCTTTTGCGTTTGTGACACCGACGTCGCGGTTTTCTTCGAGGACGCGCACGTTGGGCAGACCATTCGTGTCCACGACGGCAAAGCTGTTGTAAATTGTGTTGGAGGCAAAGATCGCGCGATCGGTCCATGAGAGAGCTCCCTGAGATTCCGCACGCAGCGTGGTTCCCCACCTTTCCTGGTCAATGCCGGCGATCAACAGGCCCCGGGGCGATTTGTGCTGGATCTGAGCGAAAGCGTGGGCTGCATCGTTGTCCGAGACATAGGCGTCGTAGCCCCATTGGCCGATCTCGGTGGCGGATTTCTGGATGCGCGCTTGCCCGTACCCTTCGCCGGATCCGGTACTGAGCTCGATGGATCGCCGTCGGCCGAGCGGGACGGTAATGCCGGCGTGAATACTGTTGCCGCCGCCATTGGCAAAATCCTTAAAGTCATTGACATAGATCGACAGACCAGGAAACTGCAGCGAGTAGCTGCCCGAGATGATTTGGCCGTGCTGTCCGAGAGCGACCTGTTGAACCAAGGGATGGAGCGACGGGTCTTGCCGGGTTTCCGCGTAGGATACGCCGAAGGAGCCGAGCCGCCGAAGTGAGAGACCACCGGTGACGCTCAGTAACCGGCGCTGGATCATGTCTCCGTTGAGTGCCGCCACGTCTTGGAAGTAGCGGCTCGATATGATTTCTGAGGCGCCGAAGCTCAGGACGGTGCCCAGACGCTGGGCGCCGAAGGAAACTCGTGTGCCACTACCGTTCGACCCGGCGCTGGCGGAGGCGGAGGCGTTGAAAACACCCAGCGAACCGACGCCGATGACCGCGCCACCTCCGGCGAGGACCGTGCCGGGGCTCGCTTCTGCGCTTGCCTCAATTGTGACGGTCCGGCTCAGACCTCGGCTGTAATCGCCGATCGCGGCAGCCTTGCCGTAATCGTTACTAATCTGGCCCCACTGCCGCCGCACCAACCCGGCCTGTGCCGAAAATGTTTGCAGGCCCGGAGCCAGCAGGGAAGCACTCGCGTAAACGGGGCGGGTGACGCTTACCTGCTGGCCCAAAGCATTCGTCACCGTGATGGAGATCGTATTTGCGCCGTTAACAACCGGCAGCTGGGGAATCTCGAAAGGTCCGGCATCGACTTGATGAGAAAGAACAAGGTTGCCGTTGGCAAGCACATCTACCGTGGACGGCACCGCCGCCGTACCCCCGAAGCTTGGGAGCGGAAAGGTGACCAAGTCGGGCCGGAGACTGAAGTCGGAGCGGAACTGCACGCCGGTGAGCCGAACCGGGCGCGTCCAGCTTAGTCCTCCCGTGATGACATCGCCGAAGCTGTAGCGCCGCATGGCGCTAACATCAGCAAAGGTATACAGCGTGTCAAGCCGCACCGTTTTGTTGGCGGGGGACGCCTGATCTGTCGAGATGTTGCCGGCTCCGGCGTAGGCTAACGTACCGGAGCTGAAAATTCCCCACGGAGAAAAAACACGTAGATCAAGCGAGCTGCTTGATCCCGCCTGACGGCCTTTAACCGTTGCGGCGACATCGTAGTTGAGAGTGATGCCGGTCCCGCTTTCGATTCCCGGCTCGGCATCCGCTTGTGCTCTCGCGCTATCAGGTCCTTCGAGGACGTTGGGCAGCAGACGATTGTTTGTCGCCAGAACGTAAAGGGTCTGGCTCTGCTGGTCGATCCGCCAGTGCAACCCCGGCAGGTCTGAAAGGGCGACCAGGCTTTCGGGGTCAGCGTCCTGATCTTTGGAGGGTCGAGACACGAGACCTGCTGGACCCCGAATGCCAAGCTCGTGAAGTTCGCTTCGCGTCGTGAGCAGCACACCATCCCGCAGTGTGAATTCTCCGATCTTGCCGATCGAATGTCCGTTGATCTGCACGTCCAGCAGAAGTGTCTGCGTTGCGGCCCAGGCAACGGACGACAACAAGGCCAAAGCCAGCGCAACGAATCTCCCCAGGGGCGCAATGGATCTCCCTAGAAAGAAAAAGGAGCCTTTCGCCCCCGCAGGGCTACGGAATATCAACACCACGGACCTGTTGCTGAATGATGCCGCCGATCGAATCAGCCGTTAGGCGTATACCATCACCCGCGGACGGCGGAGAGTTTTTCGGGCGGATCTGCCAGCGTCGTTTGGCGCCGGCGAGGACGTACTGCGAACCGCTGAAGCTGGTGTCGAGCTTTTGGCCGTCATTGGTCTTAAGCTCCAGTCCATGCAGAGCCTCGTGTACCACGCCGTTGTTTGAAGTCACGAGAAACAATTGCTGAGCATCACGCTCGAGATGAAACTCCAGGTGTGAGATGGGCCGGGTTTTCGGCTGCGCGAAAATCGGAATGGAAATGCGAAGCACCACATGGATGGTCCCCTGCTCGGCGGGTGGCGGGATCTGATCGAGAAGTATGCGGTATGTGTCTTCCCGCTCTTCCGAAGCCCGGCGCAGAACCAGGCGAATGGTCTGCGTGGCACCGGGCGCAATGGTCGCGATCGGTGGGCTGGCGACGATCGAGTCCGTGGGAGTCAGTTGATCGTTGCCGTCCGGCTGTGTCCAGGCATACGCGCGAATTTGGATCGAGGTTGCGGTAATCCCTGCGTTGGTAACACTCAAAGTGGCTGCTTTCTGCCCGGGTGACATTTGGACGTGCACCGGCATTACCGTCAGCGCTTGCCCGCGCGCGATACCGCACGCCAACCCGAAAGCGAGCGCCCACAAAAAGAAGATGGGCGCCATAAAATATGCTTGCAGTGCAGGAGATGACCGGTTGCAGGGAAGGATCGGCGACATATCAATAGGTGATCGTGGCGGTGATTGTGTCCGTGTAAGAGCCAGGGGCGACAAGCTGGCCGGCCGGGATCTGCCCGTAAACAGTAATCGCCTGAGCCGACCCATTGCCGGTGCCGGTGACGGTGTCGGTGCCAACCGTCGTGCCCCAGTTGGTGGTGCGACCGCTGTTGGAGTAGAGACTGTAGTTCAGCACGACGCCGGGCGTGCCGGAAACGAACATGCCGCGCGTTGTGACGGTAGCTCCATTTGCGGTGCCGGCATTCAGACCCACGTTGTAAGGCGTGGTGTTGGTGCATGTAGCAGTTACAGTGGCGGTGCTGGTAAGCAACGAATTGTTGTAGGTGCCGAATGCCATCGGCGTTGTGGACACCGTACAGCTGGAAACCACGGTTGCGCTAACTGCCATGGTCGATGTGGCCGTCGTTGCCATCGCCATGTTCGGCGTCAGCAGGTATAGCAGAATGGCGAAAGAACTCATCGCTGCAAAGCTGCCGCATACCTGCGAAACTGGGGAAGGCATATGGTCCGTATTGGAGTGTTGCCGGTTTCGGTGAAAGAGAGCACCAAAACGAGCTGGAATAGAAGGTGTGACCTTCATGTGAATCACCTGCCTCGGGAATTCAGCCTTCCGTTACAAAGGCTGTCTCTTCTTTATCGACACTTATCTTAAAAACTTTAGGGTTCTCCCTAATCTTCTTGCGGCCTCCCCATGTTTTCTTTGGTCGAACTGGGTGCTGTCGCATTTATCCTGCAAGGGGCTAGGAACCGGCAAAGTTTTCAACATCATCGATGTGAAACTTACTCTCGGGAGTATGCGTTACTACTCTGCCGGGTGCCATCCCATATTCGTTGCAGAATCTGTATGTTGCCGTCACTTTCCGCACAGTCCCGGCATACCACTGTGATCCTTTGGGCGTCCGTAACCCAAGCCGGTTGAGCTGAGCCGCGATAGCTCGTAGGGGCATGCCCTCGGCCCGGTGCCGGCGCATCATCTCGACCAACTGCGGCGCGGTTGGGATGGGGTCTTTGATCTGGCGAGCCTTGGCAACGGATTCAGCCCAGCGCGAATTGCCAAGCCGGATGCCGCGCTTGCGAGCAGCTGGAGCGCTCCCTTGGTTCGCTGCGAGATGGCCTCACGCTCATGCTCTGCAAAGGCCGCCAGAATATGAATTGTGAGCCGGTTGGCCTGGGGCATGTCGGCGGCGACGAACTCGACGCCTGTCTCCATGAGCCCAGAGATGAAGTGGACATTGCGGGCGAGCCGATCCAGCTTGGCGCCGTCTCGGTGTGAGGAGAAAGGAAATCTGCCACTGGAGTGACATGTTCCCTGATCTGTCCACGAAGCGCGCGGCGGTGCGCCGAGCGTGCGGTCTGGATGTCCTTCAAGGTGATTGCCTGGCCGCTATGCTCGGGACTCACTGCACGGCAGAGGAAGCGATTCCGGTGAAAGACACGAATCTCCGCAACATCGCGTGGATCGTAGCGAATGGTCACGGCCTCTTTCACGTACGCCGCGAGGGTTGGATCCATGTACCCAATTCCTTGGAAGTGAATGCCGTCGCGGTGAACAGTCCGGGCTTTCGCCACCGAGATCAGCAGCAGGTCCAAATCCTCAAGACTGTCCGGCATACGCGGCAGCCAGCCGTTGCCCGACCAAGAGGTTTGC
>CAXTZL010000183.1:0-6548 GCA_964248555.1 uncultured Bryocella sp.
GGCGGTCCCGGGCAACAAGGCCGATGAAGGGATGCTTGTGTGTGGCGATTGGAGCAAAAAGGCGGCGGTGCTTTCGGTCGTCTGGTTTGCTTACCCCATTGTGTTTCTGATCGGGCAGGAAGGTTTCCGTCTGTGGAGCCCGGTGGTGGATGCGGTGTTGTTTACCTGCCTAGACCTGATCTCCAAGGTTGCCTATGGACTTTGGGCGGTCAGCATGGTGCAGCACACGGGAGATGTTCGCGAAGAGCTTCCCGAGAGCGGCGACCGACTGGCGCGCGCGGTTTAAGATGACGCGGGCAATCGTCATCGGAGCAGGATTTGGAGGGTTGGCCGCCGCGTTGCGATTGCGCGCGGCCGGCCTCCGGGTCGATGTCTACGATAATCAGCTTGTGGCCGGTGGACGAGCCGGTGTGTATCACGAGCGTGGGTACACCTTTGACGCGGGGCCTACGGTGATTACGGCTCCATTTTTGTTTGATGAACTGTTCCAGCTATTTGGTAAGCGGCGTGCCGACTATGTCGAATTCAAGCCGCTGATGCCGTGGTACCGGATCCGGTTTGTTGATGGCCGGAGCTTTGATTATGGGGGAACCCGGGAGGAACTGATCGAAGCGGTCCGACGCTTCGCTTCCTCGGATGCTGAAGGGTATACACGTCTGCTCGCGAAGGTGGAGCAGATTTATAAAGTCGGCTTTGAGGAGCTTGGGGACAAGCCCTTTGACGACGTCGGATCGATGCTGCGTGCCCTGCCGCAGATGGCGATGTTGCGGAGCGACCGATCTGTGTATGAGTTTGTCGCGCATTACCTCAAGGATGAAGCGCTGCGGCGTGTGTTTTCTTTCCAGCCTTTGCTCGTGGGTGGAAATCCCTTCCATACGACCTCGATTTATTCGCTGATTCAACACCTGGAGCGCAAGGACGGCGTGCATTTCGCCATCGGCGGAACAGCCGCCCTGGTGGCGGCGCTGGTTCGGCTTGCAGAAGAGGTCGGGGTGCGGTTTCACCTGGGGCAGCGCGTGACGGAGGTGCTGGTGGAGGGAGGGCGAGCAAGGGGCGTTCGTCTGGAAGACGGCCGGGAGGCGTTGGCGGGATGCGTGGTGGCCAATGCGGACGCGCCTGCCTTGTACAAAAATCTGGTGGCTGCGAAGTGGCGGAAGCGCTGGAGCGATCGACGGATTGAGAGCCGCAAATTTTCTATGGGGCTGTTTGTGATGTATCTCGGGGTGCGGGCGGAGTACCCGGAGTTGGCACACCATACGATTCTGCTGGGCGCGCGGTACAAGGAGTTGCTCGAGGAGATCTTTGAGGGCGACAAACTGAGTGAAGATTTGAGCCTTTACCTGCATGCGCCGACGCGAACCGACCCTACGCTGGCGCCGCCCGGGTGCGAGAGCCTGTATGTTTTGGCTCCCGTGCCGAATCTGCGGGCGGGGATTGATTGGGAGCGGGAGCGGCCGCGCGTGGAGGAACAGATTCTGGACATTCTTGAAGGGAGTGTTTGTCCGGGGCTTCGGGAGGCGCTGGAGGTGCGATTTTCGGTCACGCCGGAGCACTTCCGCGACAAATTGCTGACGCTTCATGGCACCGGATTTTCGATTCAGCCGACGCTGCTGCAAAGCGCGTGGTTTCGCTTTCACAACAAGAGCGAGGATGTGGACGGGCTTTACCTGGTGGGGGCGGGAACGCACCCGGGCGCTGGGCTTCCGGGTGTGCTTTGTTCGGCAAAGGTGCTGGAGCATTACCTGCCGGAGATTCTGGCGCGTGAGGATGCGCAGACGGACATACGGGTGGTTACGGACCAGGAGGAACCCCCCTCCGGGCGGGCTGTGCAGCAGCAGGCGGAAGAGGTTTTGCAGTGACGGACGAGCCCCGGGCAGCTTCGGCAGAGGAGCGGATGTCGCAGGCGGGCAAGACGTTTTACCGCGCTGCGCGCCTGTTGCCGCGGCGACTGCGACGCGACATCGTGGCGCTGTATGTCTTTTGCCGAACGGTGGACGATCTTGCCGATGACCCAGTTCAACCCATGGCGGAACGGGAGCGGGCGCTTTTGGCGATGGCGGTGGCGTTGGAAAGCGGCGACGCGGTGACCTCCGGCGGGCTGGGATGGCCGTTTGAGGCGTGCGGCGTGCTCCCGCGGTCGGCTGCGATGCTGGTGCGCGCGGGTCTGGGGGACCTGCGGCAGACGCAGCCGCGGACAGCGGAAGAGTTGCTGGGGTATGCGTTCGGCGTGGCGGGCACGGTGGGCGTGATGATGGCTGATTTGCTGCGTGCGCGGCCTGAGGGGTATGGCGCGGCCGTGGCGCTGGGAATGGCCATGCAATTGAGCAATATAAGCCGGGATGTGGCGGAGGATCTGCAGGCAGGGCGGGTGTATCTGCCGGCGGAGTGGATTTCGGCGGGAACGGTGCGCCGTGCGGTGGAGGGCGGGGACGCGGGCGAGGCGAAGGATCTCCGGGCTGCGACGGGGCGTCTGCTGGCGATGGCCGAGGCGCTGTATGACGTTGCGTTTGATGGGATTTGGACGCTGCCGTGGAAGGTGCGGTGGAGCATTCTGGCGGCGGGGCTGTGCTATCGCGAGATCGGGGTGGAGGCCGGCCGGGATGCGGGGCGGTCCTGGCGGCGGAGGACGGTGGTCAGCAGCGGGCGCAAGCTGTGGCTGATCGGGGTGGCCGGCCTGCGGTTGTTTCTGCCGCGGTCCTGGCGGCGGGGGCGGATGTCGTGGTCACCCGTTCTGGGTACCGGTGCGCTGGCGGCGGGGCGTCTGCTTGGGATTCTGCCGGGGGTTTTGCCCGGCGTCGTACAAGGTTCCGTTTCCCATGCGTTGCGGGCGGTGAGCCTGTGACGGTGGATGCCGACGTGCTGATTCTGGGCGGAGGATGCGCCGGGCTGAGCTTGGCCGTGGCGCTGGCGGAGCGTGCACCGGCGATGCGGGTGAGGACGCTTGAAGAACGGAGCGCGTACCGGCGGGACCGGACGTGGTGCTTCTGGAATACGGCACCGCATCCGTTTTCCGCGGGCGTGACGCACCGGTGGGATAGCTGGCGGGTGCGCCATGCGGGAGCGGAGGCACGGCAGTGGAGTGCGCGGTACCACTATGAGCATTTGCCGGCAGACCGGTTTTATGAGCTGGCGCTGGAGAAGCTCAGGCCCACCCGGAGCGAACCTGCGTTGGGGGTGAGCGTGCGGGCGGTGCGGCAGGCGGGGGAGGTTTGCGAGGTGGAGACCGATCGCGGGATTTTGCGCTCGTGGTGGGTTTTTGATTCGCGTCCGCACCGGTCAGAGAGCTTGCAGCCGGTGCTGGTGCAGAGATTTTGCGGGTGGCACCTGCGCACGGAACGGCCATGTTTTGATGCCTCGGTGGTGGACCTGATGGATTTTCAGCCGGGCATGGGAACTCGGCGGACCACCTTCTTTTACCTGCTGCCGTTTTCGTCAACGGAGGCGTTGGTGGAGGCGACCTATCTGGACGACCCGGTGCTGCCGCCCGCTGATGCCGAAGAGGCGTTGCGGGAATATTTGCAGGAGCTCTGCGGCGATGACTACGAGATGCTTTACGGGGAGGCCGCAACGCTGCCGATGGGGGGCTGGCGCGAGGACCGGTCGCAGAACCGGCCCGGGAGCAGGGTGCTGGACATTGGTACGCGCGGCGGGCGGGTAAAAGCCTCCTCCGGATATGCGTTTGGGCGGATTCAGCGGCAAAGTGCGGCGATTGCCCAGGCGCTGGGGCGGGGGGAGAGGGTGCCGCGAAGTTTTGAGCCGCGATTGTATGGAGTGCTTGACCGGATCTTTCTCGAGGCGCTGCGGCGTTCTCCGGATCACGCTGCGGACTACTTTATGGCGATGTTTCGCAGAGTGCCGGCGGATGCGCTGGTACGTTTTCTGTCCGAAACGGCGACCGCGGGCGAGGTGCTGCGCGTGATGCTGGCGCTGCCGAAGCTGGAATTTTTGCAGGCGGCGTTTTTGCCGGCACAGGAGGGTGTGCGATGAGCGTGCACCGTATTGCCGCCGATGCGGGGCTGCACGAGGCAGGACGACTGTGGCTGTTTGCGGGGTTTACGGTGGCCGCTGTGTGTGGCAGCCGCTGGCTGCCGGCCGGAGGTCCATGGATGGCGCTGGCGGTGGTGAGTATCGCCATTGCGGTGTGGCATGGGGCGTTCGACGGGGTGCTGGCGGAGGAGACGTTTGGGCCGCGGTATGGCAAGGCCTGGGCGCCTGTTTTTTATGGGGGTTACCTGGTGCTGGGCGCCGTTGTGATCGCGCTTTGGTGGAAGGCTCCCGGGTTGGCGCTGGCGCTGTTTCTTTTGTATTCGGCCCTGCACTTTGGTACGGAGAGCGAGCAGCAGATTTCGCTGTGGAATATGTTTACGGGCCTGGGGGCGGGGATGGTGCCGCTGGCGGCTGCATGCCACTGGTGGCCGGGCGAGGTCAACGGGATTTTCGTCACGATGTTGCGGGGTGATGCCGGACATGGGGCCGCAATCACGCTTCTTGCCGGGCGTCTGCTCTGGCCGGCTGCCGGGGTGGTTGCTGGCGGCGCGCTCGTGAGGATGCGGAGGCGGCAGAGCGGAGGGCTGGGTGCGCTGGTACTGGTCGCGACGGAGCTGCTGTTATTTCGTGGTTGTACGCCGCTGGCTGCATTTGCTGTCTTTTTCTGCCTGTGGCACACGCCTGAACACATGGTGAGCACGAGTCTGGACGCGGCGGGCGTGTTTGAGATGCGGACGTTGTGGCAGCACCTGCGGCGCGGTCTCGTTCCCTGGCTGCTTTCGCTGGGGGCGCTGGGCGTGGCGGGATGGTATGGGCGCCATACGGTGGAGGCCTACGCCGGGCTGCTGTTTGTGGTGTTGAGCGCTTTGACCGTGCCGCATATGGCGCTGGGAGAGCTTTGCCGGCGGCGGGGGAATTCGGCCATGGGCCGGGAGGATGGGGCGTATGCGTTGCCCCGTGCGGTGAGCCTCGGATGACTCTCCATGTGGCATTGCCGGCGGTGCAGAAGGAATTGGAGAGGGAGTGTGCGGAGCTTTCAGGGCCCATGCTGGAGATCTGCCGGTATGCCGTGCAGGGTGGGCGGCGGGTGCGGGCGGCGGTTTTGCTGTGTGCGGGACAGGAGAGCGGAGGCGAGGGGATCCGGGCGGCGAGTGCGATTGAACTCCTGCACGCCGCAACGCTGCTGCAGGATGACATTTTCGACTCGGGGCTTCTGCGCCGGGGACGAGCGACGGCCCATGTGAAGTTCGGCAGAGCGCTGACGATTCTGGCGTCGGACTGGCTGCTGATTCGGTCGCTGGAGATGGCAGCTGGGGTGGATCCGCGTTTTTTCCGCAAGCTGGCCCAGGCTGGGACGGCCATGGCGCGGGCCGAGGCGGAGGAGATGGAACCCCCTGTTCCCGAAACGCTGGTGGAGGCGGAGCGAAGCGTCTGGAGTATCGCGACGGGGAAGACGGCTGCCCTGTTCGAGGCGGCGCTTTGCGGGGCCGCCCTGCTGCGAGGGGTTTCCGGGTCAGACAGAGAGAGGTGGGAGGCGATTGGCGTGCGGTTGGGGCTTACCTACCAGATGGCCGACGATTGCCTGGATGTGTACGGGGACGAGGCGGCGGTGCAGAAGAGCGTGGGAGCGGACCTGCCCGGGGGGCGCTTGACGATGCCTGTATTGCTTGCTGCTGAGGCGCTACGGCAGCAGGGTGTCTCTTTGTGTCTGGGGGCGATTCAGTCGGGACATCTGGAGCAGGGAGAAATGTCACAGCTGCGGCGTGCGCTCCGTTCCGCCGAGGTGAAAAGCCGTTTGGGTGACCTGCTGGAGCGCCGGGTGGCTGCTCACCGGAGGGAAGCGGAGAGCGCCGGCATTCCGGAGGCGGCCGTGGCGTTGTGCTTTGTGGACCTGGAAGGCAAGCTGGGGATGAGCTTTCTCGGGTCCCGGCAGGTGGCCGGCGAGGCGAGGCGGAGCGGGAGTGGATTGCTGCCGCGCGCGGCGTGCGAGGCCTGCTGACAGGTCCGGGCGGCGACTCTGCAGAGGGTTTGGTGGCCCCGTGACTTTTCCGCGTGCTTGTTTCCGGGGAGAATACGGTTTGAGGCGGATATGCGGGTTGTGATCTTTGGGCTGACGGTTTCTTCGTCGTGGGGAAATGGTCATGCGACTCTTTGGCGCTCGCTGATCAAGGCGATGCTGCGGCGCGGGTACGTCGTGACGTTTTTTGAGAAAGACGTGCCGTACTACGCCAGCACGCGCGACCTGTGGGCTTTGCCGGAAGGTGGGACGCTGCGGCTGTACGAAGACTTTGGGGCGATCCGGGAGGAGGCTTCGCGGGCTATACGCGAGGCGGATCTCGCGCTGGTGACGAGCTATTGTCCGGACGGGCTGGAGGCTTCGCGGCTGGTGCTGGAGGCGGCGGCTGGGGTGCGGGCGTTTTACGACATGGATACGCCGGTAACTCTTGATTCGTTGCGAACCGGGGCGGAGGTAGGGTATCTGCCGGCAGAGGGGCTGGGTGGATTTGACCTGGTGCTGAGCTATACGGGCGGGCGGGCGCTGGAGGAGTTGCGGACGCGGC
>CAXTZL010000184.1:0-6543 GCA_964248555.1 uncultured Bryocella sp.
GGAGCGTCGGGCAAATAGGTGCCGTTGGGAGCGAGGGTGGCGTCCTGCGTGTCGGTGGCGCCTACGGGCAGAAGGCCGGCGATAGCGGTATAGGCGATCGTGCGGCCGCCGCCGGTGGTGACGGTGTCCTCGGAGGTGCTGTCCGGGGCAAGGGCGCCCGATTCTTTTTTGTCCGGGGAGGGCTCGGTCGTCGTGGTGGTCGTGATCTTTTCGGGGCCGATGTGCCGCTGGTATCCCTGGGCCAGAGCCGGGCTGCTGGCGCAGGAAAGGAGGCCGAAGGCCATGGCGAGCAGGGCGGGCGCGGTGCAATAAACCAAAGCCATGGGCCTGGGTACTCCTTGCGTAGAGACGGTACTTCTAGAGTAAGGCCTGGGAGCACGCTCCGGGAGAGTTAGGAAGGGATGTAGGTCTTGTGCAGGTAGTGAATGAGGCCGCCGAAAGGCACTTTGGGTTGATAAAGCGACAAGTGCCAGGCAAAAACGTAGGAGAACAGGAGGAGGGCGGTTGCCGTGCGTTGTGCCGGGCTGCCCCGGAGAATGGAGCGGTGTTGCGGCGCCATACCGTGCTGGGGTGCCTGTGAATGTTTTGGTGCGACGAAGAGGAGCAGAAGCATCAGGCTGAAGGCGTGGATATAGAGCCAGCGGGTCCAGTCGGTGCCATAGAGGAAGAGGCTTACCGAGGCGGCACCGGCGATCAACGCGACGGTGGCAATGATGCGGGTTTCACGGCGTCTTCCAGACTGCCACATCGAATGGAATTGCAGGAGAACGGGAAGCAGGGTGAGGGCGAGGAGCGGGGGCATGACCCGGCTGTAGTGTTCCGCTTTCGCGACGCGCTGCACCTCCCCGCGGGCATAGGAAGCCGGCCGGGAGAGATAGGCGATGGCGCCGCCACAGAGTCCGGGGTTTGTGCTGGCGGGTAAGTCGGCGGTTGGGTTGGGTGCCGGGACTTGCGTCGCGGTGTCGATGGAACCGCCGAGGGAGGAGCACACGGCCTGGCTGATGGCGATGGAACCGGGATGCCGGGAGACGGCGATGAAGAGAACCGCCGAGGCGAGAGCCGGCAGCAAAGCCCAGGCGATGGCCTGTTTCATGCTGGGCAAAGCCAGGCAAAGCGCGCCGAAGAGGTATGGAAAGAAGATGAGGAGAGCCTCATGTGAAAGCACGCAGAAGGAACAACCGAAGGTGAGCAGGGCGACAACAGGAAGTGCTAGTTGTCGGCTACGGAGAAGAAGAAGAAGCAGTGAACTCAGCAGGGCAAAAAAGAGGATCTCTTTACGAAAGGCGAAGTTGGGATCCATTAGAGGAAATTGAAGGGTTGCCGGAGAGAACACCAGGGCGAGCAGGGCCGCGGTCCAGCGCACCGGGCGCAGGAGGTGCCAGGCCGTCACAAGGATCAGAGCGTAGAGGGCAAGCTGCAGACCAAGAACGGCGGTGGCCGGCAACAGTCCGGCATGAGCCGCCAGGAGGGCGAGACTGCCGGTGAGACCTCGACGGACAAAGCCTCCGGAGTAGTTGATCAGCCAGTCTGCAACAGCCCAGTCGCTGTGTACGGCCACATTATGCACGCCGAGAGGCAGGAGCACGGCTGCGGAAAGCCCAAGCAGAGCCGCCAGGGCGAGACGAGGCCAGGGATGCCAGCGAAAGGTGAATCGCAGCCCGGCTGCTGCAGGCCGGTGCGGAGCGGCGACAGCTGAAGCGTGGTGTACGTGCTCCATGGGACTCCAGACGATGCACGCGGAGTATTTCACCATCGATTTGTGCCAGGCACTTGCACGAATGGGGCATTGTGAGTCGCAAAAGAAACGAGGACGCCACGTACCGTGCCTTGGGAAGAGGGGGGTCTACGCTTTCGTGCGGTAAGCGAATTCCTTGTTTTTGAAAGTGTCGCAGATTGCAACGCAGAACGTCCCGCTGTGCAACTTTCAGGGGCGAGAAGTCTGCGAAACCGAGTTCTATGGGTCACTCTGAAACAGCGCAGGCCGGGAGTGTTATTTCAGAACTCTTGGACGCAGAAGCAAACTGCGATGGAGGTGATCTTCCATGCGTTCTTTCCTTCGATACTTTCTGGCTCTGCTTTCCTTCACCGTAATAGTGGGCGGGGGATCCCGCGCCTCAGCCGATACGATCTCAGCCTTCACACTGGGTGCCAGTTCTACGTACGGTACAGCCACAGGGACAGTCACCATTGATACAACCACAGGTGCCCTGACGGCGGCCAGCGTAACGGCCATTTACAACGGAGGGTCCGAGACACTGGGTACCCTGGTTTCGGCCACCGGTTCAAATGGGCTTTACTCTATCGAGCTGACAACCGCACCCGGGGGCACCGGAGATATCGTGTTGCTCAACTTGCCGGTTTCGACGCTGTTGAACTACGTGGGCGGTTCCATTGATACGTTGAATAATTCATCCTCAGCTTCGTATCTGTATTCTTCGAATTACACCGACTATGCGACGTCCGGGACGCTGAACCTGACGAGCACCTCGAGCACGGCCGTGACTCCAGAGGTCGCGAGTTGGGTACTGACGTTGAGCGGAACGATTCTGTTGATCGTTGTGGCGCGGCGCCGGCGTTCGCTGCCGCAGACTGCGGCCCATGCTTCTTAATGTTCCATTTCCGGGTACGGGCCGAGGCCGCCAGCGGCAATCCAAGCGTCGAGATGCTCTTCCAGAACGGGCAGGGGGACGGCTCCGGTTTCGAGGACGGCATCGTGAAAAGCACGAAGATTGAATTTTGGCCCAAGGATCGCTTCAGCCTTTCGCCGCTCCTTGCGGATGCTCATTTCGCCGAGATAGTAGCTGAGCGCCTGGCCGGGCCAGCTGATGTAGCGGTCAACCTCGGTTTCAATCTCGTGGTCGGAGAGGGCCGTGTTGTCGCGAAGGTAGCCCTGGGCCTGTTCACGGCTCCAGCCCTCTGAGTGAATCCCGGTGTCGACGACGAGGCGGGCGGCGCGCCAGGCCTGGTAGCTGAGCATGCCGAAGCGCTCGTAGGGGGTGTGATACATGCCCATTTCGGTGCCGAGGCGTTCGCAGTAGAGCGCCCAGCCCTCGCCATACGCGGAGATGTAGCTGTTGCGGAACTTGGGTAGATTTTTGTGTTCGGCGGCTATCGAGAGCTGCCAGGAGTGACCGGGAGCGGATTCGTGGAGGGTGAGTGCGGGCAGAGAATACAAGCCGCGCGAGGGCAGGTCATAGGTATTCACGAGGTAAACATTCCGGCCGCCGCGTGCGGAGGTATAGAACGGCGCGATCGCGGTCGGTACGGGGATGATGCCGAAGCGGTTGCGGGGCTCGTAGCCGAAAAAGCGGCTGGCCACCCCGTCAAACTCCTTGGCGATGAAGGCGGCGCGCATCAGGAGCTCGTCTGGAGTTTTGGCGTAGAACTGCGGGTCAGTGCGGAGGAAGTGCAGAAAGGCGGGCAGGTCGCCGAAGAAGTGGGCTGCCTGCATGGTGGCGAGCATTTCAGCGTGAATACTGGCCATTTCGTTGAGGCCGATGGCGTGGATCTGCCCGGGAGTGAGGGAGACGGTGGCGTATTCGAGGATTTTGGATTGGTAATAGGTTTTTCCGTCCGGCAGAGCCTCGGCGGCGAGGACTTTCGTTGCGCCGGGGACGTAGACGTCGTCCCAGAAGCGCAGAAGCTGGCGGTATGCGGGGATCACGGCGGTGCTGATCGCCCCCCGACCCGCTGCGCGCAGCTGCTGGGCCTGCGCGACGGGGATGGTGGCGGGGATGGTGGCGAAGGGTTTCCAGTAAGCGGTGGCTTCGGGAGAGCCGGCGTCCGCCGTAGCCGCGATGGACTGGTCCCGACCGAGCAGGGTGATTTGCGGAGGAGTGAACCCGCGTGCGAGGCCCAGGCGCATGTTTTGTTCTTCCTCCGCAAAGAAGCGCGGAATGTCCTGGAGGCGGCTGATGTAGTGGGCGTAGTCCTCGGCGGTACGGAGTGGTTGTTGCGGGGTACCGGCTTCGTCGGCCCAGAACGAGCTATCGGAGTTTACGGGTTTTTCGTATTCGTGGAATTTCTTGGCATTCTGCAGAGTTTGAATCTGTGCGCGAAACACCTCGTAATTGAGGTGCTCGGGTGGGGAAAGCGCGGCGGGGTTCAGCGTATCGAGCTGGGCGAGAACGGTGGACCAGTGCCTGAGGCGTTCGGACTGGCTTTCGATGTCGACCCTGGGCAGCTGCGACCGCAGGCGTGTGGCGGTTTCGTCGTCGTCCTCATCGCCGCGCATGCGTTGGCGCCATTGCCAGTCGGAGGTGTAGATGGCTTGAAGTTTGCTGTCAGCGCTCGTCGGCGATTGAGCCTGCGCGGCAGCTTGCGCCGTGGCCTGTGCGAGGAGGACGACAAGAGCAAAGGGCAGCAGCCGGCGCGCAGCAAATGGCAAGTCTTAGCTCCTTGGTGGGATCTATGCAATGACCATAGCGCGGCTTGGCTTCGGAAGACAGTGTTTTCCGGCGAGATGAACGCCGGAACGGGCGAGAGAAAGAGGTGCAGGGAGACGGGACGAGTTTCGAGCGGGTGCATTTCGGCTTGTGGAGGGAGGGGGAATGCATCGGGACGACTGGAAGCATCGAAACGGGGCATCATAGAGGGCGTGCCCGTCCTTAGAAGGCGAGCCGAGACTGTGGAGGCGAAGCGATGCGAGTGGGGCTGATGACGCGGGAGTATCCGCCGTATGTTTATGGCGGCGCGGGTGTGCATGTGGAATACCTTTCGCGGGAGCTTGCCCGGCAGATCGAGGTGGAGGTACACGCGTGGGGTGCACCGCCGAAGTCAGCTGCGGATCTGGAGACGAGTCACGTTGAGCCTGTCCATCCCAATCTCGAGGTGCACTTCGAGCAGCCCTGGGACGCGATTACGAACGGGACGAATGCCAAGTTCAAAGGAGCCCTGGAGGCGCTTTCGCTGAATCTGCTCCAGAATCTGAACCTGGATTCACTGGACGTTGTGCATACGCACACCTGGTACGTGGCGATGGCGGGATTTCTGGCTAAAAAGCTGTACGGGATTCCCTTTGTGCTCACGACGCACTCGCTTGAGCCGCTGCGCGCCTGGAAGGCAGAACAGCTGGGGACGGGCTATGCATTAAGTTCGTGGATGGAAAAGACAGCGATTCTGGATGCCGATGCGATTGTGGCGGTGTCGAACGGGACCAGAGAGGACATCCAGAAGGCATATCCCGAGGTGGATCCGGCACGGATTCATGTGATTTATAACGGGATCGATCTCGAACAATACCGGTATACCGAGGAAACCTCCGCGCTGGAGAAGTACGGTGTGGACAAGTCGAAGCCCTATGTGTTGTTTGTGGGGCGAATCACGCGGCAAAAGGGCGTGACGCACCTAGTGGAGGCGATACAGTACCTGCCGCCGGGAACGCAGGTGGTGTTGTGCGCCGGGGCCCCGGACACGCCGGAGATCGCTGAGGAGATGCGGGCCAAGGTGGAGGCGCTGCGCCGGAAGACGCCACTGAGCCAGCCGGCCGCCGTGGAGAACCACACGCCGCCGGGAGTGAAGCCGGCCGGGCACTCGTTCGCGACCGGGGACCCGCTTGGGGTGGGGCACAACATTGTTTGGATTGAGCAGATGGTGACCAAAGAGGAGGCGATTCAACTTTATTCGCACTGTGCGGTCTTCTGCTGCCCCAGTGTGTACGAGCCTTTTGGGATCATCAATTTGGAGGCGATGGCCTGTGGGGCGCCGGTGGTTGCGTCGGCGACCGGGGGCATTCTGGAAGTGGTCGTTGAAGGCGAAACGGGGCACCTGGTGCCGTTTGAGCAGGACCCGGAGACGAGCTTTCCGCTGGAACCGCAGCAATTTGCGGAGGACCTGGCGCGGCGCCTGGTGGAGCTGTTGGCGGACCCTGAGAGGGCAAAGTCCATGGGCGAGGCCGGTCGAAGGCGGGTGGAGGCCCAGTTCTCCTGGACGGCTATCGCGGATCAGACGATTGCGCTGTATCGAAGTCTGGTAGCCGGTAAAGGCGCTTAGCGCTTCCCAAAGTGGGAAAAACCCTCATGGACCTTTCACACCAGTGGACGTCCTGGCCGTCGATTGCGTCATATAATGAAGCTATTCCCGCGCGGTGTGTTTTCCACGTGTTTGCAGGAGATCTGCCATGGCCAACCTTCTCGATCAGCTCAAGTCGATGACGACTGTTGTCGCCGATACCGGTGATATCAACTCTATTAAGCAGTTCAAGCCTACCGATTCGACGACGAATCCTTCGCTGATTGCAACGGCGGCCGGGATGCCGGAGTACAAGTCCATCGTGGACGACGTACTCACGCAAGCACGTGAGTCGCTGGGAAATGATGCTGAGGATAAAGAAGTGGCAGCTGCGGCGTTCAAGACGCTGGCGGTGGCCTTCGGCCGAAAGATTTTAGAAATTGTTCCCGGGCGTGTTTCCACCGAGGTGGATGCGCGACTGAGCTATGACAGAGAAAAAACGATGGAACAGGCCCGCGACATCATCAAGCAATATGATCAGGCCGACGTGTGAGCGGTACTAGGTACACTACTTTATCGTATCGTTGGTTCGTA
>CAXTZL010000185.1:0-6463 GCA_964248555.1 uncultured Bryocella sp.
GAGCATTCGACTCTTAATCGACAGGTTGAAGGTTCGATTCCTTCCGCGTCCACCATCCAGTCAAAACAAGGTAAAGCTGTTCACGCCAAATGCGACGTGCACTTCGACTCCTCTTGCTAGTAACACCTGTGTCGCCAAGGCGTGCCAGCAGCTTCGGCACACTCAAAAGCTAAGTGTCAGTCCCGCCTGCAGGGCGCGCGGCACCTGCGCCAGGAACAGGGTTTTTCCATCCGACCCGACACCCGGTTGGTAACCCTCAGCAAGTAAGTTGGTGGCCTCAAG
Source organism: uncultured Bryocella sp. (assembly GCA_964248555.1). Taxonomy (GTDB): domain Bacteria; phylum Acidobacteriota; class Terriglobia; order Terriglobales; family Acidobacteriaceae; genus Granulicella. Next base: position 283 of record CAXTZL010000185.1, read on the forward strand.
GATCGCGCTTACGTTGCGAAGTTGCCATCCCGACCACAGATGCTGCTTCAGCAAAACACTCGCATAAGCCTGCTCCTCGGGAAGGTCAAAGGCGTTCACCAGATTCAACGTAGTTTTAGGCTGCCAATGATAGCGCACCTGAAACTCGGTCTGCGAACGAGAAACCGTTCCGGTCAACTCTCCGGTGACGCCGAGCCGCGTGCAACTCATCACATCCTTGGCCACGGCTGTGAGTGGCACTGCCCCGGTTCCCTCTTTCAGAGCCAGAGTCGTTCCGTAATCAGCCTGTAAACTCACCCGCAAGGCCGGGGTCAGCACCCTTTTATAGGAGCCCATCATGCCCCGCGCCGTATAGCCAGGCAGGGTGAGGAGAAAGGCACCATTCGCTGTATTCAATGTGATCGGCAGACCCGCAACCCTCTCAGCATGCGTCGCCCCGCCTCCCTCGACCGCCCCGGCGACAAAAGCGTCCCGGTACACTGCCAATGTCGCGACGTCCCGTCCGGACGTTCTGGCAATGGCGAACTCCTGGTGAGAAACCGTGTTGCCCAGCGGACGTCCCTGTGTATCGCTCAGGGGAGAATACTCGAGCCGGTTCTTGTCCGTATCGCTCAGGCTTTGCAGGGTTTTCGATCCAGCGTAGCGGTACATCAGCGTCAGATCAGAAACTGGGTGAACAGCAACGCGCAAAAAGGGAGCGGACGATATACGGCTCGCGAGCAGGCGCTCGGCGGATAAAAGGGTTCCCGCGTCGATCGTCACCACATCGCCCAATTCGATCTTTTCTCCGGTCGCCAGGGAAAGGGCCTCAAATCCGTGTCCACCCGCACCGTCCACAGACGAATCCGTTCTAACTGAAGCTACGGCCCTGAACTCCCGTTGCAGAACGGGATCGTCTGTTTCAAAACCAGCCCTGGCCGCAAAGGCCGGTGCCATCTCTCCACCCACCCCTCCCGCGGGGGAGGCGCCGAGAGTAGCTTGTACGGTTGTGATCCGGCCATCTGCTCTACGTTGCTCGATCTGGAGTGTCTGACGCACGCCGCTATCCAGCACGCCCGACGATCCAATGAGTGTCGTCCACTCAGCCCGGATGGCGTTGCCAGGAGTCTCTTCCATGCCGGCAGAAGCTTGCGCCCCGGCGGAGGAAGAGGATCCGTTCTCGTCCTCCGTGTGAGCGAGACGAAGCAGGGGCCTTTCCGCGCTGGATCGCATCGTCCAACGCCAATCATCCGCCGGCTCGGCGGTGCTGCGCCGTTGCACTGGAAGCCACGTGCCTACATCGAAAAGACTGTTCAGCGTAACGTCAGCAAGTGTCCGGCTGCCCGCCACTAATCGAAGGTTGTGTTTCACTGCGGGCAACAGAAACGTTGCCGAGGTCCGTAGCTGGTAGCGCCCGGGCTTTGCCGTGAAGATCGTGTAGCGGCCATGATCATCAGTGTAGGTAGCCGCCACAACAAGCGAATCCACTCCTAATAACTGCACCAATGCGCCAAGCTGCGGCACGCCGCGTATGTCGCGCACCACCCCCGCGACGGCGGAGGCGTAGTCCTGGGCAAAGGCGCGATGGGGCGCATTCGATAAGACGAGCAACATAGCCAGCATGCCCGGATCGATTCGCCTCACCACACCTCCCTTTTGAACGTACTTGTCACTATGGCCGGCCTGTGCACTAGGGATTTACTGCTCAACGATAAAGGGAGCGCTTTCCGCAATCTGCTGCTTGGAAACGCCGTCATTGACCTTGATCATGACCTGATAGCGACCTGGTTCCAGGCTGCTCAGAGGCATGGTTTTCTCCAGCGTCAGTTGATCCGCATTGGGATTCAGCTTCGCCGCGGACTCTTCCGACTCCAGAATCTGCTTGTTCGTCGCCAGGTTCAAAACCTGATATTCAATCGTCGCGTCATTACGCTTGTTGTCGCCAATCCCCAGGTTGTACACCTGCATCCAGAAGTTCAGGTTCTGGGCCCGATGGAAGATGACCGGGGTGGAAATCGTAGCTGGCACACGGGGAACAATCTTCGTATTGCCGATCACGAAGTGCCCCGCCCCAATCTCCTTGGAAGGCACGCGCTCCATCGATCCAGCCAGGATCAGAGAGGAGTGGCCAAGGCGATCATCATCGAACTTTGGTACATCGACACTGCGCTTCCACGTGCCGACATGATCCGGGTTGTTCACGTCTTTAATGGCAATCTCGAGCTTATACCGGCCCGGGGCCAGATCCAGCGCGGTCCAGTAAACCGAACTGTTCGTCTTGGTGCGGCTAAGCAAGTCGGAGGGCGTTTCCACCTTCACCGTATCCTCGAAGGTCCGAACCACATGATGATTGATATTGCTTACACGACCGAGAATATTGACCGTGCCACTCGCATCGCCATCCTTGGTTTTGTAAGTAATATCTCCGTTGTGTAGCTGCAGCGTCACGGGCACCAGCACCGTGTCGTTGGTCAACTTGACATAGTCCGTACGGACGTCGAAGTTAAACGGCGGGCCAGAAAGAATCTTCTCGGAACCCAGAAAAGCGTCCAGGTCGGCAAACTTCACCGGAGGCGGCGCCATCAGCTTGGCAAACTGGTCAATCCGGTCAAACTCCTTGCTTTGCTGCGAGGAGGACGCCGGTCCGGGCCCGAGCTGTTCGAGCCCGCCCGAAAAGCGATCCGCCTGCTTGGCTTGACCCGTGCTTTCGTAAAGTGTCTGTCCGGCACCAGGGGTGTGCTTCAGGGCATCCTTTTCCGAGCGATCGATCGTCGCATGGTAGTCGCCGCACATGCAGCTATCCACAAATTCAATATCGATGTTGTCGCCCACGCTGGCGAGGTAGCGGTAGTGCCAGACCTCGAACGGAAATGTGGAGGTATTGCCTCCGCCCTCCTCCAAAGGCCGCTCATAACTTCCACCTGAGGGGTGCGAGTCGATGCTGTCCGGTTTTCCAAAGGCGATATAGATGTGGCCACGGTCCGTCAGCCAGCCTGGCTTGCCCGCCGCAAAGTGCTCATTCGCATAGGCAATCCGGGCGTAATGCTCATCGCGGAACTCGTTTTCGGGGCTGTCCGGATTTGGATTGCGCCGTTGCCAGAACATCTCGATAAACTGCTGGCGCTCTTCCTCGTTGGCGAGATTCTTGAAAGCACGGGCCTCTTCATCCGTAATAATCCAGCGCACATCCTCGTTGAGCCACTTCTTATCTTCAGGACTCAACTCATTCCGGATCGCCTTGCGACGCTGAAACTCTTCCCGGTCGCTCAAACGTCGCTTCAGCGGATCAGGCCTCTCTTCGACGGGCTGGTCTTTGGTCACGCCCCCGTTATCCGGAGCCACTTGTGCGTGTACACGGCTTCCGGCATCGAAAACCAGAACGGATAAAACGAGTAAAACAAAGAGACGCAAACGCATAGGCCGAACTCCCGCCGGAAACCCCCTCAGTTTACGTTGCTTACATGAAAGGCACAAGCAGTTGCCCGCCTTGGTATGCTTATTGTGACCTCGTTGTCGAGCATCGCCCCGGTGCCCATTGGCTCGCAAAGTCAATCCACCCCCCGGCAACAGGACGGACTGAGACAGGTGGCATGAGCTTTAAAAAGGTACTGCTGTTTGGTTTAGCCATTCTCCTCGTCGCCGGCATCGTCGTCGGAGCGGTGCTGCACAGCCGCGCCGATGTGACGCCGGTCACCACGGCAAAGGTCGTGCGCGAAGACCTCACGGCAACCGTAAGCGGAACCGGCCAGATCAAGCCCAAAACGTACGTGAACGTCGGTGCCACCTCCTTCGGCCGCATCACCAACCTCTACGTCAAAGAGGGCGACCACGTGAAGCAGGGTGCCGTGCTCGCAACGGTCGAAAACGTGCAGCCGAAGGCCACCGTCGCCGCACAGCAGGCCACCATCGACAGCACCCGCACCGACGTCAGTTCCGACATCGCCGCTGAAGCTACGGCCCAGGCCAACATTGCGGAGGCAAAGGCCGATCTGGAGCAAAAGCACCTTGATTTTGGACGTGCTCAGCAGCTCTACAACGGCAAACTGATCGCCCGTCAGGACTTTGACAGCAAAAAATCCGCCTATGACATGTCCGTGGCCACGCTACAGGAACGCCAGGCGGCCCTCGCCCAGACGCGTGCCCAGACCGCTTCGGCGCGGGGCCACGTCGCGCAGGCAATCGCGACGCAACGCTCCAACTACGACTCCCTGGATAAGACCGTAAGCCGTGCTCCCTTTGACGGCCTCGTCACTAACGTCCCCGTGCGCGAAGGCGAAACGGTCGTCGTCGGCATCCAAAACGCCGGCGGCTCCACGCTCATGACGCTCGCCGACATGAGCGTGATTACCGCCGAGGTGAAGGTCGATGAGACGGACATCGTGAACGTCGCCCTCGGCCAACCGGCGGACATCACCGTCGACGCCTTTCCCGGAAAAATATTCCATGGTCATGTGACCGAGGTCGGCGACCAGGCCCTGCTCCGCACCACCGGCGTCGCCACCTCCCAGTCGGTCACCGGCACTGAAGAGGCGAAGGATTTCAAAGTCGTCGTAACGCTGGACGGGCTCAACACGGAGTTACGTCCCGGCCTTTCAGCCACCGCCAAGATCACCACGGCGCAAAAGCACAACGTGCTGGCCATTCCCATCCAATCTCTCGTGGAGCGTGATCCCGCAATCGAGGCCGCTCTCTTCCGCAATCACGGAACCCCGCCCACCGACACGGTCGCGGCCGCACCCCGGCCGCAGACCGCCGAGGGTGTCTACCAGCTGGTGCCCGATGGCAACAAACTCCGTTCCCGCTTCACGCCCGTGACCACAGGCATCTCCGGGGCTACCGACATCGAAATCCTGTCCGGTCTGCGGCAAGGCGAAACCGTCGCCACCGGCAGATACAAGGTACTCCGGAACCTGAAAAGCGGTGTGCCGCTCAAAGTCGACAACCAGACCGCAGCACCGGCGGCCGATAGCGGAACCAGCTAAGCTGAAAACAAGGCCCGGAGCCCAGCGGCCGCACTCGTGCAGGAGCGAAATCAGGATGGCCTCAGGAATTTCAGTCATCGAACCCGGTATGGAAGAACGGCTAGGCGCCAACGCGGACGGCCCTCACGCGGGTGACGTGATCGTGACCAACAATCTCTGGAAGACCTACAAAATGGGTGACCAGGAGGTTCACGCCCTTCGCGGTGTGGACATCCGCATCCGCCACAACGAGTACGTCGCCATCATGGGACCCTCGGGCTCCGGCAAATCCACCCTGATGAACCTGATCGGCTGCCTCGACTCGCCCAGCACCGGCCGCTACTGGCTTAACGAGCACGATGTCTCCGAGTTAAACGATGACGAACTCGCCCGCATCCGCAACAAAGAGATCGGCTTCGTCTTCCAGACCTTTAATCTCCTGGCCCGCGCGACAGCCCTCCATAACGTCGAACTCCCCCTCATCTACAACGGCACACCCGCCGCCCAGCGAACCGCCCGCGCCAAAGCGGTGTTAGAAAGCGTCAACCTGGGCGAACGCATGCACCACAAACCGAATGAGCTCTCCGGCGGTCAACGGCAGCGGGTGGCCATCGCCCGTGCGCTCGTCAACAGCCCCAGCATCATCCTTGCCGATGAACCCACGGGCAATCTCGACTCCAAAACGTCCGTGGAAATCATGGCACTCTTCGATGATCTCCAGGCGCGTGGCAACACCATCGTTCTGGTGACGCATGAGCCTGATATTGCCGAGTTCGCGCATCGCGTCATCTCCATCCGCGATGGGTCCGTAGAAAGTGACAAGCCGAGCCGGCGCGCAAGCTGAGCTGCCGGCTTCGGGTCAATGGACGGCGCGAAGAAATTGTCGCAACCTGTGCATCTAATTGCCAGAATGGGTGAGTGGCTGAAGCGTCTAAACCGGCCGGGTTGGGCAAAACCGGCATGGCTGCTGGTTCTTTTCCTCTGCGGCACATCGGCTGCAAGAGCCGTGGACGCTCATTTCGATCTCGTCGGCCCCAAAATCGACGTGCGCGTCACGCGTGGGCCGGACACCCTCCCCATCGCCTCGGTTCCCAATCTGCAGCCCGGCGATCGCCTCTGGCTCCACCCCGATCTTCCACCGTCGCAGTCGGTCAAATACCTGCTGATCTGCGTCTTCCTGCGCGGCACCACGAATCCACCGCCCGAAAACTGGTTTTACCGCATAGAAACCTGGAACAAGA
>CAXTZL010000186.1:0-6451 GCA_964248555.1 uncultured Bryocella sp.
GCTCTTACCACTGTGGAGGGTTCATCACGTCTTACAGCGGTTCACGATCTGCTGAAGGTCAAGTCTGCCGATGTTCCCTATGACGAACAGGAGGGTAAACTCAGGAATCTCTACAAGAACCTGAACGTGCGCTTTGAAGCCGGTCCCAATGGTGAGGAGCAGATCGCGATTAGGTGTGAGCGCGTCCCCGCGCTCATTCTCGTAGGATTTCGTAAGCATCCGTCCGGTGCAACAGGGTTTGCGACTGCCGTAAAGTCAATGGTCGCGCTCCGTCATGTAGACCCTCCAAAGCCATGGGGACCGGGGCCGGAAAATGAATCTCTTGCGGATGAAGTTCTCGACGAACTCTCCCGTCAGAACCTCATTTCTGCCACAAAGCGGGACTACTTCGCAGGTTCCTGCACTCGTGCAGAGGCCAGAGCCGCGCATCTTTCGGAAGATCCGGCTGTTCGTGCAGCGCAAATAGTCGAGCTTTTCCTAGTCAAGAACGATTCAGCTATCGTTCAAGCGATTCGCGTTGCGGTGACCAGCCAGTCGACTAGGAAACGGATTTCACCCAGCCTGATGAACGAGCTCGCAACAGCACTCATCTTGCGGGCAGTCGCCGATGACCCATCCAAGACCGACCAGATTCGCCGGTACATGAAGCATGCATTCGGCAAGGCGGCGCATCGCGAAAACTGGGCCGGAACAGACCGAGCCGTTGAGCAGCTTAAGGAATCGGCCATCAACGAGGTTCATCAGTCACTTGCCGGCCCGGGTGGGCACGATCCAGGCCCGGCATCGCTTGAGTTGGCAGTTCGCGCCGCATATCCACTGATTGTCTCTGGAAAGCTAAATGCCGACAGGGGCAGCTACGGCAACGAGCAGCCTGACCGCCGCACACCAGGTGAAGTGCTTGACGCAATGCGGCAGACACCGCGAGGCGTGTACCAGCTGGCCCAAGCCCTCCATGATTTTGCAAGTAAACGGCAAATCCGCGCGGTTGACGACAATGGCCAGGTGAAACAGCTCTCCGACAAATCTGGAGAGCAGATGGTCGATGACATTTATCTGCGCGAGGAATATCCACCTGCAGGTAAAGTCCGCGCTCCCCGTCCAGGCGACACACCCACAGATCACTACGACAACCGTCTAAGTGAGCTCTCTACCGCAGTCGATAAGCTCGCAGCGGCATTCGACGCTCTTGCCAACGTCGCCGGGAATGATGGGCGCCCTCTGGTGGAAGCTACCGGTTTGGATCGGAAACTAGCTGAAATCTGGCGAGGTCAACTTAAACACATCGATGAAGAGCTATTGCTGTGGGGGCGAACTTTCCAGCGTCGTTACCGCGCTACTGCGCAAGCTGCGGAGCAGCCTGTTCACGCAGAAGAAAACAGCATCGACGACCAGGAAGCGGATGTGTATGCGAATGCCGAGAACTGGGACGAACCAGTTTCGGTCAATGACTAGCACATACAGGTGCGCTCGCAATGAGTTGCGAGCGCACCCACAGGATTCAGCTCTTCGATCTGTTAACCCCATCAGCCCGTGCCAACGTGACATGGAGGTAGACAGGTGACCATCAACCCCACAGCGAAAGGACTATTCACCATGGCAGACAAACGTCTGTTCGTCGAGCAGCGCCCTGAAGGAGATTATGCCGTGCGACGGCCGAACTCCGAAAGGGCCAGCGCCGTACTTCCCACCCAAGCCCAAGCCATCGAGAGAGCCAAGCAGCTCAATCCCGGCAGCTCTCCTTTGGTTGAGCGGGTCCGCCACACCACCGTAGGAAAGCCGGATCAATGGCGTAAACCGTAACTATACAGCTGGGCACCTGAGAAGGTTGCCCAGCTGCTTAGAACACATGCCGCTCAGAATCTCAGAATCCTCCCACAGGAGATTGAGCTTGTACACACGGCCATTTTGGGCAAAGTCACAGATGCATACCATCCGACCGCAACGCTGGAGAGGCTAATGTCAACCAACTTCTGGGAATCCATTCTCGCCACTCCCTTGCTTGGGACCCCTGGCAAATTCACTAAACGCTACATTTCCGAAGTTGTAGCGCGAGGCGATCGCAGGATCGCCAATCTCGAACAAAGACTTGATGATGTTGTGGCGTCCGCCCGCGTCTTGGCTGATCGTGACGACATCACCATCGGAAGCGGGCAGCACTTCCAGCTCGCGATCCTCTTTCTCGACATATGTGGCTCATCAAATCGGCCGAACTGGACCCTTGAAGAGCAGAAGCAAATGCTTAAGCTCATGGACGTGTTCATGGCCGAGATGCTGAGCATCGTCCACGATTTCGGCGGCAGGTACGAGAAAAACACCGGCGACGGCCTAATGGCTTACTTCGGAGAGAACGAGAAAACCGTTCAGGACAAGATCAAGCCAGCAGTCGAGGCGGCAGTCATCATGCACTATGTGAACGATCAGATCCTTAGCCCTTGGCTCAAGGGTGTAGGGATTGAACCGGTCAGCTTCAGAATCGGCATCGATTACGGGCCAGTGACTATCGCCAGAGTTGGCATTCATGGAGAGAAAAGCAGCAGAGTAGCCATTGGGACCCCGGCAAATGTTGCTAACAAGCTGATGAATCGCATTCCGAACGGCGGCATTTGTGTTGGGGATAAGGTGCGTGTAAACCTTCCTCACAATTGGGCCAGGCAATGCCATGAATGCACTGAGCCTTCCGGTTTCATTTGGGTTGCAACGCAGCAGCCCTATACGGCGTGGGAACTCACCCACCGGCTCTCCGCTCCGATATTCTAATGAAATCGAAGAACAAACCCCCTCATCCGATCATCCCGGCCTCGACCATCCCCTCAGCACCTCCAACAGATGCGGATGAGGCAGCACAGCACGCCTTCCTCTGGCAGACGCATGATTATCTCGCTAACTATGCTCGCTTCGCCGATACTAAGGCTGCATTCGCAGGAACTCTCTCGGGTGCGCTTATTGGCACTCTCTACAGCGCAAAGTTGATTACCCCTCTAGGACACGAACATTGGAGGACGTGGTCGTTGGCGGTGTGGCTAGCTCTAGCCGGAGGCGTAACACTCGCCGCATCGATCCTATTTGCACTTGGAACTGTGTACCCGCGTCTTAAGAGTTCGGGCGAAAGAGGGTTTATCTTCTGGGCGAATATAGCTGCGTTTACGAATCTCGCTGAGCTGACAACAGCATTTGAGGCACAGACTGCCAAAACGTTGAATGCGCAGCTTCTGCGACAGAACTACGATGTTTCCCGGTATGTGTGCATTCCAAAGTATCGTAACGTCTCCTGGTGCATCATCACATTACTTATCGGAGGTTGCTTAACGGCGGGTGCTCTCATCGCGCAAGGAACTGCACCGGTCGCCACCGTGCCACCGTGTACAAGTATTCCAGCCCAACCGGTCAAGTAAGGTCGCGCAACACGGCTGAACCGCTCTCCTAAATCCCTTTTACGGGAGGTTTGAGCTTGTATAGAACCTCTTTGGCTAATTCCAAACCTGACAGTTCCGCAGCCTCTTCACGCCGCACGGCGTTGAACTCAGCTACATAGATTCCATTGCCTGCCGAGACCAGGGCAACCGGCACCACTAGCGAGACCGGCGTTTCGTTGAATGCAGCTTTTACCTGCCGGACGATTTGATCCGGCAGGATTCGCTGGCGTCGTTTCTTAGCTTCAACGGTGACGATGAGCTGCTGCTTTTCCCCTTCCGCGTCGAGGTATGTCGCCGCGTACATGGAATCGACTTCCGTCAGCCTCAGCTTTATCCCGATCTGCAGATGGTTGAGCTCGATGACTTGGACCGCCGAATGCAGCGCGAAATGAGTCTCTATCAGGCCGAGCTTTATCGCCACCTGGATGAGATACGTTTCGTCGTCGCGGCCGAGAGCTTTTGATGCAAGAGGCATCGACACACTTTGAAGCTCGTGTTCAGGAACGCCGGCATGGTATCCGAAGAGCTGAGGGAACGCTTCGGTCTGACCTTCCTCATAGGGGACGAACTCAAATACGTTGCTGTCCCCTGTAACTTGCCGCCCGCCGATGCCAAGATCGTGCAAGCGACTGGGCCACATACCCGAGGCGCCGTGACCGCGCACAATGTCTTTCATGAAGTTGGCGACGTTCTTATCCGATAGATCGACGCCTTGGTGTTCGGTGCACCACCGGATGGCCTCTACAACATCGTTGTTGGTCACCACGGTTCGCGTCAGCCGACCGGTTTTCGAGTCAACGAGCCGGTCATATATATGATCTATGACTTGCGGCTTTTGCGACCTCGGCATACTGCCAACTATAACGGAGCAGGTGGCTTAAAGCATCCCAGCGGCTTTCTGCAGGAGCTGCAGACGAACAAACTCCGTTTCGTGTTGCTTGCGCTTTTTCGCCCCGCTTTTGCGGTCTCGTTTACCCGAAGGCGCTGCCACGCCGAAGTGCTCCGCGGCCTCTGACATTTCGAGCTGCAGTAGCCCCGAGTCTCCGAGCTGCAGCACATTATTAGGACGTTCGGGTTTCACCTGGATCGCTTCCATAATCGACATCGCTATGGAGCGCGCTAGCGGCGGAGGCACGGCGTTTCCGATTTGCCGTGCTCCATGCCACTTCGTGGCGTGGAACCGGAACCAATCCGGGAATCCGTGCAGCCTTGCCATCTCACGAACGGTAATGCATCGTGGATGAGCATAGTGAATCGGTCGCGGGCTGGTAAAAGCTCCTCGTGCGCCGTCGGTTCCGGCTCTCAAAGTGTTCGATAGGCCGACAGGCGAAAGCCGAAAAAAACGACTGATCGGTTCGACAGACCCAACCTTCGTTTCTGCAAAACGTAGACGTGAAATCGGCGTATGAACGGTCCGCGCGCTGGAGGTCAACACTTGACTATCCCACTCTCGACCGTATCCATAGTGCCATGGCCCTTCGTCCAAGCCACGCAAGGGCCGCGCATAGGCGCTCGGCAGCCCGAAGGACGAAGTCCGCACGGCGTCGCCCTTCTCCAATCGCGCGTAGCATTCAGCATTCGGCAAGTCCCCTAGGGCATCCTCACACGTCGGACCAGTAGGAAGATCGTTCAGGAGAAAGGGCCGATCCGCCGCGTTCGTCAAAAAAGACGGATAGTCGGGAAGCCGCGTTCCCTTTTTCGCACCTAGAAGGATCAGGCGTTCACGGTGTTGCGGTACGCCAAAGTTCGCAGCGTCGAGTACGCGCCATGGGAGGCGCACACTATAACCTGCTTTGTCGAAGGCTTCCACCAACTCGGCAAGGAACGCTTTGTGAGCGCCGACGGTAAGCCCTTTGACGTTTTCAAAAATAAAGGTCCTTGCCTGCAAGTCGGCGACTAGACTCACGAAATCTTCTACTAAGCGGTTTCTGGGGTCTTCCAGTGCTCGCCGGCCGATCAGCGAGAAGCCTTGACACGGGGGACCCCCAAAAACGCAATCGATTTTGCGCGATCCTAGACCAAGCGACCGTCTCACCTCTTTAGCGGTGAGACCCTCAATAGTCCGACACATCACAGGAGTGTTGGGAAAATTGAACTTGTGAACTGCGCAATGAATCGGATCGATTTCGAGCGCGCCTGCAACGTCGAACCCGGCTTGCTCGAAACCGAGGCTCAGACCGCCCGCACCCGCAAAAAGATCGATTCCGACCGGTCGCACGTTTAAGTTCTCCTGCTAGAGCCTAGCCTATTGGGGTGCCTGTTGTCGATTCGTCCTTGCCCTCATGCCCTAAAAAATTGACGATGGTCGCTCTCAATGCACTCGAATCCTTCAGCTCGCATTGCCATATAACCAAAACGCTCCAGCCCAGCGCTTCGATCTGCTGAACTTGACTGACATCGCGTTCACGATTGGCCTGTAACTTCGGTCCCCAGAATTCGGGACGCGACTTCGGAGGGCGACCTTTCGAGCAACCATGACTGTGCCAGAAACAGCCGTGCACAAAAATCGCCTTCTTTCGGCCAGGCATAACGATATCGGGACGACCCGGAAGTGCTTTACTGTGTAAGCGATATCGATAACCCAGATCGAGGAGAATCCGTCGCACCGCCCATTCGGGACCGGTATTGCGTGTCCCAACGGCTTGCATGATGCGTCGCCGCTGCTCCGGTGTCCTTGTGTCCGCCATGCTCGTTAGAGTCGTTCCGATGTAAATACGTTTACGCACAGGTAAGTAGAAGATTTAGCTGGCGCGAACACTTGGCAGCTCCTCCCACCGCGTAGTCCATCGCGGCGACCGGTATTCCGCTCGCAGTTTCCAAACCGCGTCCTTCGGCCCGGCGCTCAGGATGCGGACCGTGTCCTTGCCAAGCGCGGCGTTGATCTGGTCTACCGTCTTCCAGGCTCGTTCGCGCCGATCGCGGTCCAGCTCGCCCCACAAGGCCGGTTGCCGGATCGTTTCAGGCAGCAGCTCCGTAATCATCACGCCACACTTCGCGTAGCGAAAGCCGCCTCGCCAAAGCCGTTCGCCCAGCCGCAC
>CAXTZL010000187.1:0-6441 GCA_964248555.1 uncultured Bryocella sp.
TGGTGCGCCCGAGACGATTCGAACGTCTGACCTACAGCTTCGGAGGCTGTTGCTCTATCCAGCTGAGCTACGGGCGCGCTAGAAAAGCGTAGCATAAGGGGCATTATGATGCACGTTCGGTTCACTCTCCTCTCTTCGATGCTCGTTGTGCTCGGCTTTACGGGCGTTTCCTCTTCTGCGCTGGCACAGAATGCACCGGCACCCTGTCCTTCAGCCTCTGTCGGAGATCACGGGCAGTCTGTCAACGGCAAACCGTTAGCCTCACCTGCGGCAACGGCCGAAACGCGGTTGGATGGCAAAGCTATCACGATTCACTACAACGCCCCCTCCGCGCGTTGCCGTACCGTCATGGGCGGTGTGGTGCCCTACGGCAAGGTGTGGCGGACGGGTGCCAACCCCGCCACCACGCTGATTACGACGACAAACCTACAGATCGGCAATCTCGAAGTCCCGGCAGGTACCTATACCCTTTACTCGCTGCCCGCAGCGGCAGGCACGCCGTGGCAATTGATCGTGAATAAACAGACGGGTCAGTGGGGTACGGTGTACAAGCCGGAGATGGACCTGGGGCGGACGGCGATGATGTCGAAGCCGGTGGCTCACCCGCAGGAAGTGATGAGTCTCAGCTTTGAGGACGTCCACGGAAGCACGGCTCAGTTGCACGTGAAGTGGGCGGATGCGGATGAGTTTGTAAAGATTGAAGCGAAGTAGGCGCGGGTAGCGGGAGCGTGGGCCCGGCAAATTCGCCAGGCCCTTTGCTTTATCAAGCAGGGAAGATTGGAGACGCGGTTACCACTCCTTGGCGGCGGTGTCCGGCTGCACGGGTGTGGCCGCAGGTGGAGCCTTCCAGCGCAGAACAGGTTTGCGGGCGGCGGTGGTTTCGTCCAGGCGCTGCAGGCGTGTGGTGTGCGGTGCCGTGGCGACCAGCTCCGGATTCTCCTCCGCCTCGCGGGCAATCTGCTGCAGGGCATCGACAAGGAGATCAAGCTCTTCGCGCGACTCTGACTCGGTGGGCTCGATCATCATGGCGCCCTGCACAACCAGCGGAAAGCTGGTGGTGTACGCATGGAAGCCATAATCGATGAGGCGTTTGCCCATGTCTCCCGTCTTGACACCATTCTTTGCCTGCAACTTGTCGGAGAAGACGACCTCGTGCATAGAGCGTGTTTTGTAGGGCAACTCAAACGTGCCTTCGAGCCTGGCTCGCAGATAATTGGCGTTTAGCACGGCGTCTTCGGTGGTCTGACGAAGGCCATCGGGACCGTTGGCGAGGATATAGGCCAGCGCACGAATGAACATGCCGAAGTTGCCGTACCAGGCACGAACCCGCCCTACCGTTTGCGAACGGTTGTAGTCGAAGCCAAGAGTGCCGTCCGGATGGGTCTTCACGACGGGCGTAGGCAGGAAGGGTTCAAGAAACTTTTTGCAGGCCACGGGTCCGGAGCCCGGACCGCCGCCGCCGTGCGGGGTAGAAAAGGTTTTGTGCAGGTTCAGGTGCATGACATCCACACCGAAATCGCCGGGCCGTGTCTTCCCAACCAGGGCATTCATGTTGGCGCCGTCCATGTAAAGCAGTGCGCCCTTGGCATGGAGGATGTCCGCAATTTTGTGGATGTCCGATTCAAAGACGCCGATCGTGGAGGGGTTGGTCAGCATCAGGGCGGCAGTATCTTCGTCGACAAGCTTCTCGAGCGCTGCCAGATCGACCATGCCGAGTTCATTCGACTTAAGATTCGCGACCTGGTAGCCGCAGATCGCCGCAGTGGCGGGGTTGGTCCCGTGGGCGGAATCCGGGACGATGATCTTTTTACGAGGGTTGCCGTGCGACTGGTGATAGGCGCGAGCCAGCAGAATGCCCGTGAACTCGCCCTGCGCGCCGGCGGCGGGCTGCAGTGTGATGGCGTCCATGCCCGTGATCTCGATGAGGCACTCAGAGAGCAGCTTCATGATGCCGAGCGCCCCCTGCGAAAGCGACTCCGGCTGATATGGATGTGCTTCGGCCAGACCTTCGAGTCTTGCTACGGCTTCGTTGATGCGGGCATTGTACTTCATCGTGCAGGATCCCAATGGGTACATGCCGAGATCAATGGCATAGTTCCACGTCGAGAGTCTCGTGAAGTGGCGGACGATTTCGATTTCGGAGAGCTCGGGCATCCTGCCAAGCCCGTCGGTCCGGGCCGCCTCGCCAAGAAGCGCAGCCGCATCCACGGAAGGAACGTCAAGCTCGGCAAGGCGGTAAGCCTTTTTGCCGGCCGAGGACTTTTCGAAGATGAGATCTTCGTTCTGGTTGACGTGTGTGGTGGCCTTTTTCGGCGTACCGACGAACTTGTCTGCCATGCATCCTCCCAGGCGTGCCCCCGGCTGTGCGCGGACCCTTTGCCTGTCCTGTGGCCTGTTCTGCGCCGTGTCGGAGCGGCCTCAAAGCCAGTCCCGGCGGCGGCAGGTCACTCCATAAGCATAGCAACTGGATTTGCGAGGACGAAAAGGCTGAGTCGCTGGGAGACGAAAACTTGGCGACCGTCGGGATCCGTGGCGCCCCTGCCCCGCCCTGGGAACCCAAGCAGACTGAAGCTCAGTCGGGAAGACGGCATGGACCGTGTCCTCATCTTTTTCCTACAAGGCTGCCAGCCGTCAGCCATCGCAGCAGATGCTGCAAGGCAATGCCGAGCGGCGCCTGGCTAGTTGCCATTCATTTGCATTTGATGCGTCTTGTAGTCGTTCTCAATGCTGATGCGGCGAACGACGGTAAGCCCTTCGCTGCCGAGCAGGAACGTGGTTCCTGTGTCGCCGTTCACAACGCGATGCTTGACCAGCTTGACGGTGGCGAGTAAGGCGGGGTCTGCCGGCGTGGAGATGTCGACGACCTGGTAATCCCGCGGCAGCCGAACCTCGCTCGGGCCTGGTCCATACCAGGTGCGCCCTTCGTTTTGGCCCGCCCGCGTCACCTTCGCCATCCAACCTGTCTCAGGAGAATCTTTATGAACACTTCGCAAGCGCTTGGTGAAACACGGGGCGGTCTCATCATTCGGGAACGGGAACCGGTCAACCTTGAGTATCCCTTCGAACAACTAAGCGAGTTCCTGACGCCAAACGATCTGTTTTACATCCGAAGCCACTTCAAGGCTCCCGTTCTTGATCGGCACGGATACAAACTCAGCATCGGGGGAGCGGTTCGCGAGCCGTTCACCATCAGCTACGAAGAATTGCTTGCCATGCCGTCGATTACCCGGCCTGCAACCCTTGAGTGCGCCGGCAACGGGCGCATCTTCCTGGTCCCACAAGTGAAGGGAGCGCAATGGCAGCTGGGTGCGGTCAGCACGGCGGAGTGGACGGGCGTGCTGCTTTCGGTGCTTCTCGAGCGGGCCGGGCTTGATCCGAGTGCTTGCGAGGTGTTGTTGGAAGCGGCTGACCACGGAACTCCAAAGGAGGAGCCGATCCCGCCGGGTGAGATCTCTTATGCGCGGAGCATCGCAATCGGCAAAGCCAGCGACACCATCATCGCGTACAAGATGAACGGCGAAGAGATTCCTCTTGATCATGGATTTCCCCTCAGAGCCGTGGTTTCTGGCCACTATGGCATGGCCTCGGTGAAGTGGCTGACTCACATCCGCGTTCTGACCCAGCCCTTCAAGGGGTATTGGCAAACGTCGGACTATGGCTACTGGGCATATGACGAGAATGGCAATCCGATGCGCCTCGCCCTGGGCCAGATGGCGGTGAAATCAGCCATCGCAAGACCCCGTACACGTGAGGTCATCCCAGCCGGATTGTCCTATCGCGTCTTCGGAGCCGCGTGGGGAAGCGCTACGCCTATCGAAGGGGTCGAGCTCTCGACAGATGATGGCCAGACATGGGAGCCTGTTCGCTTCCTCGATGAACCGCAATTTGGCGTGTGGCGACGTTGGGAGTTTGAGTGGAACGTACCGGAAGCGAAGGGAACGTACATACTGAAATCCCGCGCGATGGACGCGCAAGGCAATCGCCAGCCGGAACACCATGACAAGCGTTTCGGCACCTATGTGATCCATCACACTTTCGGGATCGAGGTCAACGTTCGCTAAGGCTCGAACCGTCGTGTCGTGCCGTGTTTGGCTTGGGGTCGCGTCCTGTCACCAACAGGTTCCGACGAGGGTAGGATCTACCGTGCCGCTCCAAATCTGAGCGACCGTAGCGGCACGCTCTTCCGGTCTTCGCTGTCTTGCGCCGGACACCCTGACTGTCAGCAGCGTTGTTGCATTTTGCAATGTGGAACTCTTGGCGCCCCGGTAAGAGCGTCATCTCACAGCCCACTGCGGAGATCGGCCATGCAGTGTCTCGGTTGTTGATCAAGTAGAAGGCCGTGCAGAATCGCTCTACCAACCAGGCTCACCTTTGATAGACTTACTGTTTTGCACCTGATAAAGGCACAGACGGTGCCCTTATCAGCATCTTTCAAGAAACGTCGCCCGGGGGCGCAGGTTCGCCGGAGATGGGTTCTGATGAGGGCAGGTAAGCGTGTTCGTTACAGGGTTGGGTGCAGACCTTCGTGAAGGTCTGCACCCGGCCTGCGGTCTCAGTTCGTAGCGTCAAAGGTATGCTGTGTAGGGACGATAGTATGCGCGATCTGATGCGCGGATGCCCGTGTCACAACCGGGCTGTTCAGATGAATCGACCCGAGGTAATCGGTTGAACTCAGTGCACGAAAATTTGGTTTCCCAAACCTTGGCCGAGGCACTTGTGGCTACAATGGAAAACATTTTGAACGAAGCTGCCGAATCGCTTCAAGCAGCTTGAGCTAATTTGCACAGTCGCAAGTAGGCAAGGCATCTTATCTGGGAGCCCGTGTCTGGGAAGATGTTTTTACAAACACAAATGCAGGAGAGCCATCATGGAAACTGAGAAGAACAAAGAGCAAAATGAGCCCGATCTAGAGATCGCGGCGCATGACAAGGAAACGTTGTCTCGCCGTATGTTTGTCGGGGCGGCGGCCCTGGCAGGGGCTGGTTTCGTGACGGCCAACGCCATGGCACAGAGCCGGCAGCAGACCCTTTCTGGCCGGCAGGGCGACAATGCGAGTGATCCTGGCCCGGAGAACGGCCCGCTTCTCCAGCAGAATCCGGATCCGAACCTGCCGCCCTTTACCGACACCGGTAACCCCGGTCCCTTGTGGTACTCCTACGATCTAACGCCGAAGCGCCTTCAGGCAGGTGGTTGGACACACCAGGTCACGGCCCGGGAGCTACCTCCTTCGAAAGATCTCGCCGGCGTGAACATGCGCCTGCAAGCGGGAGCCTTTCGCGAGCTGCATTGGCATCTGGCCAACGAGTGGGCTATTATGCTGACCGGCAAGGCCCGCGTCTCTGTCATGCAGCCGGATGGCAAGATGTTCATTGATGACATCGAGGCCGGCGACCTGTGGTACTTTCCCGCTGGCTTCCCGCATTCCATTCAGGGCTTGGCAGGTGATGGATGCGAGTTTCTGCTCGTTTTCGATCAGGGTGACTTTTCCGAGGACGACACGTTCCTTCTTTCGGAGTTTCTGGCGCATACCCCTCCAGAAATCGTGCAGAAGAATATGGGATGGAACAGGCAGGAGTGGGATCAGCTACCGCCCAACCAGCTCTTCATCTTTCCGGCGGATCTCCCAGACTCTCTCGCTGCCGACAAGAGCTTTCTGGGTGATCATCTTGAGACAAAGAACAAGTACACCTTCAAGATGTCGGCCATGCCTCCTACAACAAAGGACGCCGGTGGAGAAGTTCGTGTTGTCGATTCGAGTGTCTTTCCCGTTTCGCTCACGGTGGCCTCGGCTCAGGTGATTCTCAAACCGGGAGCGATTCGCGAGCTGCACTGGCATCCCAATGTAAGCGAATGGCAATACTGGATGAAGGGCAAGGGGCGGATGACGGTGGTCACCGCCGAAGGCAAGGCCCGCACCGTAGACTTCAACGCAAACGATGTTGGGTATGTGCCTTCCATGGCCGGTCACTACATCGAAAACACAGGCACGGAGGATCTTGTTTTCCTCGAGATGTTCAAGGCACCTCGTTACATGGACTTCTCGCTGAACGAGTGGATTGCGCGCATGCCGGACAAGATGGCCATGGCGCATCTGAAACTCCCGATTGCTACCATTCGCCGGGCTCCTCAAACGATAAATAACACGCTGCCGAAATAGGCATGAGCGGATGCGGGGCTCTTTGGTAACAGGGTCCTGCATCCCTCAGCATCGGCTGCAACCGCCAGAGTTCTAGCCGGAGCATGGCGTTTGCCGCACGATGGATTGGGTTAAAACGCTGCATACAATGAGCATCGACCTCATGCAGCAGATTCGTTACAGATGTTGGCTTTCTCTGGACACCTCGGAGTTGTAAGGATGAGCGTGACAATTTTTCAAAGGCAGACCGTTAGTGAGCGTAGATGAGAGGGAAGGCGACGGCGAAGAGGTAGAGCAGAGCGGTG
>CAXTZL010000188.1:0-6410 GCA_964248555.1 uncultured Bryocella sp.
GCACACCACACAGATAGATGGCCATGTGCGCCGGCGTCCAGAAACTGTCACGGCCTATCGAACGGTGCCAGGAAACATCCCACGATCCACCAATCTGAGCCGATGTGACCGCGAGCGCACCCGCCCATAGATACCATGGAATCGATTTAGGCGCACCCACCCGCCGCACAGCGGAATGCCTCGCAGGACCAGACGCCAGAGCGGGCGATCCAACGGGCAGGGGCTGGGCAGCGGAGGAGGACATGGTTACGCTCTGAAACATCCCTTCCAGCTTACGACGCTCCGAACAATCGAGCGAGAACAGAATCCAATGTTCTGAGCATGCCTTCCCATTACGGGACAAACAGGGAGCTCCGCCCAATTCGGACCTCCTTACAACTAGGAGCTTCGTCCAATCAGACGGCCTTCCGTGCATGCAGCCGCCTTTCGAGAGCCGGCGCCCGGCGCGGCATCGCATCAAAAGCAATGCAGGCACGCGCATCTTCCTCCCATCCTCGAAGATGCTCCTCCGTCACCAGGTCAACCTTTGGGCTTCCGGGCCGGCGAAAGTAGCCCACCCCAGGCTGCCCCACATCTTGCCGCACCACCAGAGCTGCTAACGGGGGCCAGCCTTTCAGCTCGCACAGGGCGCCTATCTCGGCCAGCGGCCCGCCCAGACGGCGCGCTTCAACGGCCACCCCCGCCCTCTGAATCAGGCGGCTATAACTGATCAGATAGCCGCCCGGCCAAAGCTTCGCTTCCCGCGGCACCTTGCCACGCCGCGCCTCCCAAAAGTGATCCAGCAGCGCCTGCAGCAAAGCACGCGTGGTATCGATGCGAGGATCCCTGGCAACCATGGCGACAGTCTATAACCCCGATACCCAACGTTTTCACTTGACGAGCAATGTGACCTGCGCCTAAAGTCGACCTCACGGAGGCGAAGAAATGGCGAACGCAGAAGCCAGCCCAACGCGAACCAACGGCTCCCTCTTCCAGATCCTCCCGCCTAAACCCTCCGGCATCGTCCGTCTCGCAGCTGAAGCCGAACACACCCATGACGGCCACCTGATTCAGTTCCGCGCCATGCGCGCCCGCTCTCTCCTCAACCGTTCCGTAAGCAAGCGCCAGCTTTCCCTGGAATGGTCCATCAACCCCTACCGCGGTTGTGAATTCGGCTGCAAATATTGCTACGCCCGCTACACGCACGAGTTCCTGCAGCCCGGCAAAATCGCAGAGATCCCCATCGGCTCCTACGAAGGCCCCGAACAACCCTGGGCCAAAGCCTTCGAACATGAAATCTATCTCAAGGAAAACGCCGCCTGGCTGCTGGAGCAGGAGCTGAACCGCATCGACCCGCGCGAGGAAATCGCTATCGGCACCGCGACCGATCCGTACCAGCCCATTGAGCGGCGCGTCGGCCTCACCCGCAGCCTCCTGGACGTCTTCAGCCGCAAATCCGGCTACCGCATCGGCCTCATCACCAAGTCCAATCTCATCACCCGGGACATCGACCTCCTGCGCCGCATCGCGGAGCGAAACACGCTCGTCCTGCACCTCACCATCACCACCACGGACGCCGCATTGGCCCGCAAACTCGAGCCGCGCGCTCCCCGCCCCGACCTCCGCTTCGCCGCCGTGCGCCGCCTCCGGGAAGCCGGCCTGCACGCCGGCATCCTGTGCTCTCCCCTGCTGCACGGCATCAACGACACCGAAGCCTCCCTACATCTCGTAGCCGCGGCCGCTGCGAGGGCGGGAGCCAGCTTCCTCGCCGGTTTCCCACTGTTTCTGAAGTCGTGCTCGCGTCCAACCTGGATGAGCTTCGTTCGCGAGCACTTCCCGCACCTGGCCGGCGACTACGACCGACGTTTCGCGACGGCAGACTTCGCGGATGCGGCATACCGCCGCCAGACCGCGGCCCTGCTCCTGCGTCTGTGCCAGCGACACGGCCTGACGCAGCGCTCCACGGATGCCCTACTCACCCGTTCCTACGACAACCCCGGAAAGAAACTCGCACAAGCAGCTAGACCTCCAGCCCCAGCGAACGATGCCCAGCAGCGGCTCTTCGCCTGAGCAGGCCGCCACCGCCTAGGGTCTTCCAACCCGTTCCCACACCTCGGACCCCGCGAAAGGACCACGCAGTGAAACTTTCTGATAATGCGCAAGAATGTAGGCGCAAACCGGCTCGTAAAGAGCATCCTGGTGCCTGACATGGGGGAGATAAAAGGGTTGCAGATTCAGCAGCAGTTCACGTCGCGCCGCGTGATCCTGGGCAGCCAAATCCTCCTTCGATAACATCCCTCCAGCCGAAGCCGAACAACGAGCATCCGGCATAAAAAGCAAAAGCTGCTCCGGATGGCCTCGCAGTTCAGCAATCTTCTCCCTCACCTCGTACGGAGCCATCACACCCCCCAACCCGCGATACCGGCCATTGGTGATCGCCAAACCGGCTGTGGGCAAGAGCGTGGAAGGATAACCAAGCGGCGCCAGCAGAGGTTCCGCTGAAAAAACATCACTCGCCTGCGATACCGGGTACGCCTTGGCCCACTTCGCAAGACTCGCCGCCGCCCTGCCTTGACCCAAGAGCCGCTCCAGCACCCCCGTGCTTACGCGGCGAACCTCAGGGTGAGGGTTAGCCGGTGAAAGCAATGCCACCTTGATCGGAAACATGACAAAGTTATTCTGCTGGTAGAGCGCAAGCGGCAAAAACAGCGCCGAAGCCACGTAGCTCCACGCCATCCACCGTCCCGCTCCGGCCCGGTAGGAAAGCACAGTCCACGCCGCTATAAAGGCGCCCAGCGTGTTCATGAACATGTGTCCCGGATCACATCGTCCAAAGGCGGCCGGCAAGGCAAAAAGCGAGATCAGGATCAGGTATTCCAATGGCCCCCCTCGCTTGCGCAGGCGGAGGCTGTTCATCAGGACACAAGCGGCGGCAAGCAGCAGGGTAAGCGTCAGCAACGTGTTCAGGCTGGGGAGCAAAGGCAGGTTATACCCTCCGCTCGCCATCGCTCCCATGTAATGCAGCACTCCCGTGCGCGACAGCGCAAAGAACAAAAGCCCCTTGCCAACCAGCAGCAATCCCAGGCAGAACCAATAGCCATGCAGCGAACGGTCCACAAACAGAACGAAAAACGCCACTGTGCCCAGCAGAAAAGCGATCCCTTGCTCAGGCGAGTAAAACAGCACCCAGGCGCCACCTGCAAGCGCCGTGACCACCCCAAGCAGCACAGAGCGCCGTCGCTCCAGTACGCGCCAGCTAAGCACTGCAAAAAACGAACCGCCCACAAATCGCAAAGGCGTGTAATTCAACCCCAGCGAAACACAGGAGAAAATAAATCCGAGGTACGCCAGCAGAAAGATCCCGTTCTTATGTGCACTCGTACCGCAAGCCCACGCCACCGTGAGCCACAGCATCCCAATCCCGCCAACCCACGCCAACACCCATGCCAAATAGTAGGCGTCCACCAAAGACAGGTGCAGAAGCCTCCCCAGGCTTAAAGGCAGGTACAGCATGGTCGGGCCGTACAGAAATTCGAAATCGCGGTACATCGTCTCGCCGGCAGCCAAATGCTGCAGGCGATCCAGCAGGTAGGCACCCTCATTGATCGCCCCCACACTCCGGTACGCCGCCCAGAAAGCCAACGTGACAGCCGCGGTGATCCCAACCGCCGTCAGGCCAATGCGTCTCGACATCGGCGGATCTATCTGCTGATCTTCAGGTTCACGAACAACCAACCCAAGACCGCCGCTCCAGTAGGCGAACACTGTGACAAAGGCGAGGAAAAGCAGAAGGGCGGCACGATTGCTGAACCCAAACACATAGGAATCGGAAACAGCCGGCGCTACGGGCACGCTGTACGGCAGAAAGAACACTGCGGCCAAACCCAGGAGCACAAACAATACAAGGGAAGCCAAGCTTCGCCGAGCCAACGGTCGGGACGCACTCATCTCCTTCATCTTAAGCGGTCCCACACCGTCACCGCGAACCGAGAGACAAGCCGCGCGATCCCTATCTAATACTCGAAACTGCAAAACGAAAGGGGCTGGCGAACCACAAAGGCCCACCAACCCCGACTCTTGAAGCTGGCATGCTCGTAGCCCAGCCTGCTGACACTAGGCCACGACGTCAAGGCCCATGGACCGCGCCGTGCCTCGAATCGTCTTCGCCGCCGCTTCCACAGACGCCGCATTCATGTCCGGCATCTTCTGCTTAGCGATGTCCATGATCTGCGCCTCGGTCACCTTGCCGATCTTATCCTTGTTCGGCGTCCCCGAGCCCTTCTGCACGCCAGCCACCTTCATCAGGAGCACAGGAGCAGGAGGAGTCTTGGTGATGAACGTAAAGGTACGATCCGCGAACACGGTGATGACCACGGGAATCGTCATGCCGACCAGGCCGGGATCCTTCGTGCGGTCATTAAACTGCTTGCAGAATTCCATGATGTTGACCTGCGCCTGGCCCAGCGCGGGGCCAATCGGGGGCGCGGGCGTCGCCTTGGCGGCCATCACCTGCAGCTTGACATAACCATTAATCTTCTTCGGTGCCATGATGTGTCCTTCGTCTCATGCGAGTAAGCCTTGAAAAATCAGAAGACCTATCTTCGCGGAATTTGTACTGCGAGCAGGAGCTAGAAGGTCCGGTGAAGCGCCGGGCTGTTCTCCTGAAACTTGGCGAAACCTGCACACGCCCTGGCCGTATAGAGCTCCCTATTCTTCGGACTTCTCCACACTGGCAAAGGAGATCTCAGTCGGCGTTGGCCGCCCAAAGATCGAAACCATCACCTTCAGCGTCTGCTTGTCCTCATTGACTTCATCGACGGCGCCATTGAAATTTGCAAACGGGCCTTCCGTGATGCGAACCTGCTCGCCCTTGGCGAACTTCAACTTAAGCTTCGGCTTATCCTTGCTGACGTCCGCGCGATTCAACATCGCGTTCACTTCAGCCTCGGAGAGCGCATTGGGCTGGTCGCCCGTCTGCAAAAATCCCGTAACCCTGGGCGTGTTCTTCACCACATGCCACAGGTCGTTATCCAACGCCATCTCGACAAAGACGTAACCCGGCAAAAACACCCGGTCGATGGTGTATTTCTTGCCATTGCGCAGTTCGGTCGTGGGCTCCGTCGGAATCTCAATCCGCCCCACCCTATCCTCCAGCCGGTAGGCCCGTACACGGCTCTCGAGCGACTCCTTGACCTTACGCTCAAACCCCGAATAAGCGTGAATGATGTACCACTTGAAGGGATTCTCCGGAGCGGCTGCCGCAGCCTCAGAGCTCTCCGCACCTTCCAGAGCGGCCTCAGCACCGTCGCCCGCATAGCCCTCGATGCCGGTTACCGGCTCTGCCTGCTCTTCGCCCTGTTGCAATTCTTCCATCTCTTCTGCCATGTGCTTCGTATCTCGTGTAAACCGAATCGTTCAAACCATGTATCTGGATCTCTGACGCCCCGGGCTAGAATCTGAAGTTCAACCTAGTGGCCCGTGAGCTTGAGCAGGCCCTTATCAATCAGCCGTCCGAGTGTGTTATCGATCAGTGCAAAGTAAGCCGCAAAAAGAAACACCGTGGCAATCACGATGATCGTGTTGGCCTGAACCTCTTCACGGCTGGGAGTCACAACCTTGTGCATCTCCTGCCGCGTATCCTTCAGGAACTCAACGAAGCGAGCCGGGCCGTTGGCAGGCTCATGCGGCACAAGGGACTGCTGTGGCGTCGTTTCAACAACAGCGGTTTCAGCCATCCTACAGCTCCTGTTCTGCGAACCTGCTCCGCCTCCGGCGAAGGTCTAATGTCATGCTCGGATAGTTACCGGCAAATATGGCGGGGGAGCTCGGATTCGAACCGAGAAGTTCGGTTTTGGAGACCGACAGTTTAACCGTTGAGCTTACTCCCCCAGCGGGAGCGGCGGGTGCGCCGCCCTCTCAGTCTGTGCCGCCCGAAACTTCCGCGCAAAGCGCCTCCGCCCGAACAGCCAGTCCCCTACTTCGTTTCCTTGTGATCCGTGTGCTTGCGGCACGTGTTGCAAAATTTGGCGAACTCAAGGCGACCCGTAGTGGTCTTCTTGTTCTTGGTGGTCGAGTAGTTCCGGTTCTTACACACCGGGCACTGCAGGGTAACGATCTCGCGCATGAGTTTCTCCTAAAAGTTTGGCCAATCACCTCGGTTGGCAAGCAGCTTACCGGGGTACACCCGGCACGCCGCGACGCAGGGTAAAGCACCCTGCACCTTTGCCCCTCACGGGGCCTTACACGGCAAAGCCGCACGTGTCTATTATCTCGCAGATTTGGCGTTCGGGGAAGGACCATAAATAACGGCCGGATCGCTCGCGGACGGAACCTAACGAATCCCGTCCGCTCGCAATGCCGACCCTACTTAACGATTTCCGCAATCGTACCCGCACCCACAGTGCGTCCACCCTCACGGATAGCAAACCGCA
>CAXTZL010000189.1:0-6354 GCA_964248555.1 uncultured Bryocella sp.
AGATGATAGCACTAACAAAAAAGATAAAAATATGGAAAGTTTGTGTAATAGGTGGTATTGTCGATGCCTTTCAGGGAAAGCATCGGGCCTTTTTCGTTGCCCTCACAAGTGTGGTTGTAAACCACATCCAGGATGACCTCAATACCCTCGCGGTGAAGAGTCTTGACCATCTCCTTGAACTCCGCCACCTGGCATCCCTCGTCGCCGCAGGAACTGTAGCGCGACATGGGAGCGAAGTAGCCCAGGGTGTTGTATCCCCAGTAGTCGCGCAGATCGCGATCAAGGAGGTGACCCTCGTCAATGAAGTGGTGCACGGGTAACAATTCCACCGCGGTGATGTTTAGTTTTTGCAGGTACTCGATGCTGGAAGGGTGCGCCAGGCCGGCGTACGTTCCGCGAAGTTTCGCAGGAATGGCCTCGTTACGACGCGAGAATCCTTTGACGTTGACCTCGTAAATGACCGAATCAGAGATCGGCGTCTGCGGCCAGCAATCATCGCCCCAATCAAAGTGATCACTGACTACAACACCTTTCGGAACAAATTGAGCATCATCCGTTTCGTCTTTCTTTGTGTCGTCGCCTGACGTCACGTCGTACGGATAAATCGGCCCCTTCGGGTCGGGCAACGTAGGCTTCGACTCATCCGCATGCTGGCCCGTGATGGCCTTGGCGTAGGGATCCACGAGAAGCTTGCTTGCGTTGAAGCGAAGTCCCTTCTCCGGTTCCCAGGGACCCTCCACCCGGAATCCATATTGCTGACCAGCCTTGATGTTGCGCACCAGGCCGTGCCATACAAAAGCAGTAATCTCTCGCAAAGCGATGCAGTCGGTTTGTTCACCGGTCTCGTCAAAAAAGCACACACTTACGGCCGTTGCGTATTCGGAATAGAGTGCAAAGTTTGTGCCGAGGCTGGAGGGCGTTGCACCGAGCGGGTACGGCTTGCCTGGAAGCAGGGTACGTTTCATCGTTCGATTACCTTCGTTCTTGCCAGCGCTTGACCAAAAGCAGAGGCTGGCAACGGGCGTTGAGAGATTATGAGGACAACAAACTTGTAGATGCGGAAGCGCATTGGCGCGCTGCTTTGCTCGGGAGCGGAGGCTCCTTGCGTGAAAACGTTATTGCTGCACGATCAATGTGGCCTGCAGGCTATGCGTTACGACCGAGCCCACCAGATTGGTCGAGGTTCCCGTGATTTGCAAAGCATAGGTTTTGCTGGTCAGCCCGCCTGCAGCCTCACCCACCGTACGTGCACCACAACCGGTGAGCGAAACGCAGCAAAGCGCCAGAAAAGCAGTGGAGCGTGGCCGTCGAAGACGGACACCGCTGATGCCCATCACCAGAAGAACCAAACCACATCGCACGACAGGCTGCCGGTACGGTGACACGGACGCCAGCACGGCCGGCAGCTGAACCGTCATAATCACCGGAACCGACCCTGCACCAGGAACGACTTGCACCGGTGAAAAACTCGCAGTCGCACCTGTCGGCAGACCGCTTACCGAGAGCGTCACCCCGCCGGTGAATGGGGCGGGCTGTGCACTCACGAGCAGGTTGTACGTCAGCGCTGCACCTGTGATGGCCGTCCCACCGGAGGCACCGCTCAAGGTCAACGCAAAATCCGGAATCGCGTCCGTTGAAGTCACCTGCACAGGCGAAGCACTTGAGAGGAAATTGCTATCCCCGCTGTAGATCGCGCCCAGGTTGTGTACACCACTCGTGGGTGCGGAGTACACGCCGGCAGCACTCCCATTCACCACTGTCCCGGTCGCGACCAACGTACCTCCGTCCACAAATTGCACGGTGCCGGTGGGATGGCCACTGGTGGAGGAGACTACCGAGGCAGCGAGTCGGAGCGGAAGGCCGGCATAGCCCTGGCCCACATTAGTCAGACTTGTGGTGCTCCTTGCGGGAACGATGTGCAGGGCACCCGAGTGGGGCGATATCGACACTGCATAATTTGCACTCTGAGGACCTGTGAGAGACGCCGTAACGGGGTAGGTGCCAACCGGGGATAGACTGGCGGCCGCCGAACCGAAGCTCGCAAGAACCTGTCCCATATCCCGCGAAAGAACACCTTGCAGTGAACCTGTGAGCGCCGGCAACGCCGCGCCATAGGCAACCGAAACATCATCGGCGGTAGCCGTTACGGAGAGCGGCGTGACCTGCACCGTCGCGGCAGCTCCCAGCGCGGCCGGGTTCAGACCATCACCTCCATAGCTGGCCATGAGCGCGTGTTGCCCCACAGAAATTACTGGCACGCTGATCGTCGCTTGCCCGCCCTGTAGTGACGCGCTGCTCAGCAGGGTTGCCCCATCTTTCAACACCACCTGTCCCTGTGGGGTCCCTACAGGCCCTGCCACGCGAACATTCACAGAGAAGGGTCCATAAACCTGCATGGCCGACTGCACAGAACCGAGCTGCATCTGGACCACGGAAGTGACTCGCCCGCTCACCAGGGCAGCCGGTTGAAACAGCATGCCCGAGGGAGTAAGGACCCGAATCGTGGCATTCAATGAATCCACAATCGCTGGCATGCCGAAGGACGAAACCGCCAAGCCCTTGGGCCTGTTCAAAACCGCTGCGGTCGCGGTCACACCGTCCACGCTCGCGCCTTCGGCTCCCGTGCCGGCCAGGGTTGAAACGATGCCGCCGGTGCTCAGCTGCCGCACACGCTCGTCATCACCATCGCTGACCAGAAGCGAGCCGTCAGCCGCAATCACCAAGCCTTGCGGGCTGTCCAGCGAAGCCGCCAGTCCGTTTGCACCGTCGCCACCTGTGCCGGGCTGGCCGTTGCCTGCGATGGTGGTAATCACGCCTGCTGCCGAGACCACCCGCACACGCGCATTGTGCGCATCGGCGATGTAGACACTACCATCGGAGGCCACGGTGAGACTTGCCGGCGAATCCAGTTCTGCAAGCATCGCCGGGCCGTTGTCGCCCGCAAAGCCCTGCGCGCCGGTTCCGGCGAAGGTGCTTATCTGACCGCCGGAACTCAGGTCGATGCGGCGAATCCGGTGATCTGCCGTGTCACAGATCAACAGCGCTTGACTACCCACCAGCGCGAGCGCTGTCGGCAGGCGAAAACTCGCCGCGTTCGGCCCCCCCCCCCCGTCGCCCGCGTAGACGTGTCGCCCATCCCCGGCAAAAAGCGTCATGGTCCCTGAAAGCACCTTGCGAACACGGGCGTTTCCTGTGTCCGCGATATAAACACTGCCGTCCGCTCCAACGGCAACGCCCTGGGGGCGATTGAGCTGCGCTGCTACAGCGGGGCCGCCATCGCCGGCATAGCCCTGCGTTCCGGTTCCCGCTAGAACAACCAGCTGGCCGGCAAGCGTCGCCTCCAGAACCTGATTTCGTCCACTGTCCGCGATGTAGAGATTCCCCGCAGCATCATAAGCAATCGCCTCCGGTCGAATCAGACCGCCTTGCGCAGCGGCAAATCCAGGCGCCAAAAGCAGCAGGCGAAGAAGCAGCCACCTCTGCGATCGCGCCTTCAGCGACTCAGTCTGCATTCATCACCGCAGCTCATCCATTCAAAACGGACTCTCGCCTGATGCTAGGCGGAACAGCGGCTCCGGACTACGGCACCTTCGGACTAGCGGCTTGCCCGATGTGGGCATTCTTGACCCTCTGCGACGGATCGACAGGCATCGCATAGTCTGGTAACTGCCGCTTCAAACCGGATCGAGACCCACTCATGCCGTTCCACACAGAATTCCTCCTCTCCGCCATGGACGCCAGTCATTTCCCCACGGCCACTCGTACAGGCGACGCCCCCGAGATTGCTTTTCTTGGGCGGTCCAATGTCGGCAAGTCCTCGCTGATTAATAAGCTGCTCGGCTCAAAAGAGGCGAAGGTCTCTTCCACCCCTGGCCGCACGCGCGCCATTAACTTTTTCGCCCTGCACGAAGGCACCTCGCAGAAATTCAAGGCAAAACCCTCGCTGATTTTTGCGGATCTGCCAGGCTACGGTTACGCCAAGATCTCGAAGTCCATCTCTGCAGAGTGGCCTAAGTTTATCGAGCCGTACCTCGCCGAGCGACAGCAACTGGCACTTTGTATCTGCCTGGTTGACTCAAACATTCCGCCCCAGGAAAGCGACATCATGCTGATCGAGGCTTTGCGAGCGATGCAGCGCCCGCACCTCGTTGTCGCAACCAAAACCGACAAGCTTTCCGGCAACACCCTTGCCAAGTCTTTGGCGGTGCTCCGCAAGGCGCACGGCGAGGAGATCATCCTTCCTGTGTCCACCAATACAGAGAAGGGCGTAAAAGAACTTTGGACGGAGCTGCTGGGCGTTGCCGAGGGTTAACAGAAGGTGGTCCCAGGCGAAACACCACGGGACCACCAATTTGCTGCTATCGGTACTGCTACTCGCCGTAGTACTCCAGGCCAAGATGCGTGATCAGACTTTCACCCATAATGTGGCGCAAGGTGTTCTTCAGCTTCATCGATTGGATAAAGAGGTCGTGCTCCGGGTACACGCCCGGAGCCGTATCAGGGTCTTTGAAGTAAAAGCTGAGCCATTCCTGAATCCCGAGGTGCTTCAGAGCCGGGGTCCGATTTGCGAGATCCATAAAGAGGCAAAGATCAAGAGCCAGAGGCGCGGCAAGGATGGAGTCACGACAAAGAAAGTCAACCTTGATCTGCATTGGATAGCCGAGCCACCCGAAAATATCAATGTTGTCCCAGCCCTCCTTGTTATCGCCGCGCGGCGGGTAGTAGTTGATCCGCACCTTGTGGTACAGGTCGCCGTAGAGGTCCGGGTTCTTCTCCGGCTGGAAGATGTGCTCCAATACACCAAGCTTTGAGACTTCTTTGGTCTTGAAGTTATCCGGATCGTCCAGCACCTCGCCGTCGCGGTTGCCGAGAATGTTGGTGGAATACCAACCGGCCACACCGAGCTGACGAGTCTTGAACGCGGGTGCCAGCACGGTCTTAATGAACGTTTGGCCGGTCTTGAAGTCCTTGCCACAAATCGGTGCCCCGACCTTCTTTGACAGCTCTTGCAAAGCGGGAATGTCGACCGTGAGATTGGGTGCGCCGTTCGCAAACGGAATGCCTTCTTTCAAGGCCGCCCAGGCGTACAGCATCGAGGGCGAGATGTTGGGGTCGTCCTGGACAAGACCTTTCTCGAAGGCCTCAAGCGTCTCGTGAACTGCTGACTGCTGGATGTAAATTTCTGTTGAACCGCACCAGATCATCACCTGACGATCGGTTTTGGTTTTGAATTCGGCGATGTCGTTGCGAATCTGGTTGGCAAGATCGCACTTATTCTTACCGCTCTTTTGAATCTTGGGATCGAGACGCTTTACCCAGCGCTGATCGAAGGCCGCGGGCATGGGCTCGATCGACTCTAGAAAGGGCCGCATGCTGTCGAGTTGGTCGCGATCAAGCACCTGCGCCGTCTTCGCT
The DNA here is from genome assembly GCA_964248555.1 of uncultured Bryocella sp. Taxonomy (GTDB): domain Bacteria; phylum Acidobacteriota; class Terriglobia; order Terriglobales; family Acidobacteriaceae; genus Granulicella. The sequence continues at coordinate 5,416 of CAXTZL010000189.1, forward strand.
GCGTCATAGAGATTGCCGCCGAAGATATCCCATCCCGTAAACACGAGGTCCTCCAGCGGAGCAATGGGAGCGAAATCCTTAATCAGCGGCGTGCGATCTTCCGTTCGTTTGCCGAGACGAATGGTTCCCATCTGCGACATGGAACCGATGGGCTTGGCGAAGCCGCGGCGAACTGCCTCCACGCCTGCAATGAGCGTAGTGGCTACTGCCCCCATCCCAGGGATCATGATGCCAAGTTTTCCAGTGTGTGGCGTAATGTTCGCCGCAGAGGGCTGCTGTGCGGCGTCGGGTGTGGACATTCTGCTACTACCCTTCTCTAAAACCTCTAGAACAAATTTCCGTATTGCCGGACAGGCAAGTATCTCTCATGGTTTCCCGCAGGTGCAAACAGCTCCGGCTTCAAGCCGCTTCGGCGGGAGTGCGGTTCTTCCAGTGCGTCCAGACAAACCAGGCGATGCCCAGGACGATGATGGCCTCGACGCCATGGTGGAACTTATCAAAAACAGCCTTGAAGCGCGGATCGGTCTGGAAACGGCTGCCCAACTTCATGCCGATGTACGCCAGCACGTAACACCACGGCCAGGAGCCGAGAAACGTGTAGATGTGGAACTTCGCCTGGCTCATCTTGGCAATGCCCGCCGGAAAGGCGATAAAGGTGCGCACGATGGGCAACATACGGCCAACCAGAACCGTGATCGATCCAAACCTGGAGAAGAAGTGGTCTGCCAAATCGAGATCGCGCCGGCTGAGCAGAAGATAGCGGCCATAGCGCTCCACCATGGGACGGCCACCCTTTGCACCCACCCAATAGGCCGGGATGGAGCCAAGGTTGGAGGCAAGTGAGGCCAGGGTCGCCAGCAGGACCAGCTGCGCCTGCGAGTGCGCCAGCGCGAAGCCGGCAAACGGCATGATGACCTCAGACGGGATCGGGATGCAGGC
>CAXTZL010000190.1:0-6339 GCA_964248555.1 uncultured Bryocella sp.
AGGTGAATGCGGTCTTCGAGGTGCTTGCGCTGGGGCGCATGTTGCCGGAGGTGGAAGCGAAAAAGAAGGCCGAGGCTGCGGCGGAGGCTGAGCCGGAGACGAGTTCGGGGGGTTTGAGGGCCGATCCAGAATCTTACGGCGAGCCGCAGGTCGCAGCGAGCGACCAAGTAAAAGAGGCTGGTGCCCCCCCGCCAGTGGCGACAACTTATGAAGTGCCGGATATCGCGGCCGCTATCCATTCGCAAAAAGGCGGTAAAAAGGCCCTGGCGCTGAATCTCACAACCATCTCCGAGTTTTCCGGTGTTGGGTGTAAGCGGACCCAGGTGATCTTGTACATGCTGGTCGACGCCGGGCTGGTGCGCCAGGAACGCAGAGGCTATCTGCTGGATGTTGCCGAACCACCAGCGGCAGAGGAGATCGCGGCACTGCTGAAGCTCTATGAAGAGCGCGCGGTGCACGATCATCAGCGATTGAACGAAATGATGCACTACGCGCAGGCTTCCACCTGCCGGACGCAGATTCTGCGGCTCTATTTCAATGAAGAGGTAGGCGAACCCTGCGGCCGGTGTGACAGCTGCGAACGTGGGTTGCATGCCGACGAGGATCTTGCCGCCCATGCCGAGACGGATCGCGCGGAGCGTAAAGGTTTGCGGCAGGATGCTGGGGAGGAGCGCCGGCATGCCAGCCGATTGACGGGCAACGTGATCGCGGCGCCGAGTGATGCCCATGGCACCACGGTAATCCATACCCTGCATGGGGACATTCACACGAACGCGCCGGAGACCATCGTGCACTCCGAACCGGAGCGTTTCAAGGTGGGGGACCGGGTACGCCATATCCGGTTCGGCATCGGGCAGGTGCGGGACATTCATGGGGGTCATGCCGTGGTGAAGTTTCCGAAAGAGGGTGAAAAGAAGCTGATGGTGAGTTTTCTGGAGGCGGTCGCCGACGGTAACGCCAAAAGGTGACCCATGGGTTGGGTACACGCTTGTACACTGAACGGGAATGTACAAGCGTGTGTTGCTCAAGCTTTCCGGTGAGGCCCTGGCGGCCGGTCGTGGTTTTGGTGTGGATGCGGTGTTTATCCAGGCGATTGCGCAGGAAATCGCCGAGGTGGCCAGCTCCGGTTGCGAGATCGCCATCGTGGTCGGCGGCGGCAACTTCTTTCGCGGTGTGGCAGAGCAGGCCATCGGCATGGACCGCGTGGCTGCCGATCACATGGGCATGCTGTCGACGGTGATCAACTCGATTGCGCTGCAGGACGCAATCGAGAAGACCGGACACTTTTGCCGTGTGATGAGTGCGATTGAGATGCACGAGATCGCTGAGCCCTATATCCGCCGGCGCGCCGTGCGGCACCTGGAGAAGGGCCGGATCGTGATCTTCGCGGCAGGAACGGGAAATCCGTACTTTTCAACCGATACGGCGGCCAGCCTGCGAGCCATGGAGATTGGCGCCGAGGTGCTGCTAAAAGCAACTTCGGTGGATGGTATCTATTCCGCCGATCCGAAGAAGGACCCGACTGCCACCAAGTTCGAAACCATCACCTATATGGACATCCTGAAACTGGGGCTAAAGGTAATGGACACGACGGCGGTTTCGCTGTGCAAGGACAACAGCCTGCCGATGATTATCTTTTCCATGCGCGAACGGGGCAACATCGCACGCGTGGTGCAGGGCGAAAGGCTGGGTTCGCTGGTCACCTCGTAAGGACACGGTTCCTTTGAAGTTGACCCGGGGAGTGTTTCCTTTCTGGGTCAACTTGCGTTAGAACCTTGGGACGGCCCGGCTAGTCCGACTCCCTGCGCAGCGGATCCATACCCCAGCCGGCTTTGATGGCGAGCATGCCCAATCCGGCGAAGAGAATGGCATAGGGCAGTGCGGCGATCCAGGAACCCGTCATGCCGAGCAGAGCGCGGGCGAGGGGCGAGGCGTGACGCAGGGTAACAAGGTTGGCGTCGACGAAACGGCCCAGAACAATGGCACCGAGCCCCAGGCTGAAGGCCAGAATTTGTGCCTGACGACGGTGTTCCGAATCCAGTGGACGGCGTGAGAGTGCCTGCACCGCGACCGGGGCGACGAGCAGAGACAGTAAGCAGATCGTGATGAGACCCACAATGAGACCGAACCAGCCGCCGACGTAGGCTCCGCTCTGCAGAATGGCTTTATGGCCGTGCTGAATCAGCAGATTGCCCACGAAACGGGCACCAAAGGACGTGATCAGGTACACGAGCAGGGCTGTTCCCGCTACCGGGAGGATGTCCTTGAAATTGCTTCGGAGCACCGCGGCAATTTCACCCATCGGGTTCTCGTTGCGGGCGCGAAAGGCCCGAACCAGGGCTGCCGTGGCGAGAAAGGCGAGGGTGTACAGCAGAAGACGAAGCAGACTGGCTCCCCACTCGATGGGCGCTACCGCCTGCACTGCCCCTTGCACGGCGGCGGCATTCAATGGGGCCATTACAGCGGGCCCGCCTAGAACGGAGTGCGTTTCCAGACGCTTGATAAGGATGTGGCTGAGCCAGGCCTTCCCACCCAGACCTAGAAGGAATGCAACCAGATCGGCTGCCAGTACCGGCAACCACAACAGGGGACGTGCCACCATCAGCTCCGTAAGCTTGCGCCAGAGCTCTTCCATGCGTAGACCTCGAGGCTCATCATACCGAGGGTTAGCGTTCGGTGCGGTCCCACGAGGGGGGCAGACCGGGTAGGAGTGTGTTTCAGGTCGCTACACCGCGGCGCCTCCACCAGCCCTGGATGAGTTTCTGGCAGGGGTGTTCCACCCAGCGGCGGACGGCCATGGCGAGCAGAATGACGAACACGTAGCTTATCCAGGGATCCAACGCCGTGACGTGCAGACGTTCCGCAACGTGGTTCCACTGTAGCAGCGTAAACACATTGAAATGTAAGAGATAGAGTGCGTAGGTGGAGGTGCCGACGGCGACCAGGGGGCGCATGGAGAAGATCCGGGCCAAAGGATTGGCATCCGCGAGGCCCAGGATGATCAGCGACCAGACGGGGGTAAACAACCCGCCATGGACGAGGATATACGGAACGTTCGGGGCGACGTGGTAAATCGCAACCCAGGCCAGCAGGAAGCCAGCCAGGCCCAGAAGGACACGGCTGCGCGGTGTGAGGTGAAGCGCATCGTGCAGGCGGCCCAGCGTGAGCCCCGCCAGAAAGGTGCAGAGATAGGCGATGGGCGTGTACTTGAGGGTATTTAGCCAGGTGCCGTCGCTGAAACGGTCGGCCGGGTGTGAAAGGTGATCAGGATTGGTGAAGTGGTAAATCGTGTGCGGTACGAGTCCAAGCGCCCAGAAGCCGAGGACCATCAGCGCCAGCAGCCACGGACTCGACGGCCAGCGCACCCTGAGCAGGAATGGAAAGGCTATATAGAGCACCACCTCACAGGACAGTGTCCAGCTGACGACGTTCCAGAAGGTGGCGAGATGGGGAAAGAACCCCTGGGCGAGCAGAGGGGTGGCCACGGCACCCATCCAAAAGTCCGAACGGCTGCGCGTGTGCCATTCAACCAGCAAAATCGGAATCGAGATCAGCAATGTGAGCAGGTAGACGGGGTAAAGCCGCGAAAAGCGGGCCATCCAGAAGTCCAACTTGCGCACGCCTCCGGGACGATGGGCGTAGTTGTAGGACAGGATGAAGCCGGAGATCAGGAAGAAGAAGCTGACGAAGACATACCCGATATTGATGATGGGATACAGCGTGAACCAGGGATGGCGTACGGAGGCCAGACCTGCCGGCGTGAAATGGAACATCAGGATGGTGAGGGCGAGCAGGGTACGGAGCCCCGTAAGGGCCGGAAGCGCGGGGCGACGCTCCGCAGCCTGCACCGCCGCGGGCTGCATTTCGAGAGCCTGCTCCCCGGTGGAGGTGGGCGCCGGGTGTTCCTGCACGGACGAGGGTGTCACGTCGGGTTGGACGTGGGTGCTGCGGCTGAAGATGCCGTTTGAACCGTTCCTTGTCACAGAATCCATCTTGCGGCCCTGGGATCGTGGGTGCGGTTACTGAAGCACGATGTTGGTGAAGCCAAGACCCTGGAGCAGCGCCCGCACGGTGCCCTGGGCGTTGTCATGGGCGGTGCGAAGGATGCCATCGCTGAGCGCGGTATTCTGCAGGTCGGCCTGCGCCTTTTGCCGTGTGACCGACTCGAGGTTCGGATCAGCGGCAACAAAGAGGCCGGTGCTGCGGGTATAGACGCGGGTTTTGGCGTTATCGATCGTCGTGAGGAAGACCTGGCTGGGCGGCAGCTTCAACCGAATGGAACGTGTCCCATCGTTCTCGCTGATTTGCACGTCAGAGGGCTTGAGCTGGCTGAAATCGATGCCCGCGACCGTCTGGCCGTGAACAATCATCAACAAGCGGTCGCCGGCCAGGGCGTCCGGAAGGACCGGGCTGGAATCTTTGCCCTCGACCACGGTATCGAGGGAATAGACGACCGTTTCGAGACGGTTCAGCCGCTGGATGTGCGCGACGACATCCGGGGCGGAGGTAAAGGTCTGCTGCCGGCCGGTGATCAGGGCTGCGAGGCGGCCGGCCAGGCCCGATTCCGCATGGCGCAGAAAGACGGCCAGCGCCGCGGCTCCCAAAAGAAGAGCGAGCAGGATGGAAAGCAGGGTACCGGAACCGCCTCGGCGTCTTTCGTAGTTGTACTGAATCGTCATGGGGCTTAAGCCTTGGTTTCTGCCGCAACGAGGCCTTCCGCTTTGCGGTAGCCGCGGTTTGCGTAGCTTGCCCGGATGAAGGCGTGGAAGAGCGGGTGAGGTTCCAACGGCTTGGATTTGAACTCGGGGTGGAACTGGCAACCGAGGAAGAAGGGATGCCCGGGGAGCTCGATGATTTCGACATAAGTGCCGCTTTCGCTGGCACCGGTGAGTCGAAGGCCTGCCTCTGTGAGGGGCTTTTCGAAGTCTCGGTTGAATTCATAACGGTGACGGTGGCGTTCGGAGATCTTCGTGGTGCTATAGGCCTGAGCGGCGAGGGAGTCAGGCTCCAGAACGCACTCCCAGGCACCGAGGCGCATGGTGCCGCCCATCTCTTCAACGCCAGTCAACTCCCGCAATTTGTAAATGATACGGTTGGGCGTCTGAGGGTCGAACTCGCCGGAGTTGGCGCGGTCGAGGCCACACACATTGCGGGCGTACTCGATGCAGGCGGTCTGCATACCGAGGCAGATGCCGAAGTAGGGCGTTTCGGACTCGCGGGCGTAGCGGATGGCGTTGAGCATGCCCTCAATGCCGCGCTTGCCGAAGCCCCCGGGGACGAGGATGCCGTCGTAGCCGCCGAGCATGGAGCGGAAGTCAGGCACCTCAAGCGTCTGCGCCTCAATCCAGGTAACGCGGAGTTTCAGGTTTTCCGCCAGGGCACCGTGGACGAGGGCCTCCTTGAGGGATTTATAGCTGTCCTCGTACTCCACGTACTTGCCGACGATGCCGATATGGACCTCGTCGGCGGGATGATAGGCGCGGTGCACAAGATCCTGCCAGCGGGTGAGATCGGCTTCGGGACCGCCGTCGAGACGGAGATATTTAAGGGCGAGCGCGTCGACGCCTTCGGCGTGGAGATTGAGCGGCACCTCGTAGATGGAGGGCACGTCGCGGGCGATAACGACGCCGGCAATTTCGACGTTGCAGAAGTCTGCGATCTTGCGACGCATCTCCTCGGGGACCTCGCGGTCGGCGCGGCAGAGCAGGATGTCGGGCTGGATGCCAATGGAGAGCATTTCCTTGACGGAGTGCTGCGTGGGCTTGGTTTTGAGCTCCTGCGCGGCGGCGATCCAGGGAATCAGCGTGACGTGGACGAAGCAGGTGTTGTCGCGGCCAAGGTCCTGACGCATCTGGCGGATAGCTTCGAGAAAGGGCAGCGATTCAATATCGCCGACGGTGCCGCCGATTTCGACGATGGCGACGTCGCAGTTTTCACCCACCTTGCGGGCGGCCGCCTTGATCTCATTGGTGACGTGGGGGATGACCTGGACGGTCTTGCCGAGGTAATCGCCGCGGCGCTCGCGGGCGATGATCGACTCGTAGATGCGGCCGGTGGTGAGATTGTTGTCGCGGCTGAGCGGCGCGTGGGTGAAGCGCTCATAGTGGCCGAGATCGAGGTCGGTTTCGGCGCCGTCGTCCGTGACAAAGACCTCACCGTGCTGAAACGGGCTCATCGTGCCGGGGTCGACGTTGAGGTACGGATCGAACTTCATCAGGTTGACGCGCAGCCCGCGCGCCTCCAGCAGGCAGCCAATGGAGGCCGCGGCCAGCCCCTTGCCCAGGGACGACACGACGCCGCCCGTCACAAAGATGTACTTTGCCGACACGCTTGCAACCT
>CAXTZL010000191.1:0-6298 GCA_964248555.1 uncultured Bryocella sp.
CGTTGCAGGGGCAGACGGTGATGCAGTGGCCGCAGCTGACGCAGGAGGAGCCTTCAATCTGCTCTCCGCCGTCCCACATGACGCGGGGCATTTCGCGGTCCCAGCTTATGGTGAGAGTCTCGTTTACCTGGACGTTCTGGCAGGCTTCCACGCAACGGCCGCAAAGGATGCACTGGTCGGGGTCGTAGCGGTAGAAGGGATTGGAGTGGTCCTGCTTGTAGGGCTTTTTGCGGTATTCGCGGACCTGGTGCTGGACGTCGAGCTCGGCGGTGGTGTTGTGGACGGTGCAGTTGCCGTTGTTGTTGTCGCAGACGGTGCAGTAGAGATTGTGATTTTCGAGAATGCGGTCAAAGGCTTCGCGCTTGGCGATGTCGGCACGGTTGGAATCGGTGAGGACCTGCTGGCCGATGGCGACCTGCTGGCCGCAGGAGCGGACGAGTTCCCCGTTGAGCTCGACCATGCAGGTGTCGCAGGAGCCGATGGGACCCATGGGAGGGAGGTAACAGACCTGCGGGATGCCGGTGTGGCCTTCGATGGCGGCCTTGCGGTTGATCGCATCGATCAGTGGTTCCCCGACCTCTGCTGCGATTTGGACGCCGTCGATCTCGATGAATGTGTCCGGGACAAAGGCGACGGGGGTGTTCAGCAGCGGCTTGGCGTGATACTTGGCGCGATCCATAGATATGAGGATAGATGCGAAAAGGTCTGCTTGCGAAGTGACGACCCCGCCAACGTGATGGGATCACGCTGCCGTTTGCCAGATGAAGGCCGTGCGTTGATTTTGTGACGCGGGCCAGCGAGCTCCAGCGACGTTTGTGGGGGGGGTGCGTGAGATGGACGCCGGGTATCTCCCCGGTGAGGACCCGGGTTGGCCTTGCGTTCGGGTAGAATCGCCGACGCGGGCTTGACGTATCTTGGCTTGACGTATCTTGAGGTGACTCCCCTTGAGGTGACTCCTCTTGAGGTGGCTACGTTCCGCAGCAGCAGTCAACCCCGGGACACAAGAGATCAACATGCTCCTTCGCTTCCGTTCCAGGTTCCGCATCGTGGCCGTGCTTCTGCTGGGGAGCGCGGGCACGAGCGCGTTTACCACCCGCCACGCGGACCTGCTGACCGGCTCCCTTCTGCACGCTCAACAGGCGCCCCCGGCGGCCTCCCAGCCTGCTGACCTGACCGCTTATATCCGCTCCGGCTGGGATTCGCTTTCGCGCTCGACGGCAGATTGCAAATCTGTCGTCGATCCCAAGGTGAACACCGCCCCCGTGCTCTATCTCCCTGCCGGTATGCCGGCACCACCCGCGGTGGTGGCGCTGCAGGCGCAGTGCGGCGTGCGCGTCGAGCATCTGCCGCGTCCGATCCACGCTCTCGGCGAGGTCCGCCCCTCGGAACTCTCCGCCGAAGGCCTGCTGTATCTTCCCAACCGCTATGTCGTCCCCGGCGGCCGCTTCAACGAGATGTACGGCTGGGACAGCTACTTCATCCTGCTCGGCCTGCTCGAGGACAACCGCGACGATCTTGCCCGCGGCATTGTGGACAATTTTTTCTTCGAGATCGAGCACTATGGCGCTCTGCTCAATGCCAACCGGACCTATTTCCTCACCCGCTCGCAGCCGCCCCTGCTCAGCTCCATGATCCGCGAAGTCTACGAGCACACTCCTCCGGCGAACACGGCACCGCTCGGCAAAGCCTGGCTCGAGCACGCCTATGCCATGGCCCGGCAGGATCACGCACTCTGGACCTCACCGATTCATGCCATCGGCTCAACCGGCCTGGCCCGCTACCACGACCTCGGCGCCGGCCCCGTGCCCGAGATGGCCGACGACAGCAGCTATTACCCCGACGTGATTCGCTGGATGCTGGCCCACCCCGCCGAAGGCTCCCGTTACCTCGTGGACGGACCCACCGACCCGACGCCGGCCCAGATTCCCGCGCTTGCCCGAACGAGCTGCGACGTCCGCCTCTCGCACGTCTGCGCCCGTGCCGTGGTCGACGGCCACCGGCTCACGGCAGATTTCTATGCCGGCGACCGCGCCATGCGGGAATCCGGCTTCGATACCACCTTTCGCTTCGGCCCCTTCAGCGGCGGGACGGAAAACTACGCTCCCGTCGGCCTCAACAGCCTGCTGTTCAAGTGTGAAACCGACCTCGCCCACATCGCCACCGTGCTCGGCAAACCCACCGAGGCCCGGCGCTGGACCGCGATGGCCAACGCCCGGAGCCGAGCCGTGAACCAGTACCTCTGGAATGCGAAAGCCGGCCTCTTCTTTGACTGGAACAGAACCACCGGCCAGCAGTCGGGCTACCGTTACATCACAACCTTTTACCCGCTGTGGTCCGGCCTCGCCACACCTGCCCAGGCCGCCGCGGTCGAGAAACACGTCGCTGATTTCGAACGTTCCGGCGGGCTCGCCACCAGCACCACCGACTCCGGAACCCAGTGGGATTTGCCGTACGGTTGGGCACCCACCCACTGGCTCGCGATTGCCGGCCTTGAGCGCTACGGCTTCCACGCCGACGCCACGCGGCTCGCCACAAAGTTTTCCGCCACGGTGCTCGACAACTACCGGCGCGATGGCACGGTGCGCGAAAAGTACAACGTCGTCAGCGGGTCAGACAACATTGCGGTGGCTGCAGGGTACAAGGCCAATGTGATTGGATTCGGTTGGACCAACGGGGTCTATCTGCGCCTGCAGGATCTGCTGAACCGGCCTGGAATCTCGTCTGGCGCAGGGGCAGCCGCTCCAAAAATGTCCCCGCCAGAGACGCCCTAGCCGGCGAGGCTGCCCACCACGCTCGCCATCTGCAACAGCACCGGCGACGGGGGCCGCTGCGCGGCGCGGCGCGCATAGGTTGCCAGTGCCAGCAGCGGAAAATAGTTCCGGTAAAGCCCGTAGCTCAGGTAGAACACGTTCGGAAAGCCCGTACCCGTGTGCAGCTCCTCATGCCAGGTGCCATCGGCACGCTGATTTTCGTGCAGCCACTCCACGCCACGTTCCACGGCCGCCGAATGCGGTCCCTCGGCGACGATCAACCCCAGCAGAGCCCAGGCCGTCTGCGAAGGTGTGCTTGGCGCCGGCGTGTAGCGGTTGGTCTCGTAGCCCTCGCAGCTCTCACCCCAGCCGCCGTCCTCAGCCTGCACCGACTTCAGCCAGTTCACCCCATGGCGAATCGCCCGGCTGGCGGCCGGATCCCCCGCGGCATGCAATCCCCGCAGCGCCAGAAAGGTGCCGTACACGTAGTTCACGCCCCAGCGGCCATACCAGCTGCCCTCGCGTTCCTGCGTCGTCATGAGGTAGCGTACGCCGCGATGGATTGCCTCATCCCGGTAAGTCATGCCGCGTTTGCAGAGTGACTCGAGCACCCGCCCCGTGATGTCCGCGCAGGTGGGGTCCAGCATCGCATTGTGATCGGCGAAAGGAACGCGATTCAGGATCTCCCAATTGTTGTCAACGTCGAACGCCGCCCAGCCGCCGTCGGAGCTCTGCATACCCAGCAGCCAATCCGTGGCCCGGCGCTCGGTCTTGGCCTGCCGCTCCGGGTCGGACGCCTTGGCGTGCAGCAGGGTCAGCAGCACCATCGCCGTATCGTCGATATCCGGGTAGAACTCATTGGCAAACTCAAAGGCCCATCCGCTCGGCGTCAAGTCTGGGCGCTTTTCGGACCAGTCGCCCTTGCGGCGCACCTCGCGGTCCAGCAGCCAGTCGGCGGAGCGCGTCAGCTGCCGCGAAGCAGCCTCATCCGGCGCCACGGCCAGCAGCTCACCCAGTGCGAACGCCGCGATGGCGGTATCCCACACCGGCGACTTTGCCGGCTGAAACACCAGCAGATCGCCATTGTCGAGCAGCAGATCTTCAAACTGCTTGATCGCCAGTACTAGGTCCGGCTGATCGCGCTCATAGCCCAGCGCATCCATGGCCATGATGGCGTACATCATGGCCGGGTAGATTGCCCCGAGGCCTTCGGTGTATTGCATGTGCTCCAGCATCCAACGCTCGGCGGAGCGGATGGCCTTGGAGCGAATCTTCTGTGGACCGCGCTGCTGCCATAGCTTGAACAGGCGATCGGCCTGCACAAAGAGCTCGGAGATGCGGTCGCGCTTGGGCAGCGAAAGCCGCTTACCCGGCTTCAGCAGCTCGTTTACGTTCATGCCGCCCGGGGTGGCGCAGGTATTGCCGAGCGCCTGCACGATGGCCAGCGGCACAATAATGGTCCGCGTCCAGGAGCTCATTTCGTAGAGCACACTGCCCGGCACCAGCAGGATCTCCGGCGGCACCGTCGGCACGAAACGGCGCGGAAAGAGCCCAAAGAGACTCAGGTTGATCTTGGTGTAGCTGTTGCAGGCCTGCAGTCCGCCGAGTGATTGGATCAGCCCGCAGGTTCGCTGCATTTCCGGTGAGGCGGGGTCGGCTCCGGCCAGTTTCAGTGCGGTGTAGGCACGCACCGTGGCGTTGATCTCTGCCGGCCCGGCGGGAAACAGGTTCCATCCGCCTTCGGGCCGCTCGTGCCGCCAGATGGATTGCGTGATGCGCTCGATGCGGACGGGATCGGGATGCCGCCAGACACCGTCGGCGTCGGGGGGATGCATCCAGAGCTGCAGCAGAATGTAGTCGGAGAGCAGGGTGGAATCGCCCAGCAGGTCGCCGCACCAGGAGCCGTCGGCTGCCTGCAGGCCCAAGAGTGCATGTGCCGCGCGCCGGGACCGCTGCAGCGCGGCCTGCGATAGGGCGGTGGTTTCTGTCCTGGAGGAGCTTTCTTCCCGTGCAACAGAACGCATCTCGGAGGAGATAACGAAGGGGCTGAACTCTCTCATCTACCTTCCAGGGCCAGGGTTGGGTATGGCGCAAGTTTCGCGCCAGCGGAGGTTCCCGCCACCGTACGACTACAACGACGTAAAAGCCAACTATACCTGCGGCCTGGGTCCCTCACAAGACAGAGTAGAAGGTTGAGATTACCCTCACGGTACGTGCCCAAGCGGCCCGTCGCAAGAAAAGTCCCTTCTACTCACCTGTCAGCTGCGCCGCCCGCCCCCGCTTGCGCAGCAGAAAGTACACCGGCACCCCGCTGAGCACGATCAGCAGGCCCGGCCAGGTGGTTGCCGGCCGAAACGCAAACAGCACGGCCAGCACCACGGTCGCGCCAAGAATATAGAGGGCCGGCAGCCACGGATACCCCCAGCAGCGGTACGGCCGCGGTGCCTCCGGCCGCGTCCGCCGCAGCCGGAAAAGCCCCGCTACCGTCAGGATGTAAAACAGCAGCGCCGCGCTGATCACATAATCCAGCAGGTTGCTGTACAGGTTGCCGTAGGTGCCCGTCGAGCGGTCGAAGGTCCGCGGCAGCACCAGCAGAAGCGACCAAACGCACTGCAGCGCCAGCGCCCAGCCCGGCACCCGCGCCCGGTTCAGGACGCCAGCCCGGCGAAAGAACAGGCCATCCTGCGCCATCGCATAGCAGGCCCGGCCGCCGGCGACGGTCATCCCGTTCACTGTGCCAAAGGTCGATACCATGATCAGGATCGCCATGGCCGCCTTGCCCACGCCCGGGATCACCGTATCCACGACCAGCGTGGCCACGCGGTCGCCCGGCGCCGTCTGGATGGCGGCCACCGGCAGCACCGCCAGGTAACAAAGGTTCACCAGCAGGTAGAGCACGATCACGCCGGAGGTTCCCAGCCCCAGGGCGAGCGGCAGGTTGCGCTTCGGGTTGCGTACCTCGCCGGCCACAAAGGTGATGTCGTGCCAGCTGTCGGCCGCAAATAACGACCCCGTCTGCGATACACACAGCGCCACGAACAGTCCGGCGGCCGTCAGCGCATCCACCGTCAGCCCCGCGCCGTGGAAGCGGGTCACGCCCACCGGCGTCCAGGCATGCGCAAAATTGGCGTGCATCACCGCCGGCGCGTGCACGGCGGCATACGCTCCCAGACACACCACCGCGACCATGCCCGCCAGCTTGGCCACGGTAAACACATTCTGAATCAGCTTGCCCCACTCCACGCCGTAGCTGTTCACGGCCGTCGTCAGCAGAATGATGGTCAGAGCCAATGCCTGCGCGGTCGAAAGAGAAAACGCATAGCCCGGCAATACGTGCACCGGCGCGATCAGGTAGCGTGCCTCACTGATTCCCGGAAACAGCACACCGCTGAAGCGTGCAAAGGCAATCGCCACGGCAGCGATGGTCCCGGTCTGGATTACCGTCAGCAGCGTCCATCCGTAGAGAAAGCCCCACAGCGGCGAAAACGCCTCGCGCAGGTACACATACATGCCGCCCGCCGCGGGCATCATCGCCGCCAGCTCGCCAT
>CAXTZL010000192.1:0-6115 GCA_964248555.1 uncultured Bryocella sp.
GTAGTGCTGCCCAGCGTCACAGTACCGGACCGGCGAAAATAGCCGGCCGTCCCGATCAGTTGCGGATCGAAAAGCGGAAGATTCGGCCCGGTTGAATAAGTGAAACCCGTACCCAGCTCACCAAGATTGGTCTGCGCCTGCGTCGTTGAATTCAGCGATGTCAGGTCGGTTACGGTAGGGGTCGTGGGATTGGAGTTCACCGTTTCGCTGTTCAACAGCGGCGAACCCGGCCCTCCCACACCTGCGGGCGGCTCCGTGATGCCGTAGTCAAGACCGCGCAGGCTGCCGCCACCCTTTGCGCGCGTCAGGTCCGTGCGTGCCAGGGTCAGATCGTACCGCTCGGCCTCCACATCCAGGTTGTTTTCGAGCGCCAGCGCCAGGGCATCCTGCAGCGACAGGTAGAGTTTGCCGTCGCGGATAAGCCCCGTCAGGCGTGTCTCGCTGCCGGGAAAGAGCGTCGGCACCGCCGGTCGGCGATATGGTCCCAAAAAGCCGAGAAAGTCAGGCGTCAGGCCGTGTGCGTCCTCGCGGGAGGGCTGCACCGCGCTGGACTGCGCCGCCGTGATCTGGGGTGCAGGGGCATCCGGTGTCGGGATGTGCCCGTCAAGCGGACTTACCGTTGGCGTGCGTAACTGGTTGGCCGGTCCCGTGGAAGGCGCTTGGCCCGGCGGCACACTGCGCTGATTCGGCACAGGGCTCAACGCCGGCAGCGCAAGATCCGGCGGCAGCGCGGGCGAAGGCGATGGGTTCTGCGCGGGTGTGGGCTGCCCCGTTGGGGGCGTGGCCGTCTGCACAGCAGGCTGCGCCGGCGAAGGTGTCGGCACCGTGGAGGGAATCTGCGCTCCGGCCGCTGTTCCCGCCACGATCAAGGTCCCAGCGACGGCCCAGGAGGACAGTCGCAGCCCAGGCCCGGCCTGAAGTTCTTCGTCCTTTTTTACAAAAATACTCTTCATGGCTTGCTCTGGCTGCCGGCCTGCTTGGATTGGCCGCCCTGCCCGCCGCCCTTGCCGCCTTGGGCTCCCTTTTGGTTCTGTGTCTGCGCCTGGCCCTGCATCGCCTGGTTAGTGATGCCGATATTGCCGTAGCGCGAGTCACCTCCCGGCGGCCTGTTCTGCGAAGGCGGTTGCGGGGACTGCTTCGCCGCTGCGGCCTGATTTTCATGCACCTGCACCGCGACTCCGGGCAGCACATCATCGGTCACCTGCGTTACCACCAGATCCCCGGCCTTCACCCCGCTTACCACTTCCATGACGCTGCCAAAGTCGCGCCCCACAACGATGGGCACGATCTGCACCTTGCCGTTCACGACCTTTGCTACCGAAGTCTGGTCATTGCGAATCACCACCGCATCCCCACTCAGCAGCAGCTGCCCGCCCAGCCCCTGCGCTGGTGGAAACGTGACGACGGCATACATGCCGCTCTTCAACTTGCCATCATGGTTATCCACCTGCACCTCGGTCAGCATGGTGCGCGTATTTGGGTCTACTGAATCGGCCGTGCGGGTCACGTTGCCATGGAAGGCAACCCCGGGATACTCATCGAAATGCACCTCGGCATGGCCGCCCGGATGGATGTCGCCCGCATAGCCTTCCGGAACCGAGGCTAGGATACGAAGCCGCTCCACCTGCGCCACGCCAAACAAGGGCCCACCCTGGCCGGGAGATTGGCTCGGCGTGGCTGCCGTATTCGGCATGCCCGAGCTCCCACCGGTGTTGGCCTGCGCCGCCTGTTGCGATCCGCCGCTGGCAGAAGTCTGTCCCTGCGGCGCCGGCCCGCTGATCGGCCCGCCCGTCGATCCGGAACCCGAGATCAACGCACCCACATCCACATTGCGCTGCGTGATCACACCCGTAAACGGCGAACGTACCTGCTCGTAACTCTGCAGCGCAATATTACGCCGAAGATTGTCGCGATAGGCATCCACGTTGCGCTGCGCCGCAGCCACATTGGCAACATTCGAGGAATAATTTGTTTCCTGCGTATCCCCATCCTGCCGCGAAAACACTCCCTTGGCGACGAGCACACGATAGCGATTCACCGTCACCGTGGCCAGCGCCAGCTGCGACCTTTGCTGCTCCAACTGCTGCTGCGCCTGCGCCAATTGCTGCCGTGCCTGCGAGACCTGCGCATCCAGGTCAGGTGCATCCAGTACCGCCAGCAATTGGCCTTTGATCACGTGATCGCCAATGTCAACATAGCGCTTTGTCAGGTATCCATTCGCCCGCGCGTAAATGAAGGCCTCGGTAAGCGGAATTGCCGTACCTGGCAGCACGAGACCCTGCTGGTCTCGCACCTGCGTCACCTTTTCTACCTCAACCACCGGCTTGGCCGAGGCTGCATCTTTTGCCTGCGAGTCCACCTTCTTATCCCGCGCATGCCGCGGCAGGTAGCCGATCAGCCCACCGATCAACGCCAGCAGCAAGATGCACCCAACAATCAGAAGCACAGGCCTCCAGCTGCGTGGCTTGTGGACCCGCTCCGTCAATGGCTGCTTGTGCTTCTTGCCGCTGAAGTTTGCCTCGACAAAGCTGTTCCCGAGCCGCGCGTCATCCTGCGAGTTGGGGTCTGCAAAGCTCTGCCCCAATCGCTGTTCTTCCGCATAATTTGGATCCGCGAACTCGCGTCCAAGCTCCCGCCCGCTGGCATCGTTTTCTCGCGCAAAGTGGTCCCCCAGATCCCGCTGTTCCGGTGAGGCACCATACGCAAAGCCTTCTGCCAGCGCACGAGGATCACTTTCCGCAGGCCAGGGCAACTGGTGCCCTGGCCCGCTTTCCGGCGGCGCGGGCAACGTGTGATCGCCGGAATGGCTTTCGGTCGTAGGTTGATTGGGATCGTGCGGCCTGCGTGTCTCGTCAGCCATTTACGCTGGTTGCTCCTGGTTCGACTGTGGGCCGGTTCCGTGGGCCTTGCCGTGTTGCTGTTTAGGAATCTTGCCACCTTCGGGCATGCCGGATTCATCAGCTATTTCCTGCGCGTAATCGACTGGCGCATGTTTCTTGAGCAGCGAATAGATCGTCGGCACCAGAAAAAGCGTGCCAAAGGTTGCAAACAGCAGGCCGCCGATCACAGCCCGACCCAGCGGGGCATTCTGCTCCCCACCCTCGCCAAATGCCAGCGCCATCGGCAGCATGCCGATGATCATGGCCAAGGCCGTCATCAGCACCGGCCGCAGCCGTGTGTGGCCGGCGTTGATCGCCGCCTCATGCTGGTCCTTGCCGGCTATTCGTTCATCGTTGGCAAACACCACCAACAGAATCGAGTTCGCCGTGGCCACACCGATCGTCATAATCGCACCCATCAGCGAGGGCACACTGAACGTCGTCTGCGAAAGAAACAGCATCCACAAAATGCCCGAAAACGCACACGGAATCGCCATCAAAATAATCAGCGGATCCAGCCATGATTGGAAGTTCACCGCCATCAGCAGGTACACCAGTGCGATCGCGAAGACAATGCCAATGCCGAGCCGTAAAAACGAATCGTTCATTGTGGCGACCTCGCCCCGCAGGGCCAGGGTCGTGGACTTGCCCAGCGTCTTGGTTTCCCCGTCCATGATCTTGTTGATCTGACTGGCCACACTGCCCAGGTCACGCTGATCTACGTCGGCGTAGATGTCATACACCTGTTGGATCTGGTAGTGATCGACGATGATCGGTGACTCATCGCGCCGGAACGTCGCCAGGTTGCCAAGCAGCTGCGAGGCATTCCCACGCGAAGTCGTCACCGGCGTACGCGAAAGCTGCGGCAGGGAACTGATGCGGTACTGGGGCGTCTGCGTGACCACCTGGTAGTTCACACCGTTCTCCGGGTTCAGCCATTCATTGGGTGCGGTCTGTCCGGAGCCGCTCAGCGAATTCAACGTTGTATTGGCAACATCCTGCTGCGTCAGTCCGATCTGCTCCGCCTTGATGCGGTCGCTGTTGATCTGCATGGTCGGATACGAAACCTGCTGATGTATGTGCACATCTACCGCGCCCGGAATGGAAGCAACCTGCTTCATCAGCCGTTGTGCGATCTGGAAGTTATCCTTGCCCCGGCCAATCACCTGCAGATCGATCGGCGCAGGCAAACCGAAATCCAAGATTTGATTGGTAATGTTTGCCGGCGTAAAAAAGAAGGTCCCATCTGGGAATTTTTCATGCAGATCGGCCCGCAGCTGCCTTTGGTACAACTGCGTATCCTTCGGTCCGGGCTTTAACGCGATCAGGATATCGCCGTCCGTGTTGGAGATCGTAGCCGTTTGCGCAAAGGCAAGATTGATGCCGCCATTCGGCAATCCAATGTTGTCAAGGATCAGATCGACGCGGTTGGCCGGCAGCACGCGCCGGATCTCTCGCTCGACCGCGGCAAAATACTGTTCGGAGTCCTCAATCCGCATGCCTTCCGGTGGGTTCACATGCAGCTTCATCTGGCCGGAGTCCACATACGGAAAGAAATCTCTGCCAATGAAGAAGGTAAGCGGCAGGGAGCACAGGATCAGCAGCGCGAACAGACCCAACGTCACCACCGCATTTTCAATGCACCAACTCAGTGCCTGCTTGTAGTGGTGCTGCATGCGTTCAAACTGGCGATCAAATTTCTGGTGCCACCGCCACACCCAGTTCTCGCGTTCTTTGCGCTCGCTTGCACCCTGGTCCTGGTAGAGATCTATCTCTGCCCGGAGTAGAAAGTGCATCATCGTCGGCACCAGCGTACGCGACAGGAAATAGCTCGCGAGCATCGCAAACGCGACGGCCATGGCCAGGGGTGTAAACAGATACTTTGCCGCCCCGGTCAGCAACAGCACGGGCAGAAACACGATGCAGATAGAGAGGGTCGACACAAACGCCGGCGCCGCCACCTGCTGCGCGGAATCGAGAATGGCACGCGTCAGCGGCTTCTTCTCCGCCATGTTGCGATGCGTGTTTTCAATCTCCACCGTGGCGTCGTCGACAAGGATGCCGACCGCAAGGGCCAGCCCGCCGAGCGTCATCACGTTGATCGTTTCGCCCAGCGCCGTAAGAATCGCAAGCGAGGTCGCAATCGAAAGCGGGATCGACGTGCATACAATCAACGTCGATCGCCATGAGCCCAGAAACAGCAGAATCATCAGTCCGGTCAGCAGCGCCGCGATACCGGCCTCGCGCGCCACTTCGTTAATCGAATCGCGCACAAAAATGGACTGATCGAACAATGGCGTGATCTTCAGGTTGCCAAGACCCGCGGTCAATCGCGGCACCAGCGCCTTGGTCTGCGACACAATATTCAGCGTGGAAGTTTCGCCGTTTTTCAGCACCGTCAGCAACGCGGAACGCTTGCCATTCTCACGGACGATGTTGGTCTGAATGGCATAGCCCATGTGCACCGAAGCGACATCCTTCACGGACACCACCGCACCGTTCGCCGCGCGCACCGGCATATCGTTCAGTGCGGCGATCTCCGTTGGGCTGGAGTTCAGCTTCATGACGAACTCTTTGTCGCCCATGCGCGCTGTGCCGGCCGGCAGCACAAGGTTCTGCTGATTTACCGCGGTCGAAACGTCCAACGCCGAAAGATGATGGGCAAACATCAGGTTCGGGTCCGTATCGACCATCACCTGCTTTACCTTGCCGCCATAGGGCAACGGAACGCTCGCCCCCTTCACTGTCGCTAAGCGTGGGCGCACAAAGCTGAGACCGTCGTCATATAGATCCGCTTCGCTTACACCCTGGCCACTGAGCGCCAGTTGCAGAATCGGTACGGAAGACGCGTCAAACTTTACAATATTTGGAGCAAAAATACCCGGCGGCAGCACACGGATGATCGTCTGCACCAGCGCCGTCGTTTGCGCTACCGCGAGCTCAATCTTCGCAGTCGGCTGGAAAAAAATACGGATCACTGCCACGCCCTGGTAGCTCTCACTTTCCAGGTGTTCGATGTCATTCACCGTCGTGGTCAAGCCGCGTTCGCAAGGCGTGACCACACGCCCCGCCATCTCCGTCGGCGTCAGCCCCGTGTAGGTCCAGACGACCGTCACGACCGGGATATTGATGTAGGGGAAAATATCTTTCGGTGCTTCAATCGCCGAACCGACCCCAAGCAGGAACAGCAGCAGCGACAGCACCACAAAGGTATAGGGGCGGCGCAGGGCCAGCCG
>CAXTZL010000193.1:0-6037 GCA_964248555.1 uncultured Bryocella sp.
CGAGGATGAGCGCGGGGCGGTTGAGCTCGGCGATGACCTTGGCCATGGTGAAGGTTTTGCCGGAGCCGGTGACGCCGAGCAGGACCTGGTCGGTTTCCCCGGCGGCGGCGCCGGAGACGAGCTCGGCGATGGCGGTGGGTTGATCGCCCTGGGGGGTGTACTCGGTGACGAGCTGGAAGTCCATGCTTTCAGGGTAAGCGAAGAGGGGGCGGGAAGCGAAGAGGGGGCGAAGGGGGGTCGATTCAACGGGGGATTGATGCAGGATTCACGTTGCTGCGGAAAGCTGGGAGGATGCATGCACGACTTTTTGGCCTTTTCCTGTTGCTGGGTACGACGACGTTGTTGGCGCAGGAGGGTGGGACGGCGCCGGCAGATGCATCCCAACCTGCAGCGATGCAGAATTCCTGGCGTGAGCTGATGGCAAAGGCTGCGGCGCATGCGGCGGCCCACGGTGCGCCGGTGCCGGTGCTTTCTCCGAACGACCATACTGTGGCGCCGGCGGCGTTTCGCATGCCCGCGGGTATGGCGGTGGTGCCGGTGGCGATGCTGCAGGCGCGGGGTGTGCGGGTGATTCCGTGGACGACGGACAGCCCCGAGGCGATGCGGGCGGTAATTCGGACGGGCGTGGATGGGCTGATCAGCGATCGACCGGATCTATTGCAGAGCGTATTGGCGGAGGAGCGGGCGGCGCGGCCGGACGACCCGAAGCTGCGAAATTTTGTGGTGTCGGCCCATCGTGGTGGGCGGGGTCTGCGGCCGGAGAACACGCTGCCCTCTTTTGAGAGCGGGCTGGATCAGTTGGCGACGGAGTTAGAGACCGATACGGGGGTGTCGATGGACCATGTTTCGCTGATCTGGCACGACCAGTTTTATAACCCGCAGAGCTGTCGCCGGGCCGATGGAGCGAGTTACACGATAGCCAATCGGGTGTATTTGCGGGATATCTCGACGAAGGAGGCACAGGCTACGTTTATCTGCGACAAGCTGCATTTTGGCCATGATCAGAAGAATGATCTGGCGCTTTCTCCGGTGGCGGTGGCGTTTGCAGCCCGTGAGCATATGCCCAGCCCGTATGCCCCGACGTATGCGGCGCAGCTGTTCCGGTTTGTGGCGTTTTACGCGCAGTACTACAGCACGGGTGCGGGAAGCGCTGCACCCCAGGCAGCGGAACGGGCAGCCAATGCGCGGACGGTGCACTTCAATCTGGAGACAAAGATCGTGCCGGAGTATGTGCCGGCGGCGGCGGCGGCGGCGGCGCGACCGGAAGCCAAGGCTATGCCGGAGCTGCTGAAGAATCACACGGTGGGCCCACAGCTCTTTGTGACCACGCTGGCGGAAGAGATCAACCAGGCCGGGCTCCAAAACCGGTGCGACATCCAGAGCTTCGACTTTCGCACCCTGCAATTGGTGGAAGAGCAGTTTCCGAAGATCCTAACGGTGTACCTGACGGAGGATCCGAGCATCCTGTCGACCCCGTTTGTGCCGGCCGCGTTGCGTACCACGGTTCCCTAAGTGGGAAGAGTCCAGGGCCGATTCGTGGAAGAATCAGGAACAGGGAGAACGAGGAATGAGCAAGGGTGTGGAGCTTTGGCTGGTTCGGCATGGGGAGACGGAGTGGTCGCTGGATGGGCGACATACGAGCTACACGGATATTCCGCTGACGGAACATGGGCGGCAACGGGCTGGCGCGCTGCGAGAGTTCCTGAAAGACAAGAAGTTTGCGGCGGTATTTACGAGTCCCCGTCAGCGGGCGACCGAGACCTGCCGGCTGGCGGGCTTTGGGGACGTGATGCAGGTGGAGGACGGTCTGCAGGAGTGGAACTACGGCTCGGGCGAGGCCAAGAGCACGAAACAGATTCGGGAGGAGCTAGGCAAACCGGACTGGAGTGTGTGGACCGATCCCGTGGAGAAGATGGGCGGGGAGAACGTGGAGGCGGTGGGCGCGCGGGCCGACGGTGTGATCGCGCGCGCGTTGTCAGCTGCCGGTTGGACGCCTGGAGGTAGTGGCGGTGGGCTGGTGGCGCTGTTTGCGCATGCGCATATTCTGCGGATCCTGGCGGCGCGTTGGATTGGGCGGCCGGCTGTGGATGGAAGGCTGTTCGCACTGGGCACAGGAAGTGTAAGCGTGCTTGGGTTTGAGCGGGAAACGCGGGTGATTGCACATTGGAACCGCGGATTTGAAAGCGAATAGCTTCGTTGACGGGATATGTGACCCGAAATAGGACGGTCCACGTTACTTTCGTGCTCTGTTCGCCCCTATCGGAAGCCGCTATGATGAACGGGAGTTGAAACCCGATCTGATCGCCACGCTGGAAAGTGGCAGGGAGTTGTGTTTGTCGAAGCAGATGTACCCCGTGCTGGACCCCCGCACTGCGTCACTTGAACTGGCAAATGTTTGTGCTCTGGCCGTGATGGCGAAGGCGCCGAGGCCGGGCAGGGTGAAGACCCGGCTGCAGCCACCGCTCACGGCGGAAGAAGCCGCTTCGTTGAACATCTGCTTTCTGCGGGACACGACAGAGAACATTGCCGCGGTGGCGGCTGAGGGCGCGGCCCAGGGGCTGGTGTGTTACACGCCCGTAGGCGATGAGGCGGCTTTCGAGGGTCTGCTGCCGAAGGATTTTGCGCTGATTGCGCAGCGGGGGGACGGCTTTGGCAAACGCTTACTGCTGGCGGCGACGGATATCCTGGCGTGTGGTTTTGGGGCGGTATGCCTGATCGATTCGGACTCGCCAACGGTCCCGACGGCGGCACTGCGGGGTGCCGTGGAAGCGCTGCAGGCACCGGGGGACCGCGTAGTGCTGGGTGGTTCTGACGATGGAGGCTACTACCTGATCGGGCTGAAGCAGGCGCATCCGGAGCCGTTCGAGCGCATTACCTGGAGCACGGGCTCGGTGCTGGCGGAGACCCTGGAGAGGGTGCGCGATGCAGGTTTGGCGTGCGTGGAGCTGCCGCTTTGGTACGACGTGGATGACGAGGCGACGCTGGGCGTGCTGGAGGCGGAGTTGCTGGAGGGAAAGCGTCCGGAGTTTGCGACCAAAGCCGGCTATGACGCGCGCCATACCAGGGAGTTTTTGATCCGGCTGAAAGCTGCCGGGGCGATGCAGCGGTCGAGTGGGCGCCCTTCCGTTTTCTCTGCCGGAGTGAAGCCGGCATGAGGCCTACCTGGGAGAAAATGGCGGCCTTGCACGAAGGGGATGCCCGCCTGACGAACTGGACGCTGGGTGCGCTGGGACTGGTGCTGGTGGTGCTGGCACACCAGTTTACGGTGGAGATCGACCATTTTGTAATTGGATTCGATAAGACTTCGCTGGTGTCTGTGCTGGTGTATCTCCTGGCTGTCTTGATCGTGCGAACGCAGCCTGTCAACCGATGGACGATGGGAATCGTTATCGGGTTCTCGATCCCGATGTTTGCGGCGACTTACCTTGCGGATCCTTATCTTTCATCGGACATATATCGCTATGTGTGGGACGGGATGGTGCAGCACCATTTCATCAATCCCTATCGCTACGTGCCAGGAAATCCGGTGCTGACCTTTCTGCGCGCGCCCAATCAGGACGTGTTTGATAACATCAACCGGCGGGATTACGCACCGACGATTTACCCACCCGTGGCGCAGATCTTTTACTGGTTGGCCACCTACTTCGCGCCTTCTGTGGCGGCTATGAAGCTGCTGATGTTGGCGTTCCTAGCCCTGACAGCGTGGGTCCTGGCGAGGATTCTGCGACGGCTTGGGCGGTCCGTAACGGACCTGCTGATTTTGCTGTGGTGCCCGTTGCTGGTCTGGGAGATCGGGTGTGCGGGGCATGTGGACGCGATTGTATGTGGGCTCGTATCGCTTGCCCTGCTGTTTCGATTGCGCCGGCAGCCGGCGCTCTGCGGTCTGTTTCTGGGCATGGCCGTGATGACCAAGTTTTATCCGCTGCTGCTGCTGCCGGCGTTGTATCAACGGCGGGATTGGAAAATGCCGGCGACGGTAGCGGCGGTTTGTGTGGCGGGGTACTCGCTTTATAGCTCCGTGGGATGGCGTGTGCTTGGCTTTATGCAGGGCTATACCAAGGAAGAGGGTATTGATAGCGGGACGAGATTTTTTGTCCTGGATTATGTGCACTCCTTGCCGGGCCTTGCGGGGGTGCCCAAAGGAGCTTTCACTGCGTTTAGTGCGTTCGTGCTTGGACTTCTTGTGCTTTGGGCATGGCGATATGCCACGCCTGATCCGTCCCAGGCTGGTTTGCACGGCATGCATCCCGAAATGGCAAGTCAGCCAGCGGTTCCGAATTTTGTGAAGGCTTCGGCTATGCTGGCTTTTGCACTGATGCTCCTGTTCTCTCCCCACTACGCCTGGTATAACGTGTGGCTCATCCCGTTTATCGTGTTGCTGCCCTATTTACCGCTGTTTTGCTATTCCATGGCGTTCTTTTATGGCTATACGACCGCGCTGGCCGCGATGCCGGGACCACAGATGTTCCTGTTGAACGAAAGAATTTATCTCGTCACGGGGGTGGCTCTGGCGCTGCACTTCCTGTTGAAACGCTGGCCGGTCTGGCCGGCGCTGGTCACCCGGCAGAGACATCTGCAGGACCAGACGCGCGCCGCGGGTGTACGGAGCTTGGCGAGCCCCAGGCGGGAGGATGCAATTGCAGCTTTTCCGTAGAGCAGCGGAGCCGTTGGGAAATGCGGAGGCTTCGATTTCAGTGATTATTCCGGCGCTGAACGAAGTGGAGTCTATCGGCGGGGTAGTCCGTTCCATGCCCTGGGACCGTATCGCGGAATGCATCGTGGTGGATAACGGAAGTACCGATGGCACGGGCGAGGCAGCGGCCGCGGCGGGGGCCCGTGTGGTCACGTCAACTCGAGGGTATGGCGTCGCCATGCACGCGGGACTCCTGGCGTCGCGGCTGACGAGCCAGATTCTGGTCATGCTGGATGGGGATGGAGCGGACGACGTGGCCGCGATGCCGCGACTTATTGACCCCATTCTGGCCGGGGAGGCCGATTTTGTGATCGGGTCCCGTTTGCGCGGAGTGCGCGAGCCGGGCTCCATGCTGGGGAGTCAGATTTTTGCGGCGCACCTGATCGGTTTGCTCGTACGGCGGCTGTATGGGTTTCGCTATACGGATATGTGTGCGTTTCGGGCGATCCGCCGACGTGATCTGGAAGCGATGCAGATGAGAGAGATGACCTATGGCTGGAACCTGGAGATGCAGATCAAGGCCGTGCGGAACGGCCTGCGTATTCTCGAGGTACCCGTGGATTACCGGTGCCGTTTCGGTGGCGTGAGCAAGGTCTCCGGCAATCTGAAGGCTTCGTTACAAGCCGGGTGGCGGATTCTGGGTGTGTTCCGGCGGGTGAGGCGGTCCGGATGACGGCAGAGGCTGTCTCTGTACCGCCGGTGGAACTCGAGCACGTGCACGCCGCGCGCGGGACAGAGATTGTTCTGCATGACGTGTCCTTGCGGATCGGGGCGGGAGAGCAGCTTGTTTTGCTGGGACCGAACGGTTGTGGGAAGTCGACGCTTTTGAAGGTGATGACGTGTGAGTTGTATCCACTTCCCCGGCCTGAAACGAAGGTGTGCTTGTTTGGGCGTGAGCGTTGGAATACGACGGAGTTACGACGGAAGATGGGGGTTGTCTCGGCGGAGTTGCCGGGTCAGCCTATGCTGGCGACCACCGGCTTCGATGCGATCTTGACGGGCTTTTTTTCGAGTTCTACGTTATGGCCCAACCTGACGGTTACACCGCCTATGCGGGAGCGGACGCAGGATATTTTGAGCCTGGTAGGGGCAGAGAAGCTACGCGATAAGGCGGTTGGCGCCATGAGTGCGGGACAGCAGCGGCGCGTGATGATTGGCCGGGCGATGGCGGGAGCCACAGGCGATGGACACGGGGCCGTGGAGATGCTGCTGCTGGATGAACCTTCAAACGCGCTGGATCTCGCGGCGCAGTATGATCTGCGGGCGATGCTGCGCGAGGTGGCACGGGCGGGGACGGCCATTCTGCTGGTAACGCACCAGGTGTCAGACATTCTGCCGGAGATG
>CAXTZL010000194.1:0-6008 GCA_964248555.1 uncultured Bryocella sp.
CATCCATGGCAGCTTCGATGTACATCGTGGTTGAGGGTGAGGACCCTGGATTCGACATTTATGTTAACGGACGAGCGCTTGCGCGGCAGGAAGCGGCGCTTGAACGGCTGGCGCTGACGCTCGGTGTGCGGCCCCTGTTGGAATTTTTCTCAGCGGATGAGAACTCCATGGCGCTCCTGATCGAGGAGGGCGCGGGAAATCCGGACCTGCTGCACAGACTGCCGCCACCGCAGTGGTTTCAGCCGGGCGACGGACTTGCAACCATTCGGGAATTGATTGCCGCTTTGGAGATGGAGCCCCGGCGGCTCGGAAAAGAGAGCGCCGCCGTACGGAGTGAGCTGCTGGAGTATGAGTGCGTCCTTAGCAAGACTGCCGAGCGGAGACTGCGCTGGCATCTCGCCTTCAGCTGGCGATAGAGGGGAACTCGGCTCCGAGTTAAATTGAAGGGCAACTTTCGAGGATTGCTACTGGTCGTAAGTTGCCGTAAGGGTTAATTTAGGCTCGGCGCTTCCGGCGTTACGGGTGCCGTACTGCTCACTTGAGGGCTGCCATCGGTCGCGTTATTCGGTCCAAGGCCGAGTTTGATCAAAGCGCGGGAGTCGGGAACGAGCTTGGTTTGCCAGCCGTTATCACTTTGCAGTTTTTGCATAGCGTCGTGGCTGGCGGTATCCCAGGTACCGGTCGCTTCCCCGGTGAGGTAGCCACGCTGGATCAGGGCGGTCTGAATCTCTGTGGCGCGCTCGGAGGTCATTGAAGGTGTCGCTGCTCGCTCCACGGTCGTGTGGTGAGTTCCATGAGTAGCGAGGCTGTGGCGAATCACGGCGTGCGCTGCAGCGTGATGATGCGGGTGAACCGCCGCTGCCGCCCCAACTGAAAGTCCAAGCGAACAAAAAAGACCGGCTGCGACCAGCGTAGGATTTGTTTTACGCAATGTTAAGACCTCGCACGCTCTATTTTAACCAGACTCGATGATCAGAATCGCGTCACGACGTTGAGGGTACCGCAGAAGAGAGACGCCCGACAAGGAAGAGCTCCTGCCCACTTTGGTGCACGAAAAGCCCCGGTGGTTCGACCGGGGCTGCTTGCGCTAGTTTGCCCTTCCTGTGCCTACTGCAGCGTGCCACCGCGGTAGGTGTCGCCACCGGAGGGATCCCGTGGATTGCGCACCACAAAGACCACGTCATCGCCCGTTTTGAGAGCGGACACGATGTTGCGGTAGTCATTTTCGTTGGTGACTGGTTTGCGATTGATCTCCGTGATCACATCGCCTGGCTGCAAGAGAATCTGCTCGGCAAAAGAACCCGGCCTAACGGCAGTGACCGTCACGCCGCCGTGGATTCCCAGCTTTGAGACCGTGTCCGGTTTGGTGGGTTGTTCGGTGATGCCGAGCTTGACCTGGCCGGCGTCAGCGGCGGGCGCCGGGGCGCTCTCGTCATTGCTGGTCTGATTGGCAAACAGCTTGGACCGGTCGGCGATTGTGACGTCAGCGGTTTCTTTCTTGCCGTCGCGCAGATAGCCGAGGTGCACCAAGGTTCCTGGTTGTTTGGCGGAGACAAGCGAGATCAGATTGTCGCCATCCTTGATGGGCTGACCATCAATGGAGGTGATCACATCCTGCGGACGGAGACCGGCTTTGGCGGCGGGTCCGTTTGGGGTCACCACACTGATTAGAACGCCGCCATTGGCAAAGCCGTACATGCGGCTCACAGCCGAGGACTGCACGGCCTGGAACTGGATGCCGATGGATCCCCGGGTCACCATGTGCGACGGGGAGATGAGCTGGTTATAGATGTTGATCAACAGGTTGGAGGGAAGCGCAAATCCAACGCCTTCAGAGCCTGCGGATTGGGTGTAAATGGCGGTGTTCATTCCGATGACTTCACCGGCCATGTCCACGAGAGGGCCACCGGAGTTGCCCGGATTGATGGCAGCATCGGTCTGGATGAAGTGCTGGAAGGTGGACTGATCGATACCGCCTGCACCCTGTTCCAGGTCGGAACCGGCGCGATTGATCGCTGAAACGATCCCGGCGGACACGGTCTTGGACAAGCCGAATGGGCTGCCGATCGCGAGCACCCAGTCGCCGACCTGCGCGCTGGTGGAGTTGCCTAATTTGATTGTCGGCAAAGGCTCTTTGGCGTCGATCTTGATGACTGCGATATCGGTGGAGGGGTCAGCGCCGACAACGTGAGCGGGACGGCCCTGGTCCATGCTGTCATCCGGATCGGTCGAAAGTTTTACATAGATGTGATCGGCCTTATCGATCACGTGATTGTTCGTAATGATGTAACCGCGCGGGTCCACGATGAAACCTGAGCCCAGGGCACGGCGGGTGCTCATATCCGGCTGCCCGGCTCCGCCGCCGCCGCCCCCGAAGAAGTGATTGAAAAAGTCCTGCATGTTGTTGTTGCTGTTGTCGTCATCATCGCCACCGCCGCCATTCGGGCTCCCGGGCAGAGGCCCTTCCTGCAGGCCACGGCGTCCGCGGCGGCCTGGGGTTTGCTTCGGTGTGGACTCGGTATTGATGTTGACGACCGCCGGTCCTACTTCTTTCGCGATGGCGGAAAAGCCGTTGGACAGGGTCACGGGCGACGGAATG
Source organism: uncultured Bryocella sp. (assembly GCA_964248555.1). GTDB lineage: Bacteria > Acidobacteriota > Terriglobia > Terriglobales > Acidobacteriaceae > Granulicella. Next base: position 2,600 of record CAXTZL010000194.1, read on the forward strand.
GTGAGAGGACGGGCGTCGCTGGAGTTGACCTGTTGCTGCGCTTCCTTGCCGCTCACTTTGCTGCTGAGCAGGGAGCCCGCCAAGATCAGGGCGGAGCATGTACCCAGAACGGAGAAGGTGGTGGCGGGGGTGAGGCGACGGCGAGTGTTTTGCTTCAGATCGCCTTCAGAGCTGTGCGGGGATGCCATGTTTTGTTCTTTCCTCGGGGACAAATCGGACTACACGGTACCAAAAAGAGCGAAGTGGACGCGCCGCGAACAGCCACCGGATGCGGGGGTGCCACGGACGCATGACGGGGCGACGGATACATAGACGCGATTTGGCGCGAAAGGTCGCTGGGTTTGTATACAACTCATTCGGCACATACAACGGTGAGTTTTCTGGGACGGGCCTGCTTCAGGGTTCCATTGGTAGGATACCGGCCTTGGCCATTACGGTTGGCTTCCATTCTGCTAGGACAATCCCTCCCAGTATCAAAATGGCACCGAATATGCCGCGCGGTCCAAGACGTTCACCCAGAAAGACGAAAGAGGCGATGCCGGCGAAGACGGGTTCCAGGGTGAAGATGAGCGCGGTGTGAGTGGGCGGGACATGCTTTTGCGCCCAGCTTTGGATGGTGAAGGCCGCGGCGGTGGCGAAGACCGAGGTGATTCCAAGAGCCCAAAGAACGGTGGAGGTGGGATGGAGATACGGATGCGACTCCACGGGAAGGAGAATCAGCATGCAAACTGACGAGATGGCGATCTGAAGGGTGCCGAGCACACGTGCGTCGACGACCTCCGCGGCGCGCGCCAGCAGGAGGAGATGAAAGGCAAAGGCAACGGCACATCCCAGGGTGAGCCACTCTCCGGTGTGCATGCCGGCCAGCAGCGATCCTCCCGCCCCGGGCTGACTGGTAAGCAGCACAAGACCGGCGAAGGCGACGACCGCGCCGAGCCAGGCTGGCGCACGGGGTCGAGATGTGCCCGGGGCTCGAATGCCGGGCAAGGCGCTCAGCAAGGGAACCAGAACAACGACCAGACCGGTGAGAAAAGCAGATTTGGAGGGCGTGGTGCGCGCCAGACCGGCGGTTTGCAGATCGTAGCCGGCGGTGAGCAGAATGCCGGCCCCGGCGCAGAGCTTGAGTTGCGCCGCCGTGACGTGACGGAGAACGCGCCAGTTCACGGCGAGCAGCACGGCCGACGCCAGAATCATTCGAACCAGGTTGAAGAGCAGGGGCGAGGCCTGCCGCAGGGCTGCCTTGGCCAGGGGGAAGGTCATGCCCCAGACCACGGCCACCGCGATGAGCAAGACGTGCGCTGCAAGGCTCTGCTGCCTGGTGGTGCCTTCCGAGGGTGCGCGCTGCATGGCTACTCCGGTTGGCCAACTGCCGGGGGAGGACTGTCAGTGTGGTGCGGATCAGGGACGTTTCGCTGAAAGCGGGTGACACCGCCGACCACCGTTCTGAGCACCTGCGTGGAGAGCAGATCGCGCGGCGCGATTTTCGTGATGTCGCGGTCCAGCACGACAAGATCGGCGAGGTACCCCGGTTCGAGCCGGCCTTTGATCCGCTCGCGGAACTCCCCAAAGGCCGAGGCCTGGGTGTAGGCATAAAGGGCCTCGTTCAGCGAGATTTTTTCTTGTGGCTCGAAGGTCTGGGTACCGGCTTCGTTCTGGCGCGTGATCGCGGAGTAAAGTCCGCGGAAGGGTGAGATGGACTCAACGGGGTAGTCGGTGCCGAAGATGAGGGTGACGCCGTGGTCCAGGAACGAGTGCCAGGCATAGGCGCGGGTGGATCGCTGCGGGCCGAGCCGCTGGCCGGCCCAGGCCATGTCCGTCAGCAGATGGCTGGGCTGCATGGAAGCGATAACCCCGAGGCGGTGGAAACGGTCGAAGGCACCGGGGGAGACCACCTGGGCGTGCTCAATGCGGAAACGGAAGTTTGCGGGGGCGTAGGGTTCGTCCACGGAAACGCAATCCGTTTTGCCCGGCGCATAAGCCTGGTGTGGGCCCCTGGTTTCAGCATCGTTCTTCTCGCACCGGGATGCCAACACGGGCTTGCCGGTCTGCTCGGCGGCTTCGAAGGCATCGAGGGCGAGATCATTCGCGCGGTCTCCTATGGCATGAAAGCCGAGCTGGAAGCCTGCGGCCGCGCGCTCTTTGGCCATGTTGTTGACCTTCTCAGGGTCGAGGCGGGGGATGCCGGCGTTGTCCGGGTCGTCGGTGTAGGGGGCATTCAGCGCGGCGGTTCGGGAGCCGAGTGAGCCGTCCATGAAGGCCTTGAGCTGCGTGAGATGCAGCAGAGGATCGTCCGTCGGGTGGCTGGCGCGGCGCTCCTCCAGTATCGGCAGGGGGAGGGTGAAATCGATCCACTCGGCAAAGCGCAGGGGCAGTTTGCCCTCGCGCTCCCAGGCCTCCAGCACAAGCCAGTCTTCCCAGCCGGAGAAGTCCTGCACGCTGGTGACGCCGTGGGCGAGGGCATCCTGAATTGAAAGCTCGAGGGCTTGCTTGCGGGTGGCCAAATCGGGTTTGGGGATGTGCTGCTCAATGAGCAGCAGGGCTGGGGTTTCGCGAACGATGCCGGTGAGTGCGCCTGCGGAATCATGATCGAATTTGCCGCCCGCGGGGTCGGGGGTGCCGGCGTTGAGGCCGGCCGCGCGCAGAGCCTCGGTGTTGGCAACGGCAATGTGGCCATCCACGCGAATGAGCAAGGCGGGGTGGCCGGCGGTCACGGCGTCCAGGTCCTCGCGGGTAGGAAGTGTGCGGGAGGGCCACAGGGTGTGGTCCCACCCGCCGCCAAGAATCCACTGCCCGGGCGCCGCATGGGTGGTGTAGGTGCGGATGCGGGACTGCATCTCGGCCAGCGATCGGGTACCGATGAGATTGACGGCGAGCCGCTGCTGGCCGGCCATGGCCATGTGGGTGTGCGCGTCGTTGAAGCCGGGCATGGCAAAGGCGCCGTGGAGATTGACGACGGCCGTGTGAGGACCTTTCAGGGCCAGGATTTTGGCATTGGTGCCGATTGCAACGACGTAGCCCTTCGTGATGGCGAGGGCGGTGACGCGGGCCGGGACAGGGCCGGTATCGTTTGCGCGAAGATGTGCGCCGGTAAGGATATCGCCATGAACGAAGAGCAGGTCCGGCGCCGGGCTCTGCGCGGCCAGAGACTCAGGACCCCAGGCGAAGAGGGCAATCAGGGCAACGGCACGTCTTACGGGGTGGTTGCAAAGCTGACTGAAGAGCAGCACCCCCCCAGTTTACGCGAGCTTTTTGCGTCATTTCGCAAGGAGTGAAGGGTCCCGGGGAACGGATATTGCCATCAGACGCGATCTTCTCCGAGAGCCACCGTTGCCGATGTGGCGACGCCGAGGCAGATATCGAGAAGAAGCAGGAGGACGCGGCGGAGGGCGAGTTCGCGGCCAGTGGGGTC
>CAXTZL010000195.1:0-5970 GCA_964248555.1 uncultured Bryocella sp.
GTTAGTCGCCGTCAGCTGTGGCCCCGAACTCGGCGTCACAACCACGTCAAACGGCGAAAAAAACACATGCAACTGCTCCATCGCCAGCCGCCGCGCCCGCGACGCGTTAATGTAGTCCACCGCCGGGTACAGCCGCGCCACGCGGAAGCTGTTTGGCCAGTCGAACGGCATCTGTCCGGCCAGCAGCGCATCCCGCCCCGACCGCGTCAGCTCATCGAACGCCGCCGCCCCTTCGGCCTCCAGCATCGGCACCAGCGCCCCGTAATCGAACTTCGGCAGCTCCACCGGTTGCAGATTCACCCCCATCCCACGCAGCACCTCCAGCGCCTTCGTGGCAAACGGAGCGTCATAAAGCTGCCGCTCGAACTGCGCCTTGCGCCCCGCCTGTCGCCGGGTGTACTCCTCCAGCTCCTTGCCCACCAGCGTCTCACTCGGCGGCTTTGCCGGCTGCAAGGTGGGCGTATCAAAAGCACTCTTCAGGTAGCCGACTCGCAGCTTCCGTACATCCACCGTGAATCCGGGTTGAACGCCGCCGGTTGCACACTCGGGTCCTGCCCATCCGGTCCGTAAATGGCCTCCAGCACCAGCGCCGCATCCTCCACCGACCGCGCAATCGGCCCAATCTTGTCCATGGACCAGCTCAGCGCCATCGCCCCCGTCCGCGGAACCAAGCCAAACGACGGCCGCAGCCCCGTACACCCGCACCGCGTGCTCGGCGAAGAAATTGACCCCAAGGTCTCCGTCCCAATCCCGAACCCCACGCAACCGGCCGCCACCGCGCTCGCCACGCCCGCCGAGGACCCACTCGAACCCTGCTTCGGGTTCCACGGATTCCGCGTCCGCACCCCCGGCGCCGGCCCCCACAAATCGCCCTGCGCCAGCGCACCCAGCGTCAGCTTTGCCACCACCACCGCCCCGGCAGCATCCAGTCGCTTCACCACCTCCGCGTCGTAGTCGAAGTGCTGATCCATATAAGGTCCAGCGCCCCACGTCGTCGGGTACCCCTTCACCGCCAGCAGGTCCTTAGCTCCCCACGGAATTCCGTGTAATGGCCCCCGCACCTTGCCTGCCGCCATCTCCCGATCCGCCGCTGCGGCCTGCCCCAGCGCCCGCTCCTCCGTCAGCGTAATAACGAAATGCAGGGTTGGGTTATATCGCTTCAACCGCCCCAGGTACAGCTTCGTCAGCTCCACGGACGTCGTCTTCTTCGCCCGCAACAGCACGCCCAACTGTCGTACCGTCGCAAAGGCCACCTGCTCTTCATGGCTCGCGGACACCTCCGCAACCGAAGGCGCCGGGCCCATCTTCGCCGGCTGCCGTACCGTATTCACCACCGTCCCCGGCAGCACCGGATCCTGCATCAGCGATGGCGACACGCTATTGGGCAGATCCAGCTTGCGCACCTCCGCCAGGTCTTCCCGCTGGTTGTTTAGCCCATCCAGCATCACCTGCCGCTGCTCGGGCGTAAAACGCAACCCAGCAATGGCCGCCGCCGCCTCGATCATCTCCTCGGTAATCTTCGGCAGATCACCACCGGCAGCCGATCCATCCCCCTGGGTCCGTCCCTGCGCTTCCGCATCCCCAGTCGCAACCGCCAGCAAAGCGCCTGGAAAAAGTGCCGCACCCGCACCCGGAACCAGGGCCGGCAACATGCCCGCGGAGCCCAGCAAGGCCAGAAAACGCCGCCGTGTCGCCTCAGCGAGACCCGACTCGGATTTTTTTTGCTTCATGCCAAAATTATTGCACCGGCCATGTACGACGCAACCATCAAATAGCGTCTACTGCAGATGAAGGCGAGAGGGGCCGAAATATAAGACTCCTTGAAGTGTCTACGACGGCCTCTCTCCCTTCCCTCGAAACCATTCCTCAGTCCTTTGTTGCGCTTCCGTGTTGCGGTTGCGCTTCCGTACCGCATCCGTTCCACTGCGGTCGCTAGACCTTGCTGCTTCCAGTCAAAGAACTTCAACTAGGCCTTCACTGCGGCCTTGATCACCGGCAGATCCGGCAACCCAGCCTTCAGCGGCCCATCCGTCTGCATCGCCTTCACCAGAGCCTCCGCAATGCTCTGGTCCGTGGTGGCCGCACTGCCGATCTCCACCGGAAACAGCACCGCAAACTGCAGGCCGCCGTCCACCAGCTGCAGCCGCGACTCCACCGCCGGTGACGGCAGGGCCGTACCGACCCATCCCTCCACCTCGCGGTGTTGCGCCTCAATGCGCTCCTTGTAGCCGGCATACACGGTATCAATGGTCCCGAGCAGTTCTTTGCTTACCGCCGGTACATCGGCCGTCCCCGTCAGCTTGGCCGTCAACTCATGCCAGGCATACTCCGTTCCGGGCATCTGCTTATAAATCGGTGTTCCCGTCTGAAACAGAATGCTATTCGCAAACACCGCCACTCGGCCGGTAGAGTGCAGCTCCGTCCCCGTACCCACCAGCTCCATCATGTAAAACCGCACCAACCCAACCTCAATCACATCGCCCGTCACCCCGGCCACCGTGATCCGGTCCCCCACACGCACGCCATAGCGGCCCACAATAAAGAAATAGGCCGCCACCGACAGCAAAATGGACTGCAAACCCACCGCAATCCCGGCCGAGATAAAGCCCGCAAACGTCGCCAACGAGCTGAACTGCGTCACGAACCCGAACAAAAGCACGAGCCCCGTCAGAAATCCGACCACGGCGCGCCGCACAAACAGCAGCTGCCGGCGCCGCCGCAGATCGCTCACATACTTCACCGTGGCCCGCGACCAAAGCTGGCTCGCCAGCGCCAAAAGGCCCAGCAACACCGCAATCACCACCACCCGCACCAGCAGCGCCCGAAAGATCGACTTCTGCTCCTCATTCACGGCGGCACGCCATGTGGTCAAGGTGCCGCGCGCATTCTCCAGCAGCACCAGCTCCTGACTTAGCGGCAGGGTCGCACTCGCGAGCACCTGAAACGTGTTCGTCAACTCATCAAATTCCTTACGCGTTGAAGCCAGGTCCTGGGCATCCGTCGTCGGTGTAGCCTGCAGGTCCACGCTCTTCTCACTCAACGCCTGCCCCTGCTGCACCGTAGCCCGCAGCACCTTCAAAAAAGGCGTCCGTTCCTCCGTGGCCTGGCTGTGCAGCGTATCGATCGCCTTAGTCTGGGCATCGATCACGCGCAGCGTGGAAAGCAGCTCAAAAAGAGTGCTCGCCTGCGTCGTTACCCCCGCATCGCTGACTGCGGCCAGGCTCGCCAGTAGGGGAGGCGCGGGCGGCTTTGTGCCCGTCGTCAAAAGCTCCGGCGCCGAGCGCTGCAGCCGATCAATGTCCCCCGCCAGCCCCGTACTCGTCTGCGCGTCGGAAAAGCTGGCTACACGGCCCAGGGCCGCAAGAATCGCCTTTTGCAGCTCAATACCACCCTCGATCTGCTGTTCCTGCTGCTGCAGCGCGGCCGCCTGCCCCCGCTTCGCCCTCGCAATCCCCTGCAGCAGCTCCGCCTGCTGCGCCTGCAAAGTGGCTAGCCGGGCCAGGGATTGTGCCTCAAAACCCGCAAACCGCTGGCTTTCACTGCCCGCCTCCGCCGGCGTAGCAGCGGCCTTCACCGGGGCAGGCGCCACGTTCTTGCCCCCGGGTATCTTGCTCAGCAGGGCAGCTTCATCCTGTGCCGCCTGGAACGCCACCTGCGCAATCGCCAACGCCTGGGTCGAACTCTGCTCGGCATAAAGCACATCACTCGGCTCACCTACCTTCTGCACGGGAGCCACGGCGGTCCGGTAAAACCGCAGAATGCTGTTCAGGTGCTGCAGAATCTGGCCACTGCGCTTGGCTACATCGATATTGGTACCCGTCAGCGCAGGCAGCTTCGCGATCTCCGCCTGCAGAAGAGCCGCACTCTGCTGCGCCTTCGTCCCGCTAAGGGCGGCCGCCTTCACCTGCGCCGTGCCCGCCGTAACCGCAGCCGGGGCAGCACCACCGGCCGGCGCAGTACCGGTCTTTTCAGCCGCCCCTCCGGAGGCCGGATCCGTCCCCAAATCCTTGGCGGTGCCGGACTCTCCGCCGGCCGGCGCACTTCCAGGGGGTGCCGCTTCACCTTCAGTTACAACGGCTTTTGCATCGGGTCTGTGGGAAGTGGCCCCGGAACCTCCGCGCGCCGCCACCGCTCCCTGGACCGCAGCCGGGAACTCTGCCCGCGCCATGGGTACCACCCACAGGAAAAGCAAAAACGTCCATACCCTGCTCGCCACATTGCCTTGCTGGCCTTTGCCTCTGCCCTGCTGCCCTCCGTTTTTGCCTTGCTGCTCTTTGCTCATCCGCATCGTCTCCGTGTCAGATGGCGAAAGCCCCTCAGGCGCTGCCGGGACCGGTTGCAACCTTCTGGTCACAGATCTTCAAGCTCATCCCTCCATCCTGCCCTGGCATCGGCAGGGTGGCTACGACGCTTTCGTTGCATTGACAGAGGCTCCCTGCTTTCACGCTCAGGTGTGGACCGTCGTTACAACGGAGCGCAGGTTGCGGGCATCGACTGGCAGCTTGCGGCGTTGCCGTCCTGCAACTCTCGGCGGCTCTATAGCAACAAAGCGAGGTAATCCACGCAGCAACAACCCAGGCGGCTACACCGTCGTAACGCAGGCAAACCGCGCTCGCTGCGGTATCCTGCGCACAATAGAGTCGTTTCCAGGAGTTCCGTTGGCCGCCCGAAAGCTCATCTTTGCCTTGTGTGTCCTGCTCTGCGCCTTCGTAGTGCCCTACCTTCTGCGGCGCTGGCAAAAGGGGGAGCGAGGGTTCACAATAGGTGCCTTTCCGCTGCGGGCAGCACTGATCTGCGTCTTCGTCGGCTACCTGACCCTCTGCGCGGGGGCTTCGCAGATCGACGACTCCTACATTTACGACCGCTACATCGCCAACGCGCTGGCAGGCCACGGCCTGGTCTACAACCTCGGCGAGCACGTCAACGCACTCAGTTCGCCGGTTTTCTGCTACCTCCTGCTCCTGGCATCGTGGCTGGCTCACGGCCGGGTCCTGCTGGCCTCTGAGGTGCTTTCGGCCCTCGGCATGGTCGCCGCGGCACTTCTCGCCGAATTCCTCGTACCCCTGGCCGGGCTGCTGGTCGCCAGTTCGGCCTTCTTTTATGCCCTCACCGGCATGGAAACCACCGTCTTCGCCGCCGTCATCCTGCTCGAAATCACCCTCTACAGCAAGGGGCAGTACCGTTGGCTGCCCGTAGTCTCCGTGCTCCTGGCCCTGACGCGCTTTGAAGGCGCTATCCTCGTCGCCATCCTCGCCATTCAGCTCTATCGCCAGCGGCGACTCCCGCGCGCCGTGTACTTCCTTCCCGCACTCCTTCTCGTGGTCGGCTACCTTCTGCTAAATCGCGAGTACTACGGGGTCTACCTCCCCTCCTCTGCCGTCGCCAAGCTGGGCCAGGGCTTTTCCGGCTACTGGGGCCGCTGGCCCACAGCTTTCCTCGGCATGGGCACCGTCGGCTGGCTGCACCGTCTCTTTGATGGGGTCATCTACGTCGCGCCGGTCCTGATCGGCATGGCGTTGGCTGGTGTCCTCGCCCGGCGCATGGGGAAGGTCGGCGAAGTCGCCCTCCCCTTCTGCATCGTGCTCTTCCTCGTCTACGCCGTGATGAACATGCCAGGAGATTACTTCTGGTACATCGGCCCGCTCGTCCTTTTCGCGCTCATGTTCGTGGCCAGCGCCGTCCCACGCACCCGCTGGGGGCTCGTCGCCGCCAGCCTGTTCTTGCTGGTCAACGTCGAGCAAACAGGCCGCCTGCTCAAGGCCTACAAACCCAAGCCCTACTACTACGACTACGTCCAAGCCGGCCGCTGGTTCCAGAACAACACGCCCAAAAACGCCACGGTAGGCGCCGTGGAAATCGGCCTCCTCGGCTGGTCCTCCGATCGCTATATCTACGACGCCATCGGCCTCACCACGCCCAGAAACGCCAAATACGTCTCAAAACACGACAGCAACTCCTGGTTCCTCGAAG
>CAXTZL010000196.1:0-5956 GCA_964248555.1 uncultured Bryocella sp.
ACCCACCACGTTGGGAATCGGAACCTGCTGCGGACCCAGGCTTTCCACCACGCGCACCTGCCAGCCCTCGCGTACCCGCGAGCCCGCCGCCGGCGCCTGGGACAGGATTCTTCCCGCCGGGACAGTGGTGGAATACAGCTTGTTTTCGATATTCAGGTCCAGGCTGCCGCGCAGCGCCGCATCCGAGGCCTCGGCCACCGTCAGGCCCGCCAACTCCGGAATCCGGACCTCGCCCGCATGCAGCGCTAGCCGCAGCGTGATGCCCGCGGCCAACACCATCACCAGCAGCAGGGCCAGAATGCCCAGAATAGCTTTCAGAGAACGAAACATGACGTGGAGTCAGAATACATCGCTAGCGCCGGTTGTCCGTGGCCGGTTCGGGATGAATCAGCACCCGGGAAACGTGCGGATGCTGCAGCCGGAACTCACTCTCCAGATCCGTAATCACCTCGTGCACCCGCGACATCGGCAGGTCGTCTGGCAGGGTGCAATGGCAATTTACCTGGACCGTCAGCGCCGCCCCGCCGTGGCCCCGCGTCAGGGTAATCTCGTGCACGTCCAGGATGTCGGGAAAGCTGTCGGCGGTTTCGCGCAACTGCGATTCCAGATTCGCACTCGCGTTGAAAGCCTCGGTCGAGGCAATGGTCACCGGTTCGCTCTCGATATGTGTCAACAGGGTGGCAATACCCGGAACCTCCTGGCGGATGGAGCTCTCCAGGTGCGTCACCAACTCATGCGCATCCCGCAGCAGCATCGTCTCCGGCACCTCCAGGTGTTGTTCCACTGCCAGGCGGCCGTCGCGGTCCTGGACGCTTACATCATGCAACGCCAGGTTGGCCTGCGCCGCGACCGCCCGGATCCGCTCAAAGACACTCTCGCCAAGACTCGCGACCGGCACCGTATGCACGATCACATCCGCTCCGGGAATATACCGGGTTACGGCTTCTGTTGCCGCAAAAGTCACCTGCTCGGAGCGCTGAAATGTGAGATTGCGCGGCAACTCCAAATTCAGTTCCACAAAATAATCCGACCCCGAACGTCGCACCCGTACCCGCTTCACCTGCACCACATCCGGAATCGATTCGATCTCCGGGATCACTGAGCTTCCCAACTGTTCCCGCACCTCCGGCGGCGTCGCATCCAGCAGGGAATCCAGCGTCCGCCGCGCCAGTCCCACCGTCACATACCCGATCACGCCGGCCACCAGCAGCGCCGCCACAGGGTCAGCCAGCTCGAGCGACGGAAGCCCAAACCGCTCGCCGGCATAGCTCGCCAGCAGTCCCAGCAGCACGGCTGCGGAGGACCAGATATCCGTACCGAAATGGGCCGCGTCGGCGCCCAGCGCCTCGCTGCGCTGCTCTCGGGCGACCCGCCGCAGACTGCGCGACCGCGTCCAGTCCACCGCGATCGAGAGCAGCAGCACCAGAAAAGGCCAGACCGAAAAATCCAGCGCGAGATGACGCCGGTGCACGATGCGCAGGGTCGCCTCCCACCCCACCCACAGCGCGGAGCCGGTCATCAGCAGAATTTCAATGCCGGCGGAAATATTTTCGAGCTTCCCATGCCCGTAGTTGTGCTCCGCATCGGCCGGCTGATCGGAAACCCGCACGGTAAATAACGTAATCGCCGCCGCAATTAAGTCAATACCGGAGTGAGCCGCCTCGCTGAGCATGCCCAGAGAGCCCGTCAACACCCCCGTAATCACCTTCAGCAATGTCACCGCGAAGGCAGCCAGCACCGAATGAAGGGCAGCCGCACTCTTGGCCGCGCTACGCTGCACATGCTCCGGAATCGACTCAGTGGCGCTCATGCGAACCTTGAGAATACACGGCGGTGCGTGCCGGTTTGCCCTTGCTCTTTACAGCTTGACCGCGTGGTACAACCCGGCCGCGTGCAGCAGATAGCCGTCCCATGCGGCTCGCCCAAAACCCGCTTCGGACAGCATGCGCAGCATCTGCGGCGGCCGCGGAAACCGCTTCACCGACGCCGGCAGGTACCCGTAAGCCGCGCGGTCCCCCGAAAGAGCACCGCCGACAACCGGCAAAATGCGATGGAAATACAGATTATAAAGCGCTCCATTCAGCCCTTCAGGCTGATTGCACTCCAGGATGCCGATCTCGCCCCCCGGCCGCAGCACCCGCGCAATCTCGCGCAGACCGCCGGCATAATTGGGAAGATTGCGAAAGCCGAACGCCGCCGTCACCAGGTCCAGACTCCCATCCGCGAAGGGCAGGTGCATGGCGTCGCCCTCCACCCATTCCACCCGCGTATCAGCATATTTCTGTCGAGCCCGATCCAGCATTTCGGGCGAAAAATCCAGCCCTGTAACCGGCTCACCACCCTCTGGCCGGCGCGCCAGCAGCGCCGCCGTCATGTCACCGGTTCCGCAGCAAATGTCCAGCACCCGCGCCTCGGGCCGGCGCAGCACGCCATCAAACCGCTTCGAGGCTTTACGCCACCAGTGCCGGTCTAGACCAAAACTCAACAGGTGATTCAGCCGGTCATAGGATGGAGCGATCGAATTGAACAGCGATCGCACATGATCCGCCGCCTCCGCCTCCGTCGTCTCGGCAGAGGGACGAGCCCCCGGGTTGATCCCCGGAGGCGCTTCCCGGCCATGCTCTTTCTGGGTCTCCGCCATCACGCCTGCGCCATCTTTCCCATTTTCGACTCCGCCATCGCCGACTCCGCCAGGGAACACACCATCTCCGCCGCGCCCAGCAGTTCCGTCTCCGTCACATCGCGCACCACCGTGGCCTCGCCTATACCGAGCGGCAGAACGAAGTTTCGTGTGCCACCACGATTCTTCTTGTCCCGTGCCGTCAGCGCAACCAGCTGCGCCGGGTCCAGCAAAAATCCGTGGAGCGGACCATACACCCGAATGACCTCCCCCATGCGCTCCGCCGCAAGCGCACCGAGCCCCCCCCGCCGGGTAGCAATCTCGATAGCCGCCAACGTACCCCATGCGACCGCCTCGCCGTGCAGCAGCTGCGTGTAAGCCGTGGCCGCCTCGATCGCATGGCCCAGCGTATGGCCCAGGTTCAGGATCATCCGCACTCCACCCTCGCGCTCATCCAGCCCTACCACCTCCGCCTTCACTCGCACGCTGCGCGCCACCACCTCCGCCAGCGCCCCGGCGTCGCCGCCCAGAATGCGCACGCGCTCCCGATCCAGCAGGTTAAATAGCTCCGGGTCGCGGAGGATGCCCGCCTTTACAGCCTCCTGCAGCCCCGCCCGCAGCTCCGCGGCTGGCAGGGTGGCCAGCGTGTCGACATCGGCGTACACCGCCAGCGGATGATGAAAAGCCCCAATCAGATTTTTCCCCGCTGCCAAATTCGCCCCGGTTTTGCCCCCCACGGAACTATCCACCTGCGCCAGGAGCGTCGTAGGGAGCTGCACATACCCGATGCCGCGCATGTAAATCGCCGCCAAAAATCCGGTTAAGTCCCCGATCACGCCACCGCCCAGCGCCAGCAGCACGGCATCACGGTCCGCGCCCAGCTTTGCAAGCTCTTCCGCCAGCCGTTCGATCGTCGCCATGCGCTTGTAGGCCTCGCCTGCTGAAACCAGCAGTACCGGCGGCTCTTGCGGCAGCCCGGCACGCAGAGCCTCGCCCCAAAGTGCTTCGATCTCCGGCGAAGTAACCACAAACAACTTCGTCTCGCCTCGCGCCACCTTGCCCCCGAGCAGGGAATCAAGCCGCCTGCCCACATCCCCCAGCAGCCCGGAGCCGATCACCACGTCATACTGTGCCGACGTCGTCCGCACGGCGACGGTCACCTCAGCGGTCTGCGTTCCCTGGAGCGCCATCCCTTCAGAATACGTGATTGCAGCACTTCTAAGGTCTGGCCCGCAGCGGATCCTTTCCCACGCGTGCCCAAAGCAGGGAAGCCCCAATCGTCGCCCCCAGCATCCCCGCAATCACGGCCAGCGACACGAGCGGACCGACGGCAACCCAATGCGTCGCCAGCATCTTGAACGCCGCAAACCCCAGCACACCGGCCAGGCCGAAGGGCAGAAAGCGCAACCGGCTCAACATCGCGGCCAGCAGAATATAAAGCGAGCGCAGACCCATCACGGCCATGATGTTGGAGCTGTACGCCAGAAACGGCGTACGCGTGATACTCAGCACCGCGGGAATGGAATCCAGCGCAAACACCACATCCGTCAACTCCACCGCCACCAGCGCCAGCAGCAGCACCGTCGGCAGCAGCCGCCCCCCCTCGCGCGCCACGAAACTGTCCAGGCTCGGGCTCACCGGCGAGATGCGTGTCAGCCACTCGATCCAGCGTGGCGTCCCTTCCGTTGCTTCCCCCTCCGGCTTCAGCAGGCGCAACGCTGCCACCAGCAGCAGCGCCCCAAACACATAATCGATCCAGGCAAAGTGCTCGAGCAACGTCAGTCCGCCGGCAATAAACAGCCCCCGCAAGAAAATCGCCCCGCCCACACCCCAGAACAACACCTTGCCCTGCCGGTTCTCCGGCACTTGGAAAAGCCGGAACAGCAGCAGAAACACAAACAGGTTATCAACAGATAAAGCCTCTTCCATCGCATACCCGGCGATGTACTGCAGCGCCGGCCCACTCTGCTGTTCACGCCAGATCCAGCCAAACAGCCCAAGCGAAGCACCCACCCACAACACGGTCGCATAGACTGCCCGGCGCTTGGGTGTCTCCACCGCGCGCCGCATCCCCCACTCGATGCCGAGCAGCGCGGCCAGCAACACATGGAACGCGACCCAGGGAGAGTGAAGCCAGCCGTTCACGAAGCCGGGCGGCCCCGGCTGATGTAGGTCCGGCTCGTTTGACCCTGGCTCATCGGGTCCCGCTCGTCGGGTACATCTGTTTCCAGCCAATCATGTCCTTCAGGACAAGTGCCCTGGTGCGGGGCAGGGTGCCGTCGTCGGACCCCTGCCCCGTCAGGTGCCGGCTGCCGTAAAGCGGGTCCGCATCGTTCCAGTCGCTGCTGCCCGACCCTTTCCCATAGAAAACTACCAGCCACGCCGAATAGCCCGCGGTTGGCGCCTTGAAAAAGTTCTCGGCAGCCGCATGCCCGGGCGATCCATTGAATGGTTTGGGAGCCGCCGCCAGCATCTCCCGCCTCAGCCGCAACCCTGCCTGCCCGGAAACACCGCTTTCCGCGTGCGCCGGTATAGCGCCAAGCCCTCAAGCAGCCTCCTTCAGCTTCCGGTTGCGCCGCGTCGGGTGCACAAAGAAGGCGACTGCCACGCCCAGAAAATACAGCGCCAGCATCGGCGTGGCGAAAAGACACATGCCAATCGGATCAGGCGTAGGACAAATCACCGCCGCCACAATGAAAATGGCCAGCACGGCATAGCGAAAATTCCGCAAGAGGAATTTCGCATCCACCACCCCAAACAGCGCCAGGAAAAAGATAAAAATGGGCAGCTCAAAGGTAATCCCAAGACCGAGAATCACGGCCAGGAAAAAGCCGGTGTACTCGTCGATCGTGATCATGTGGTTGTAGTCCTTGCCGAAATCCAGCAGCAAAACCTTCATGGCGCCTGGCAGCACCCAGCGATACCCGAACCACGCACCCGCAAAAAAGAGGCCAATCGTCGCACCCATGAACGGCCACACGTACTTCTTCTCATTCGCATACATGCCGGGCGAGATGAAAAGCCAGATCTGGTACAGAATGAACGGAGCCGCCAGGATCGCACCGCAATACGCGGAGGACTTGATCAGAATATTGATCGAGTCCGTCGGGTGCGTCATGGTCATCTTCTGCCCCACATCCGTCAGCGGCTTTTGCAGCGCCGCGATGATGCGGGTATGGAAGGCATAGGCCACCGCAAACCCGATCGCCAAAAATCCAACACACCACAGCAGCCGGGAGCGCAACTCCTCCAGGTGCTCCATCAGGCTCATTCCGGGCAGCTCGGCCCGGTCCTGCACGGCGGCCCGCGCGCGATCCACCAGCTCAGTCGCCATGC
>CAXTZL010000197.1:0-5954 GCA_964248555.1 uncultured Bryocella sp.
CGCCGGAGGGGGCGCGGGTGTCGGCGCGGACGGAGCCGGTGACGACGAGGGAGCTCTCGAGCGAGAGGCCTTTGAGAGTGGTGAAGGTTTCGTCGGAGACCTGGGCCTTGGGGACGATGCCCTGGACGGTGCCGGAGCCGTCGCGGAAGGTGGGGAAGAGGAGTTTGCCGGAGGAGCGGAGATTGTAGAGCCAGCCGCGCAGGGTAACGGTTTCGCCGATGTGTTGGGGGAGCTCAGCAATGGTGCGGAGCGGGGCGTCGGGAGTGGTATTGGCTGCGGATTCCGGGGTCGGCGGGGTGTTGGGTGTGGAGCTCATGTCGAGGTTGATTTTAGTCCGCGTGGCGACTAGAGGGGTGGCGGGCGTCGAATGGGAATGGCTGACGGTTGGGCGAGGCGGTGGGAGTGGTTGATCGCGCCGGGTTGCGAGGCGTTGCTGATTCTGACGGCGGGAGTTGTGGCGTGGGTGAGCCGGTCGCCGATGCTGTTTGCGAGCCTGGGGCCGACGGCGTATGAGCTGGTGGAGACGCCGGACCGGCCGAGTGCCCGGGGGTACAACGTGCTGGTGGGGCATGGGTGTGGGATTGCGAGTGGGTTGCTGGCGCTTTGGATGTTGGGGCAGTGGGGGACGAAGGTGTCGCCGGGCGGCGAGGTGACACTGATGCGTGTGCTGGTGGCCACCGCGGCGGCGCTGCTGACGGTGATGTTTTCCCTGCTGGCAAAGGCGACGCAGCCGGCGGCGGTGGCTTCGGCGCTGGTGGTGGCGTTGGGATCGCAGCACCACCTGAAGACCGCGGGCTTTATGATGCTGGCGATCGGGCTGATGCGAGGCGTGGGGGAGCCGTTGCGGCGCTGGCGGCTCGGACACGCACCCGTGGCGCAGGGTTGAGCCTCGGAGAGGCATCAATCACCAACGTTCCACGTGTGAATTTGATTGGAGAGCTATGACTTTGGAAGAGTTTAATGAAGCTGGAAGAGACGAACTACACGGAGCGCTGTTGGCGTTGTGGTTTGATCGCCGGGGCGATTGGGACCGGGCGCATGAGGTGGCGCAGGCGATCGAGGGTCGCGAGGGTGCGTGGGTGCATGCGTATCTTCATCGGAAGGAGGGCGATGCAGCGAATGCGGGCTACTGGTATCGGTGGGCGGGGCAGCCGGTGGCGGAGGGCTCGTTGATGGCGGAGTGGGAGGCCATGGTGCTGAAGTTGCTGAACGAGTAAAAACTTCTGCAGCTACAGGAACGATAATGGGGGTTGTTGCGGGTGCAAGTGCCGTGCCGGGGGTGGGAGTGGATGTAGCCGTGAAGGAAGAGGCCCCGGTGGCAGCAGCGAATCCGTCGTTCTTGCGGCGTACCTTTCGGGCTTTTCGGCACCGGGATTTTCGGATCATGTGGATCGGGGCCTGCGTTTCCACGACGGGCACCTATGTTCAGCAGTTTGCGCAGAGCTGGCTGGTCTACGACCTGACCAAGCGGCCGTTTTACCTGGGACTGGACCTGTTCCTGGGGCAGCTGCCGATCATGCTGTTTTCACTGTTCGGCGGGGTGTTTGCGGACCGGTTGGACCGGCGCAAGATGTTGCTGGCCTCGCAGTACATCCAGATGACCTGCGCGTTCCTCTTGGCGGCACTTTTCTTTACGCACCATGTGAGGATCTGGGAAATTTTTGCGCTTTCGTTTTGCGTGGGGGTGGGCCAGTCATTTGGCGGGCCTGCGTATTCGGCGCTGCTGCCTACCCTGGTGGACAACGAAGATCTTTCAAACGCGGTTGCAATGAATTCGATTCAGTTCAACCTGGCGCGGGTGCTGGGACCGGCGCTGGGGGGACTGGCGTACACGGTTTTAGGGGCGACGTGGTGTTTTTCACTGAACGGCTTGTCGTATATGGCGGTGATCCTTTCTCTGTACCTGATTCGGGTGAAGTTTGTTGCGGCTAAGGGTCAGGGATCGGTGCTGGAGAGTATGGGTGAGGGATTCCGGTTTATCCGGGAGCGTGAGGGTCTGGCGCCGCTGGTGTTTCTGGCTTTCGGAACGACGCTGCTGGGGTTTTCGCTGACAGGGTTCCTGCCGGTGTTTGTGCAGAGGGTATTCCATGGCGGGCCGTCCACCTATGAGCTGCTGCTGGTTTGTTCAGGTATGGGTTCGGTGGCCGGTGGATTGGCGGTCGCGGCTGCCGAGCGAGTGAAGGGCCTGGGCCACGTTGCGCTGCTTACGCTGGTGGTGCTGGGCGTTGTGACGGCGGGTTTCGCGGTTTCGCGGAGCCTGCCGCTTTCCTGCGCGCTGATCTTTGTGGGTGGGGCGGCCATTATGGCGTCAGCTTCACTGATGCTGACGCTGGTGCAGCTGATTGTGACCGATAGCATGCGTGGGCGGGTGATGAGCGTGTATAGCCTGGCATTCCGGGCGGGGATTCCGCTGGGGAGTCTGGTGTTGGGCAAGCTGATTCCGGCGGTGGGTGCTTCGCGGGCGCTGGGAGGCTCGGGTGGACTGCTGGCGTTGCTGGCGCTTGGATTTTTGCTCACGAAGAGCAAGGATGCGACGTTTCAGCGAGTGTCTACGACGGAGGCATAAAAGGCAAAGGGATCTGGAATACCTGAAAGTGCAGGGTAATTGAGGGCGAACAGCAGATCCCTTCACTGCGTTATGAGATGACAAAACGAAAGTAGACTTCCGACCGGCGGGCTATACGCGGCTGGTGAAGCTGCGGTCTTCTGTGGCGATCTTGATCTTTTCGCCTTCCTTGACGAAAAGGGGGACGCGGATGGTGGCGCCGGTCTCCATTTCGGCGACCTTGGTGACGGAACCGGAGGAGGTGTCGCCGCGGACGGCGGGCTCGGTGTAGGTGACGACGAGTTCGACGTGCATGGGAAGTTCGAGGCCGATGGGATTTCCGTTGAATTTTTGGATCTGGACGATGAGCCCTTCGAGCATGAGGTCGGTGGCGTCGGCCACCTTGCCGGGGTCCAGTTGGAGGGTTTCAAAGCTGGTCTGATCGAGGAAGTAGGAGCCGTCGCCGTCGGAGTAGAGGTATGAGGCGTCGACGGATTCGAGATCGGGCTCGGCGAACTTATCTTCGGCCTTGAAAGTTTTGTCGAGCACCGCGCCATTGAGCATATTGCGCATTTTTATGCGAACGAGAGTCTGGCCGCCGCGGGCGGTGGGGGTGGAGATGTCTTTATCGAGGCAGCGCCAGGGAATGCCTTCGTATTCGAAGTAGATCTTGCGCTTGAGGTTGATGGCGTCCATCAGTGCGGCCATGGGTTCAGTGTTTCCTTCCGATGAGGCAAAACGTTGCGAGGCATCCGGCGGCCTCGTTTCCTCTTCAGTGTAGGGGAAACCTCTCACGCCGTGACGGCGGCGGCGCAGGAAGGATGGCGAGCGCACCGGTTGGGTTGGTCCAAAACGGGACTGCGATCTGTCCCGATGTGGAACAGATGTTGCCGAAATGGAAAGCCAGGAGAAGAATTTGCAGAAGTGGCAAGATTAGGCTTGGCACGGTTTTGCGCGACTGGCATCTTATAAAGACGGCTGCAGCCTGTTCGGGCGCCCGGGGGTCCTTGCAATGAGTGAGAATGGAACGAAGAACGGAAATGGTAATGGCTCGTCAGCCGGCCAAGCGAACGGTCAGACGCTGACCACGCGGCAGGGACATCCTGTCTATGACAACCAGAATTTGCGGACAGTGGGCGCACGCGGCCCGGCGGTTCTTGAGAACTACCATTTTCTTGAGAAAGTTACTCATTTTGATCGTGAACGCATCCCGGAGCGTGTGGTGCATGCACGGGGCGCGGCGGCGCATGGCTATTTTGTACCCACCGGTAAGGTGGGCGATGAGCCGATTGCGAAGTACACGCGCGCCAAGCTCTTCCAAACGGCCGACAAGCAGACGCCTATTTTTCTACGGTTTTCTACCGTGGTGCATGGGAACCATTCCCCGGAGACTTTACGTGACCCGCGTGGCTTTGCGGTGAAGTTTTATACGGAGGACGGCAACTGGGACCTGGTCGGCAACAACCTTAAGGTGTTTTTCATTCGCGATGCGACGAAATTTCCGGATATGGTGCATGCGTTCAAGCCGGATCCCTTGACGAATCGGCAGTCGGACGCGCGTTTTCAGGATTTTCTGGCGTGCACGCCGGAGTCGACGAACATGTTTACGTACCTGTTTTCGCCGTGGGGTATTCCGGCGGCGTATCGCTTTATGCAGGGTTCGGGCGTGAATACGTATAAATGGGTAAACGCCGAGGGTGTAGCGCACCTTGTGAAGTATCACTTCGAGCCGAAGCAGGGCATCAAGAACCTGACTCAGGACGAGGCAAATCACATCCAGTCAACTAATTTCAATCATGCTACGCAGGATTTGTATGATGCCATCGAGCGCGGCGACTTTCCCGAGTGGGAAATGTTTATCCAGTTGCTGAGTGACGATGAGCACGCGGAGCTGGATTTCGATCCCCTGGATGCGACGAAGATTTGGCCGAAGGAGCAGTTTCCCTTCCTGCCGGTGGGTAAAATCGTGTTGAACAAGAACCCGGACAACTACTTTGCCGAGACCGAGCAGGTTGCGTTTGGCACAGGCGTTTTGGTTGACGGTTTGGACTTCTCGGATGACAAACTGCTTGTCGGCCGTACGTTCAGCTACTCCGATACGCAGCGTTACCGAGTGGGGACGAACTATCTGCAGCTGCCGATCAATCAGCCGAAGGCAAAGATTGCGACGAATCAGCGTGATGGACAGATGGCTTACAGTGTGGATTCGATCCCCGGGCAGGATCTGCATGTGAATTATGAGCCTTCGCTGATGAACGGTATTCGTGAGGCCAGTCCGGCACCTGCGCCGTACATGCCGCTGTACGAGGGACGTCTGGTGCGTCAAAAGATTGACCGCGAGAACAACTTCAAACAGGCCGGCGATGTGTGGCGGAACGAGTTCGATGAGACGTACCGCGCGGAGTTGATCAACAACTTGAGTGGGGCGCTTGCGAGTGCCATTCCGGCGGTGCAGGAACGGATTGTGAGCTATGCGACGCAGGCGGATATGGAGTATGGCCGCCGGCTAAGGGAAGCGTTGGATCAGAAGCTGGGCATGGACAAAGCGCAGGTTGAGTCCAAGGCCGTGGAAGAGGTGCAGGAGCTGGCGGTGGCGGGTAAAGAGTACTAAGCCGGGTTCCGGAAGCGAGAAAGCCAGCCCCTTGGGCTGGCTTTTTTCGCCGCCAGTACCCTCTGCGGTGCCGAGAGCAGCGTCAAAGTTGGAACGATGCGAGAAACAGTAACGATTACTCACCATGTCCAGAAGCCTGAGTATCATTGGGAGATTGTGGTTCCCGAACAGCCGACCACACTGCTTGCGGCGGACAAGATCGAGACCGCTCTACAGGTGCTCGGTGTCAGCGACGGCGAAGTTCGAGCCCAGATTATGAACCTCGGTGATGGCGAGTCCCGCTCCATCGACGTCGAGATCGCGAAAGGTATGGAGAAGGACCTTGCAGGCCTGGGTAAGCAGAAGATGCTGTAGGAGGCCGCTGCAGCAGAATTACCTTTTTCACATCAGGTAAGGACGACGATTTTGCCGCCGGCCATGTTTTCTTCCATGGTGCGATGGGCCTCGACGATGTCGTCGATACCAAAGATCTTGCCGATGGGGACCGGGAGGGTGCCGGCGGCGACCTGGTGGAGTAAGTCGTTGAAAGGCATGGTCATGAAGTTTGTGTATTCGCCGGTGTAGACGGTTAGGCCGACGGTGGATGGGATGGCTTCCATGGGGGCGAAGTCGTCAAGGGACCACTTGTTGCCGACGAGGCCGGTCATGCAGACGAGGCCACCTTTGCGGGCGCAGCGGAGCGAATCTTCGAGGGTGGTCACGCCAATAAGTTCGAGTACCTTGTGCGCGCCTTCGGGGAGGTCTTTGCGGAGTTCCTCGGCTATGGCTCCGGTATCGATGAACACTTTGCCGGCCCCG
>CAXTZL010000198.1:0-5883 GCA_964248555.1 uncultured Bryocella sp.
ACATGAGAATGCCGACCCGGTAGATGCGGCTCGCCAGCCAAAGCACGATGGCAATGGTCACCAGCAGACCCAGCAGCGACAGACCTATAGCCAGAGCATCGGGTGTGCCCACGATGACCCGGGTGTACATGATCAGCGGCGCTGTGAACGGCACGAAGGAGAAAACCCGGGCAATGGGGCCATCGGGGTTGGTGATCACGTTGAAGATGATGAGTGAACTGAAGATCAGCGGCAGCATAAGGAAGATCTGCATCTGCTGAAGCTCCTGCTCGGAGTTGGTCATCGCTCCAAGTGCGGATGCGATGGAGGAGTAAAGAACGTAGCCCAGGATGAAAAAGACGACGAACAAGGCAGTTTGTCCGGGCGAAGGAAGGATGTGAAGATCCTGGCCAAGGGTCTGCGACTTGAGCGCAACGGTGGCCACGACGATCCAGATGCCTACCTGGGTTAACCCGACGGACCCTACACCGATGACCTTGCCGGCGAGCATTTCTGCGGGGCGAACGGTGGCCAGAAGAACCTCAAAGACGCGCGAGGTCTTTTCCTCGATGATGGAGCGCGCCACATTCATCCCGTAGAAAAGAATGACGAAGTACATCAGGAAGTACATGCCCCAGGCACTCGCCACGGCGGCTCCGGCATGGCTCCCGCCGTGATTGCGGGAGGAAAGGGAGATCGGTGCCAGCAGGGCGTCGACTGCGGCGGCAGACATGCCGGAACCGATGAGTTTTTCACGCGTCAGCGCCCCACGCACCGCATTTGCGACGCGACTCCGCGTGACCACGTCCGACTCCACCCGCGGCACCCACTGGAAGTCCGGCCTGCCGCCAGCGGAACTCGATGGAACATCCACTAGATAGCCGTCGAGGTTGGAGCCTTTCGTTTTCAGCGCCGTATCGAGCCGTTCGCGAACGTCGGGATCGTGCGACGAGTAGGTGTCCACCACGGGTTTGCTCAAGCCATGACTGTCGGCCAGCTCCGTTTGCAGATCCGCAGCAAAGCGTGGTTGGTCGGTGATGACTGCGAGATGCTGCGCGGAGCCAAGGTTTCGGTTCATCAGGAACATGGCCCCAAGAGCCGCGCCCATCAGGAGCGGAATCAGCACGGTCATCACCACAAAACTTTTGGCGCGTACGCGCTCGAGGTACTCACGGCGCGCCACCAGGAGAACGTTCCGAAAACCCCCACCTACCGTGGTATCAGGCATGGACCACACCTCCGGCCTCGACAAAGGCAGGTGTTCCCTTCACTGTCTCAATGAAAATCTCTTCCAGCGTCGGTTCCACGACCTCGAAGCGCGAGATCTCGGCTCCAGTTCGCAAGGCGTCCTTCAAAAGGTCCTGCGCCTGTTCTGGAGACTGCACCGTGATCTCTGCGATTCCTGCATAATTCTTCGCCTCCAGCACGGCAGGATGGCTCAGGAAACGGTCACTGCCGGAGAAGACCATCTGGACGCGATTGCGTGGATAGCGGCTCTTCACCTCGCGCATGGTGCCTTCAAGAACCAGCTTGCCGCGATAGATAATGGCGATGGCATCACACATCTTTTCCACCTGGTCCATGCGGTGCGTTGAAAACAGGATGGCTTTGCCCTCGCGCCGGAGGTCGAGGAGGGTGTCTTGCAGCAATGTGGCATTGACCGGATCCAGGCCGCTGAACGGCTCGTCCATGATGATGAGATCGGGTTCATGCAGAAGCGCGGCGATGAACTGAATCTTCTGCTGCATGCCCTTGGAGAGTTCTTCCGTTCGCTTGTCGACCGCCTCGGAGATCTGCATCCGCTCACACCAGGCCAGTGAACGGCGACGCGCTGTGCCCTCATCGAGTCCGTGTAGCTGGCCCAAAAACACCAGCTGTTCAATGACTTTCATTCTCTTGTAAAGCCCGCGCTCTTCCGGCAAATAGCCGACACGGCTGAGTGCGGAGCGATCAAATGGTTTGTCAAAAAGCTCCACCTGCCCGGAATCCGGCAGTGTCATTCCAATCATCATGCGGATAGAACTAGTCTTGCCAGAACCGTTAGGTCCAAGCAGGCCGAACATCGTCCCCGGCTCTATGACAAGCGACAGGCCCTCGACCGCTACCTTGCTTTCGTAGACCTTACGAATGTTTTGTAACCTTACGATCGCCATAACACTGGGCCTAGTGTAGCGCAGGCAATTTGCCGGGACTGCACTGGAAAGGCCTGGCGATTGCAATCTGAAAAGCAGAAGGCGCACCGGACCGGCACGCCTTCTGCTCACTCGTACACGACGCTTTAGGGCTGCGCGTTGGGATCTCCGCCACCCTCGGCTGCACTCTGCTCTTCCATTTGGCGCTGCAACTCTTCCTGACGACGTTGACGAGCTTCGGCGCGTTTGTTCGCTTTCGCGCTCAGTTCCTGCTCCGCATCCAGAAGCTCGATGAAGGCCGTCTCCGCGCTGTCACCCTGTCGCACGCCCGTGCGAATGATGCGGGTGTAGCCACCATTGCGTTGTGTGTAACGCGGCGCTACGGTTGCGAAAAGGCGATCCACGGATTCCGGGGTCATCATGTAGGCCAGAGCCTGACGGCGTGCGTGAACGCTGCCGTTCTTGCCGAGGGTGACCATCTTTTCTACCAGTGGCCGGCAAGCCTTGGCCTTGGTGATCGTGGTGTGAATACGGTCGTTCAGGATCACGCTGGTGACCAGGTTCCGAAGCAGCGCCCTTCTATGACTTGTGTTTCTACCGAGTTTGAATCCGCCAATACGATGACGCATACTTCGTCTCCTTCGGTCCAGGCGCAGCCTGTCGACCGGTGCACTGCAGGGTGCAGATTACGCGTGCAACGAGAACTCGCTGCATGGGATTGAGGGGAAGAGCGGACCGAAGTCCGCCCCTACTGCATTGCGAACCTTTGCTAGAAGTTCTCTGTTTCGGGAACCATGTCGAGATCTTCGTCGTCGAGTTCGTCGTCATCATCGAAGTTACCGTAGCTCTGCGAGAGTGTCGCCGCCGGCAGAATCGAGGTCGGGCCCGGAACCGGGTTGCCGCTTTCATCAATGCGCATGCCGAGCGAAAGGCCCATTTGCGCGAGCATCTCCTTGATTTCGTTCAGGCTCTTGCGACCAAAGTTTTTGGTCTTGAGCATCTCGGCTTCGGTTTTCTGGATGAGTTCGCCGATGGTTGCAATGTTGGCGTTCTTGAGGCAGTTATAGCTGCGCACTGAAAGCTCAAGCTCTTCAACGGAACGGTTCAGGTTTTCATTGCGGATGGCCGGGCCATCATGGTCCCCATGGCTGCCTGCTTCCATTTCCTCTTCAAAGTTGATGAAGATGGACATGTGATCTTTCAGCAACTTGGCTGAAAGGCCGAGTGCGTCGGCGGGCAGAACCGTGCCGTTGGTCCAGATTTCCAGCGTCAGCTTATCGTAGTCCGTGACCTGACCGAGACGAGCGGCTTCCACGAGGAAATTGACCTTGCGTACGGGCGAATGTACCGAATCGACGGGAATGAAACCAAGCCCGAGGTCACCATCGAAGTTTTTGTCGGCCGAGACATAGCCACGCCCACGCTTCAGGCGCATTTCCATGTCAATACGGCCGCCCTCGGAGACGGTGCAGATATAAACGTCGGGATCGAGAATCTCGACATCGCCGTCAGCCTCGATCATGCCGGAGGTGACCTCGCCGGGCTGATCCACGTGCAGGTACAGAGCCTTGGGGCCATCCCCATGCAGCTTGAAGGGGATCTGCTTCAGGTTGAGGATGATGTCGGTTGCATCCTCGACAACGCCCGTGATGGACTGAAACTCGTGCAGTACGCCTTCGATCTTGACGGCCGTTACGGCGGCGCCCTCGATCGAACTCAGCAGTGTGCGGCGCAGGGCATTGCCGATCGTGGTGCCGAAACCGCGCTCAAAGGGCTGCGCGGAAAATTTGCCAAAGTTATTGGTGAGCGAATCCTGCTCGACTGCAAGGCGCTTGGGTTTTTGGAAACCTCTCCAAAGCATGGGGTGTCCTTTCTTCGCTGCCGCACGAGGCACTTTGCGCGGCTAACGGTGACGCGGTTGGGAGTTCATAGTACAAACTCGCCCGGCACGAGGCATGGGCGAAAGGCACTTCAGGTCGCTGCCCGGAAGCAATTACCTGAAGCGCCAAACGGTTCGATTACCCATTGGGTTCCACGGGTAACCGAGGAACCCGTTTACTTCGAGTAGAGTTCGACAATCTGCTGCTCGTTCACCGGCAGCTGAATGTCCTCACGTTGCGGCAGAGCGACAATTTTGCCGGAAAGCTGCTCGGGGTTGGCATTGATCCAACGCACGCGCGTCTGGCCGGAGATGAAATCCTTGGCGTTTTCCAACAGCGTCATTGACTTTGAGCCTTCGCGAATCGCGATCTCATCGCCGATTTTGCATTGGTAGCTTGGGATATTTACCTTGCGGCCGTTCACCTGGATGTGGCCGTGACGAACGATTTGCCGAGCCTGACGGCGCGAAAGGGCAAAACCGAGGCGGTAGCAGACATTGTCCAGGCGCGTTTCGAGTTGCTGGAGAAGCAGGTCGCCCGTGACACCCGTCTTGTTCGCGGCAACTTCATAGTAGGCCCGAAACTGCGTTTCCAGGGTGAAGTAGATGCGCTTGGCCTTCTGCTTTTCACGCAGCTGCAGACCATAGCCGACGACCTTTTTCACCTTTTTGGACTGTCCATGCTGACCTGGGGGAAAGTTGCGCTTTTCAACGGGGCATTTGTCAGTAAAGCATTTGGAACCCTTTAGGAAGAGCTTGACGCCGTCGCGGCGGCACATGCGGCAGACGGGTCCGGTATAACGAGCCATTGTTTTTCCTTTTACCTGCTAGCGGTAGACGATCGCTTTACACACCGAGTCGGTGCTTCTTCACGATCCAAAGTGGAGAGAGATGGGCCAGAACACGAAGTTTCCGGCCCACCAGGATCAAACGCGACGACGCTTTGGCGGACGGCAGCCGTTGTGCGGCATCGGCGTCACGTCACGGATGGACCGCACCTCGACGCCAGCGGCAGCGAGAGCGCGGATAGCGCTTTCACGTCCGGAGCCTGGGCCCGAGACGCGTACATCAACCGAACGCAGACCATGGTCGCGGGCAGCGTTGGCGGCATTCACGGCTGCCTGCTGCGCAGCAAAGGGAGTTCCCTTACGCGATCCGCGGAAGCCGAGCGAGCCGGAACTTTTCCAGCTGAGCGTGTTGCCCCCCTGGTCGGTAATGGTGACAATGGTGTTGTTGAACGTGGCCTGAATAAAAACCAGACCAAATGGAACGTTTTTGCGTTCCCGCTTCTTGAACTTTTTGCCTTTGCCAGCCTTGGCGCCGGCACTCTTTTGCTGTGTCTTTGCCATGGGTTACTTGGTCACTTTCTTTTTGCCGGCAACCGTGCCCTTGCGTGGGCCCTTACGGGTACGGGCGTTGGTGTGGGTGCGCTGTCCGCGCACGGGAAGATTGCGGCGATGACGAATGCCGCGGAAGCTCTGAATCTCCATCAAACGCTTGATGTTGAGCGAGATTTCCTTGCGGAGATCCCCTTCAATACCACCCTCCTGCTCGATCACCTGACGGATCTTATTTAACTGATCCTCGTCCAGGGTGGCGAGCTTGACGAAGGGGTCAATGCCCGCCTTGGTCAGGATGGATAGCGCACGTGGGTTGCCGATGCCGTAGATGTACGTCAGGGCGATGCGGGTCTGCTTGTTTCCGGGCAGATCGACGCCAGCGATACGGGCCATGAGATTGCCTTTCAGTTGGGGCTCAGGCCGGGCTTACATGTCGTTGCCGGAGAGCTGGGATTGCTGGGGAGTGGCTGACCTGAACCATCGAGTGCTGCCGATAGTCCCTGCCTCCTCCGGGTTCAACGCACGCCTTGACTTCGGCGAACTCGCCCGATGG
>CAXTZL010000199.1:0-5861 GCA_964248555.1 uncultured Bryocella sp.
CAACTCCCCGCTCTCCGCACGGGGCAGCCCTGATAGGGCACTAACGTTTATCGGTAGTGATTCCTGGTGGTGTTCCGCCAGCACGACGGGGCGTCGAAGTTAGTCTCTGGTCGGCCAGTTCTCAACCGGCGCATGCTGAGCAAAGAAATCCAAAAGACTTTGGGGTGCGCTCTCGCCGAAAAGTCTTCCCTGATTCGCTTGGGATTCTGCGGCGGCCTCGGCACTACGGGCAAAAAGCTCTGTCTCGTAAGCTTGAAACGAACTTTCAACGTCTTGCTGCCTGGCTACAATCGCCTCTCCAAGCCTTGCGCCGTCGTACATGGCGAGATTGGCCCCTTCTCCTGCGAAGGGTGACATCAGATGAGCCGCATCTCCGAGCAGAGTCACTCCTGGTACGCGATCCCACCGGTGGCCTATCGGGAGAGCCATGATCAACCGCGGTACAGGAGCAACGTCGGAATCGGTGATGAGTCCGATCAACTCCTCTGACCACCCTTCGAACTCCTTTGCTGCGGTTGCAAGAGCCGATGCCGGGTCAGAAAAGTCCAGGCTGGAAAGCCAATCCTCTGGCTTCGCCAAAGCAACGTAGGTGTGCAGAACTTGATTCGGCTCGCGATGTCCCAACAGAGCCCGTCCGGGCGCGAGTGCGAAGAGAGAACCGTCACCCACCACCCTTGCACTCACCGAATGGCTAGTGTCGCAGTCCTTCAGCCAGGTCTCAATAAACGAGATGCCCACGTAGACAGGGTTTGCTTTGGACAGTAGCGGACGAACTTTTGACCATGCGCCATCCGCTCCGACGAGCAGGTCGGTTACGGCTGTGGAGCCGTCGACGAATGTCATCGTGTGCTTCCCCTCGTCGCTTGACGAAATCTTCGTAACCTTGGCTCCCCAGCGAATGGTGCCGGGTGGAATAGAGTCGAGCAGAAGGTGTCTCAGATCACCTCGTAGCACCTCTGGTCTACCGTTATCTGGGTCGTCCGGTTCGTCCAGCAGTACCTGACCCTCTTTGTTCATCACCCTTGAGGCCTGCCCACCGGCATGAATGATTTCCAGGAAGGGGTCATAAAGATGTGCAGCTTTAAGGGCTGCCTGACCAGTGTCCTCATGAAGGTCGAGCATGCCGCCCTGTACACGAGCATCTACTGAAGCCTCGGCCTCATAAATTCTCACGGGGATGCCATGCACGTGTAATACGCGCGCCAGAGTAAGACCGCCTAGTCCAGCACCGATGATCGTAACTGGCTTTTTCATAGGACTATTCTATCGACCTCGTCTGCACAGCTGGCCGTACTCGCTCACGCGGCACAAATGATGTCTGCCTGCTTGGCAAGCGCCTTCAGACGCGGTTTCTCCAATTGGTCCGCAGAAGTCGCACAGTATTGACTAACCCGGCCCGTGTCGCTCTCCCGGACTGCCTCAGGCCTCTAAACTTCCGCTAACGGGCGTTCATCAGGACTGATACAAACTGCGCTGCCCATTGCAGCAGGCATTGATTTCACGGCAATGCCTTGCGGCTGTATGCAATCGGCTGACGCCAACGCTTTGGGCATTAGGTTTCCTGTGCAGCATGGATATAGGTAGGCACGTTCCAATAAAACGGCCGAAAGTCTGTAATCTTTCCGCTTTTAACGGTCACCACCTGCGCCATGGGCAGGTCCTGGTAAGAGCCATTTCTTCGGGAATGCGTTTTGAAGCGACAGACCACGACCACCACTTCGTCACCTTCGAACCACTGCTGCTCAGCCACTTCGAGTCTGTCGAATAGGGAACTCATGGTGATGGCCCATTGCTCGTATCGCTCGTGGCCTACATACTCTCCTCCAAAGGGCAGGTCAGGCGATTGGTGCAGAACCACAGCCGGGTCGAGAGTGGCCGCAATGGCGTCGAAGCTCGCCTGCTCGCCGGAGGCTCTGGCCTGCATGTAATTCTTCTCTGCTTCGTAGAAGGCCTCAAGAACCTGTCTCGGTGTCTTGTGTTCAGACATGCTTCCCCCTTTGTAGCTGGTCCACCAGCGCGGCGGTATCCCAGTAAAACGGCCAGAGTTCCAATATCAAACCCTCGCGAAATTTGAAATATTGTAAGAGTGGCCAATCAAGTTTCTCGCCACTCCCGCGACGCTCCGCATACACATGGGAGCGGCTGATGATGACGTTCCCCATGGAAATCTGTTCCGGGTCCGTGACCTCCAGGGAAGCCCAACTCCGGGCAAATGATTGCATCCACTCCTCGAAACCACTGTGTCCTCGCCATTCGCCCCCGTAAGGGAGCGAGACGGGTTGATAGATGACACATTCCGGATCGAGCGTGGCAGTGATTGCGGCGAAGTCGCCACCACCCGCCTGTAGATAGGCACTCTAGGCTTTATAGAAGCTGTCCAACGTCGCCGATGTTGTTATGTCTTCCAGCTCACTCATAAACACTACCCCAATAAAGTTCCATGTTCGCGTGCTCTTCTGTTAGAGGATCAGGCCGAACGAGCGGGTTGTGTTTAGACCTAGCCCCGTAAAAGTGCATCAGAGGGACGAAGAAAGAGCGGGACACACTGTTCCCCTCAGACGCAATTGTCTGCTCGGACGACGCGGACATTCCGCAGCGCCATTTCACGAGTCATAAGGACAGCCTCCACGTCAGGCCTCTTACGCAGATGATCGAAGATCTTCTCGCAGATCCCACAAACCGCGATGTGGTGCGGTCCTTGTGCGACCCCCACATCACTTATGTGTCCCTCAACTTCGACAACCCCGACCTGAAGCGCATCATGCCATGGACAGGCACGGCCTATGGTCCTCAAGCGGTCATCGATACCTACAGCCAAGTGGGGAAATATTGGAAGAACCATGGGCTGAGCATTACGGATCGATTCGAATCGGACGAGAGTGCGGCCGTATTCGGCAGGTTCACTTACGAATCCCACACGCAGCACCGCACTGTTACATCACCCTTCTGCACCCTTATCCGGGTGCAGCACGGAAAGATCGTTTATATGCAGTTCATGGAAGATACGTTCGGCACCGCAGCCACCTTCAAGGAAGGGGGCACTTGGAAAGTTCGGAGCGACCCTGCGGGCAAGAGCATCGAGGTCTAAGCCAAGATGACATCTTCCGCGAACGCCGTACCGACATGTCGAACGCGCCTTCGGCATCGGTGTCAGTGCGCTCACGGAAGCTATCGCGGTCTGTGGTGCAAAGCTTAACGTTCAGCCTGCTTGACGTCTGCGGCAGGGCAACGACTCGGACGTCCCTGCTCAGGCGTGATTGTTGCAACAGAGCCATCGAAGTAGATCGCCACCCTGCCCGACGGGGGAGTAGGCCATCACTGTCGTCTGGTGCTCTCCACACCAGGGCAGAAGGTCGAACTCGATACCGCGATACTCTGGATTGTAGAGGACCTGATCAGTAATACAAGAGGTCCTGGACTGCAGTGACCGAACTTCCCGCATGCCTGAGACATCGAAGTTTGACACACCCCAAGCCTGTATCTTGCCCTGGTCGAGCAAGCGGTCGAAGCCTTCAGCCGTCTCTTCCAGTAGAAAGCGGCCTGGCCAGTGAAGCAGATAGAGATCCAACGTCTCCACCCTAAGCCGCTTGAGACTTGCTTCACACGCGCTCACGGTCCCCTGCCTGGATGCGTTGGATGGAAGCACCTTACTGACGAGGTAGATCTGATCTCGCCTGTCGGCGATCGCTTCCCCGACCAGCTGTTCCGACCGGCCATCGCCGTACATTTCGGCCGTGTCGATCACAGACAAGCCAAGTTCGAGACCATGACGAAGAGCTGCGATTTCGGCGGCTCTCTTCATAGGTGAATCGCCCATGTTCCAGGTGCCCTGACCCAGCTGGGCTACTTTCCTGTTGCCGATTTGGATGGATTGCATGTTGACCTCAGATGTGGTGGAAGAGCAGTTAGAGCGTCGTCTCGCCTGCCTGTGTGCCTTCTCTCACATCCTCTGGCACTGCAATGCGTTCAAAGTCATCCGCTAACGTATGCAGGGCCTCTGGCACCTCGGGACCAGCCAGTGGTTTGCCGTGTCCTGGTGCCACCGTTGTCGGCTCCAGATTGGCCAGCTTACGCACACTCTCCTTCGCCGCGCCCCAATCAGAAGTGAAGTAGCTTGGTGGGCCATGTAGTTCTGCTGGCTGAAAGAAGTTCGCCGCAAAAAAGCTCTCCGGCTTGGTGGTGCAGAATGCATCACCCACCAGCAATGTCCCATCGCTCTCCCGGAAGAAGCTCACGTGCCCCGGCGTGTGCCCGGGAGTGTGGATCAGCTTCCATCCTGGCATCTCTGCCAGGCTGAGTTCACTGCCTTCGCCCGGCAACGCCTTCAGACGGGAACCCAAATTGATTGGCCCGCGTGGAAGAGTCGGTGACATCAAGGGCATAAGCCCCCCTCCGGCCTTCCAGTCCGGTGCTGGATATTCCTTCTCACCCGTCAAATAAGGGAACTCCAGCATATGCGCATAGACAGGCACATCCCACTCCTCGGCAAGCTCTTTCGCTGCACCTGCATGATCGAAGTGTCCGTGCGTTAGAACGATCGCGTTCGGCGGACGTTCGAACGTTCTCTCTGCCCAGTTCTTAATCCGGCCCGCGGAAAAGGGGATGGCTGCATCGATCAACGTCCAGCTACCATCCCCATGCCGCAGACCGAAGACGTTCACAAAGGTGATCTTGAGTCCGCTAAGGCCGTTCGCGATCGCGTCCATCGGCACAATCTGCTCATCACTGATTTCCACTTCATTCATTGCAGGCCACCCGTTCACCTAGGATGCGATAGAACGGCTGTGCATCCTTCGGCGTCCGCGGATCTCGGAACCGTTCCTCTACACTTTGACATCGAAGGGGGCACGTCGTGAGGCGGAGTTCACGACGTGCGAATCTACTTCTCTCTAGGACGAACTCTCATCGAGAGGCTTAGCCTGTTTGTCGTGCATCATGGCCTGGACCGCGTCGGGAACTAAGCCCATCACTGCGCCTTCTACCTTGGTGAGGAGATCTGCAGCGTATACATGGTCGTCGCCCGCCATGAGAGCTTTAAAGCCCTGCTTGGCCACGTCATACGGCTCCGACGCCTTCTTGCCCTTGGTCCCCACAGATGTGTCGTGGAGGCCCTCTCGGTCAAAGAAGTTGGTGTCCGTGGGCCCGGGCTGTAAAGCTGTGACCGTGACGCCTGTGTCCTTCAACTCCGCACGCAGGCCCTTGGCAAAAGCAAGATCGAAGGCTTTTGATGCGGAGTACACCAGTTCACGAGGAGCGACCATCTCGCTCACGATGGAAGCCGTGATCAGGATCTTTCCCGAGCCCTTGGCCACCATGTGCTTTACAGCGTACTTCGCCAGATGTAAGGTGCTTTCCACATTGAGCCGGACAAGATTGATCTCGACATCAAGGTCCGTATCAACAAAGAGCCCGCCGGAGCCGACGCCTGCATTCAAACAAATCGCGTCCACGGGACGATTGAGCGCTTCGACCTGTTGCCAAAGGAGCTTCACGCCGTCGTAGGTGGCCAAATCGGCATGCACCGCTTTTACCTGCACGCCCAGGGCCCGGAAGTCGACCTCCGCCTTGTCCAGCCGCTCGCCCGCCGAAGCGATCACGAGATCAAATCCATTCTCTGCGAAAACCTTCGCCAGGTTATACCCGATACCACTCGAAGCGCCGGTAATGACTGCGAGCTGGGCTGCCATCGTCATATTCCCCATTTCTGGCGATTCTGCCGCCTCCCCGTTAGATGCCAAACACCAACGGTCTTAAAGAGGGTTTACGCTCGGACCCGTTATGTCGTCTTCTCGTCGGAGGTTCGTGTCTCTTCACAAACGAAGAATGGTGTTGAAAAACTCCGTTTCGTGGAACGAACGGTG
>CAXTZL010000200.1:0-5842 GCA_964248555.1 uncultured Bryocella sp.
ACTGCGAGATCGGAATTTCTTCAGCAGAATCATGGAACAACACCAGGTTGATCTGGTCACCCGGATACTGGGTACGGATCAGGTGTGCGAGCGCCATCGCAACGCGCTTTGCCGGCGTGAACCGGTCTTCTCCGTAAAGGATCATCGAATGTGAGCAGTCCAGCAAAACCACGGTCGCACACGAACTCTGAAAGTCAGCCTGCTGCACATGCAGATCGCTGTATTCCAGGTTCAGTATGCCCGATCCGTCCGGCGTACCCTCGCGTGCAAAGACAGAATTCAGCGTGGCAGTAATATCCAGGTTAAGCGTGTCGCCGAACTCATAATTTTTCGACGACCCATTCGTCTCTACGCCGGCCGCCTCGTAGCGGGTGTCATGGCGTCCCAACGAACTCTTGCCCAGCGGACCC
Source organism: uncultured Bryocella sp. (assembly GCA_964248555.1). Taxonomy (GTDB): domain Bacteria; phylum Acidobacteriota; class Terriglobia; order Terriglobales; family Acidobacteriaceae; genus Granulicella. The sequence goes on from CAXTZL010000200.1 coordinate 411, forward strand.
AGCAGATCACGCAGCGCCTTGAATCCGAGAAAATCCATGCCCTTATCCGTCACTTCGAAACGGGCGTTCTCGCTCTCGCCGTCACCTTGTTCGCCCTGGCCTTCGCCGGGCTCCTCGGCGTTCAGGAATGCTTCGTCCTTCATGCGCTGGATGATCTTTTCAACAAGATCCTGCTTGCCTTCCTCGGGCAGTTCCTCATACTTCTCCTGTGCATCCTCATCCAGCAGATCGCCCGCATCCAGGGCCTGTCGCACGGCCTCGCGAAGATCCTCCATTGAGTTGTTGCCAGAATTCTGAAACTGTGAAAATGGATCCTGAAATCCGGAGTCTAAGAAGAAGTCGCTCAGCGCCTCCATCAGGTCTTCCAGATCAAAGCTGGTCGAAAGATCACCCGTAAATTTTGTGTAACGCGTCAGCTTCATCGAACAGACCTCTCCCTTAGCTTAGACGGTCTTCGACGATCGCGGTCGCAGAGGACAGCCCCCACTTACGGCGGCCTCAACATCCCTCTGCGACGCTTCATCCTTCTGCGAAGCTTCATCCCTCTGCGAAGCTCCCGAGTCTCCGTTGGTGCCCAGCCTTCTAGTGCCCCTCACCCATCAGTGCCTGCACCGCGCGCTGGAGTTGGACATCTTCGCCGGTCTCCGTCTCGCCCAAAGGCCGCAACTGCTCCACGTCCACCGGCCGGGGATGCATCTCCATGTCCTGGCCGCGCGTGTCCTTGATGCGGTCCCCCGGCACCCGCACCGCCGACCCATCGATCAGCCGCTGCGAACCCGTAAAGATAATCCATCCGGCCGTCGGCGTACCCACCACCTTACCCAATCCCAACGTGCGATAGCCTTCTGTGAAATCTTCACCATCGGACAGCGTCGACTCGTTCGTCACCAGCACCGTCGGTAGCCCCAGCGCCCGTTGCCCCAGCGCCTGCCGCATCGGCTCCTGCTCTCCATCCCTCGGCGTTCCCAGCAGGTAGTTTTTCCGCGCAAACACGTCAATGACGCGCCCATTCACATAGCCTCCGTTGTTGTTTCGCACATCCACCACGACGCCCTGCTTGGCCTGGTTCAACGCATCCAAATCCACGTAGAGCTGCGCCAGGTCCGCATCGCCCATCGCCGCCAGGTGAACATACCCCAGCTTGCCGCCGGAGATCTTCTCCACATAGGCGCGCCGGCTTTCCACCCATCCGCGATACAGCAGACCGGACTCCACCTGCAGCGTCACTGGCTCCACCACGGCATCGTGCTTCTTCGCGAGATCCCCCGCAGGAGCGATCGACAGCACCACGCGATGGTTCGCTCCATCGATCAGCAGGGCGTCCAGGTTGGTTGCCCCGGTAATCGCCTGGCCATTTACCGCCAGAAGCTGATCGCCGACATGAACCGAACCTTCCAGCGCCACGGGCCCCAGCGGCACAATCTCCCGCACCATCAGCGTGCCCTGCGTCTCATACGGTTCCCGCTCAAATCGCACGCCCAGCCGCCCCGTGCGCACATCCGGCATCGCAGGCTTCGCAATCCCGGAGTGCGAGCTGTCCAACTCGCCGATCAGCAGGTTGATGTTCCGCCGCAGCTCGCTGCCCGTGCGCGCCCCTTCGATATACGGAGTCCACTCCGTCTTTAGCGCGGGCCAGTCAGCGCCATTGAAATCGGCGCGGAAGAAGCGATGATCCAGCGTCGACCACGCCTCGTCAAACACCACCATCTTCTCCTTGTCGAAGTCCACCTCCATCGAGGCATGCAGCGCAAGCACCTTGGGCGTCCGGCTTTCTAACGTAATGGACCGCACCGTCGAGCCACTTGCAGTCCCACCCCCACCCGCGCCGCCGCGCCCACCGCCGCCTTCCACATAAAATAGCGTTTTCGAATCAGGGCTGAAGGCAAGATCCGCCTTGCCGCCCCGTGTGTACGTCAACTGCTTCGGCACGGCAGGCTCCGCTGCCAGCTCGTCGAGCGAAAAGGTGTAAATGTTCTGCTCACCCACTGCTTCGGCCAGAAACGCCAGCGTTTTTCCATCCGGACTGATCACCGGGTAGCGCACGCCAAGATCGCCCAACGGCAGCAAGGTCAAGCGGTCTCGAATGCCCTCGAACACAATCTTCGTCGGCTCAGCCGGCTTTTTCGGCTCGGCCGCATGGCCTCCGCCCGCAATACCGCCAGCCCGTCGTGGACCCGGCGCTTGCATCTCCGGGGTCGGGGTATTTGGCTCCTGGGCCTTCTGAACGGAAGTTTCGTCCCCGGCCTCCTCGCCCGTCGGCGTGCGCTCCTCATTCGGTGTCAACCGTTCCCGCGTCCCAGGGCTCTCCGGGCTGTCCGGCGCACCCGGAGTGGACTGCTTCCGGAACAAATCCCGAAACTGATCCTCGCGAAACATCGGCACATGCGGAATCAGGTCCACCCGCGCCAGCTCCGGCGTCTCCGCCCGCTGCGACGTGTCAAACAGAATGTATTTGCCATCCGGTGCCCACGCGATGTGCGAGGCATTCTGCCCGTTGGCCAGAAACGTGATCTCCCGACTCGGTGCGGATCCGTCCACCGGCACCACCCAGAGATTGGTAAAACTGTTCGTCCCCGTCGGCACATAGGCAATCCAGTGCGAATCCGGTGACCACGCCAGCGCAGTATCGTCGAGCTCACCCGACGCCACCACCTTCTCCGCCCCGGTCGCCACCGTCACAACATGCAGCTCCTTGCGATTGCGCAGAAATGCCAGCAGCTTGCCATCCGGCGAGTAGCTCGGGGCCAGGTCAAGATCCGTCGCCGGGTGCGCGCTGTGCGCTACCGGCCGCTCCGCATTGGTTACAAAGCTGTACGCGTACAGCTGCGAGCCGCCATCCCGCTCCGACCGGTACACCACCTCATTCGAATCGCCGTTCCAGCGTGGCTGCGCCTCCTCCGCCTCCGTGTGCGTCAGCCGGATCGCCTCCCCGCCGTCCTTGGATCCCGCCGCAAAAATCTCCCCATGGCCCGCCACGGCGATCTTCTTTCCATCCGGCGACAGCGCCAGATTGCTCCACGACGTCACCGTCTCGTGGTGCACACCCTCGCCGTCCGGCACGCCCCGCAGCGCAATCTTCACCTCTTCCGCCTTGCCCGTGTGCGCATCCGCTCGCCAGATCGCAAAATTCCGCTCAAACACCACGGTCTTGCCGTCATAGCCCATCGTCGGCCACAGCAGCCGGCCGCCATTGAAATGCGTAAGCTGCTTTTCGCTGCCCGAAGTTGCGTCGGCTTCCCACAGGTTCTCGTGCCCCCGTGCGCCGGCCTCCCCGCCTCCCGCTACCTTGTCGGACATGAACAGCAGGCTCTTGCCATCGGGCGTCCACATCGGCCACGCATGCTTCGCGTCGGCGGCCACCAGCTTGTGATAACCCCCCTCACCCGTTGTGTGCTTCAGCCAGATCTCCGTCTCGTCAATATGCGCATGCCCGTCCCGCCACCATTGCGAGCTCGAGATTCCCTTGGCCATCAATGCAATCTGCTTGCCATCCGGCGAGGGAGCCGACTCGAACTCATTCAAGTAGCGCTCGTGCGACACCTCCAGCGGCGTCCCGCCCGTCGCCCGCACTCGCAGAATGTCTCCCTGACCACCCACATCTGTCGCCGACGATGTGAAATACAGCCACTCCCCATCCCGTGACCACGCATCCAGATTGGAAGCCGAATCCGAGTACGTCACACGCCGCAGCTGCCCCGTTGCCAGCACTAGCACGTAAAGATCGCCGCCGCCGGTACGGTTAGACATGAAGGCAAGCTCCTTGCCGTCCGGCGAATACAGCGGCCGCGACTCATCCGCCGGCCCTGAAACCAGCAGATGTGCCTCACCTCCCGCAGCCGGCACGGTCCAGAGATCCGCCCCGGACACAAAGGCGATCTCCCGTCCATCCGGAGAAAGTGCAGGCTGTGAGAGGGAAGGCATCGGCGCAGGGGTTTGCGCAACAGCCTTCTGCGCAACGGCCCGGGGCCAGGCCATAGAGGGCAGCGGCAAAGACAATAAGAGGGCAGCAGCGGACTTGGCGCGCAGGGGAGAAGCCTCCAAAAAAGGGATCGATTTGTTGCTGACGAGAATACCCTGAGGAAAGACGCGCTTGGAAGGCAAGAAACTCGTCTGTAGAATCGGGGTTACCAAAATTGCAGCAGGACGGTTGCAACCCTCGCGGCAGAAACGGAACCTAAATTCCTATGAACATTCACCGGATTCCTAAAGCCCTGGCATCGCTTATGCTGGCATCGGCTCTCGCCGTCCCCTCCATCGCTTTCGCGCAGACTGCCGGCCAGGACATGCACAACGCCGGCACAGACACTAAAAACGCGGCAACGGACACCGGTCACGCGGTGAAGCACACAACGAAAAGGACCTACCACAAGTCCAAGCACGGCACCTCCAAGGCGGTTGACAAGACCAAGGAAGGCGGCACCATCGCCACCGACAAAACCAAGGAAACTACCGTGAAGGGTTATGACAAGAGCAAAGAAGGCGTAGAAAAACTCTTCGGCGACAAGCATGAGAAAGCCACCGCGGCCCACGATACCGCGAAAAACGCTCACATGACCGCCAAAGACAATGCGAAAATCGACAAGACCAAGGTCCAGGCCGACGCACCCCACTAAATTGTGAGCGATTTATTCTCAAAGGGGTTTCGCTGCGGCGAAGCCCCTTGCTTCATCCAAACCAGCGCGACAGCATGGTACCTGGTTTACTCACAAAGGGTTCTCTGGAGCCGGCCGGAGCAGACAACTCCCCCCACATCTGGCATGTCTCCTAAGCCAACCGAACCCCGCAAAGCACCGCAAACCGGTCCTGCGCAAACGCGACCCGCACTTCGCTGAATCCGGCCTCCCGCATCCAGCGCAGCTGATTTTCCACCGTGGCGCAGCGATCCTCGGCCTGCCGTAGCAGCGACGCCTGGATCTGGTCTTCCGTCGCACCAAGGGCACGCACGTCATGCAGCCACTTGGCCCTTGCCTGCTCTTCCGACGCGGGCGTGGTCTGCAGAATCTGCTCGGCATTCACGAAGACACCTCCGGGCTTCAGCGCCTCGAAAACCCGCTGAAAGAGTGCTCGCTTTTCCTCGTCCTGTAGGTGATGAATCGAAAGCGCGGACACAACCGCGTCGTAGGAAGCACCCCAACGGGCAGTTCTGTAGTCGCCCACTTGGCACAGCACCTCCTGATCACGGACCAACCGTGCCTCGGCCTGTCGCAGCATGGGTCCGGAGCTATCGATCAGGTGGAGGCGGGCATCGGGAAACCGCGTCCGAACGAATGCGGAAAGCAACCCGGTTCCGGCGCCCAGATCCAGGATATGGTCAGAGTTCTCGGGAAGCAGCCTCACAGCTGTACCATAGAACTCCTCGAAGCCTGGAATCAACTTCGCGCGATCGGTGTCATAGTCCTGCGCCGTAATGTCGAAGGCGAGCATTGGGAATT
>CAXTZL010000201.1:0-5785 GCA_964248555.1 uncultured Bryocella sp.
TCCCGCCCCCCACAAAATGCACCACCTCCAGCTTGTCGCCGGAGACCACACGCTGTTCCGCCCACCCCGTCCGCGGCGCCAACTCCCCATTCAGCTCCACCGCGATCCGGTCCGCACGCAGCGCCAGGGCCGTTAATACCTCACTCAATACCGCAGGCGAGAAAACACCCTCAACCGCCCGCTCCCGCCCATTCAGCGTCAACACCAGTCCATCGCTCATCGAAACCAGCCTACCAGCCGACCCTCCCGAGTCACCGCAAAACACTCGCCCGCAAAGGCCAAAGCAGCCCCATCGGCCCCTTGCCCGCACCCAAACCAGGCGCCTGCCGCAGGGCTCCCGTCACATACTCCTTGGCCAACCGCGCCGCCTCGACCGGCTCAGCCCCCAGCACCAGCCGCGCCAGAAATGCTGAAGAAAATGCGCACCCCGTCCCATGCGTCGAACTCGTCTTCACACGCTCGCCCTCCAACACAGAAGCCTCTCCCCCAGCCCCCACCAGCAGGTCAACCGGCCGCTCCTGATCCCCCCCGGTCACCACAACCCCCATACCCGGATGCCGTGCCATCAGCGCACGCGCCGCCCTGTCAGCCTCCCCCAGGCTTCGCACCGCCATCCCGGAAAGCACCTCCAGTTCGCCCCAGTTCGGCGTGACCCAGTCCACGTGCGGCAGCACCGTATCGTGCAGCAACTCCAGGCCTTCCAACGGGTAAAGCATGCGCCCCGAGCTCGACCGCAGCACCGGATCCAACACCACAGGAACCATCGATCCAACCTCCCGCAACCCACGCAGAAACGCGCCCACCACGCCTGCGATCGCCCGCGCCCCCAGCATTCCCACTTTGACTCCCGCGGGCGGCAGATCCGCAAGCAGGCAGCCCAGCGTCTCCCGCAACTGTTCGCGCCGGACGGGCTCCGTTCCCCGCACTCCAGTCGTCGACTGCACCGTCAGGGCCGTGATCGCGGAGCACCCAAACAAGCCATGCGCCGCAAACGTCAACAGATCCGCCGTCACCCCCGCACCACTCGAGGGATCAAAACCCGCTACCGTCCACACCACCTGCTGCGATTCGCCCAAGCCCTCTATCACATCCTCCAAAGCACTATCTGCAACTAAGTCAACTTAATTTGCGGTAAGTACTACTTACCTTTTTAATAAGTTCATCTAACATGATTCCAGATACGCTGCAAGCCAAAAAATTATCTGCAACCCTTTGTAGATCTTTGACTTAGCCCCTCCCATACGAGACAATTCCTCTGTGAGTACGACCCTTTCTCAAACAGTACGCGATCTTTGTAGCTGCACCCTCGCGGGCAAACGGTCCGTCGGCGCGCTGCTTCTACTTTCTCTCCCCGCCTCCGTGATTGCCTCTCCCCAGACGAACCAACTCAGGGCTCCGTCCGCCAAAGCCACTACAGCGAAGCATCACTGGTTTCAGATCGGCGGCGCTACCTGGTACGGTGAAGCCTTTCAGGGCAGGCGTACCTCCAGCGGCGAGCGCTTCAACATGAACGCCCTCACCTGCGCCCATCCCACGCTTCCCCTCGGCAGTTGGCTGCGCGTCACCAATCTCCGCAACCACCGCTTCACCTTCGTGCGTGTGAACGACCGCGGACCCTACGCCGCCAACACCATCGTGGACCTGTCTTACGCCGCCGCCCAGCGCCTGCACCTTCTGGGAAGAGCCTCGGTCCGCGTCGAGCAGGTACAGGCCAACGATCCGGAGTTAACCGACACATTACGCGGAGCCTTCTCCGACAGTGGCGCTCCCCTGCCCCTTGGCGGCGCAGGCCGCTAGCCAGGAGCACCGCGCACGCAAAGAAGAAAGGCCTGCCACTGCGGCAGGCCTTTCTTCCGTACCGAGAGTTTTACAACTTCTCGAAAAAATCGCAGGCCGAGCAGGAGATATACACCCCACCCGGGGTGCCGCGCTCACGGTCCTTCACACGCTTCACAATGCGCGTGGCCTTCGAGCACTTCGGGCAATCCGTGCTCTTTTGCGTATCCATCATCTTCTTGCGGTCACCGGTCTTGGCAATCTTGGCCATCGTTACGTCTCCCTGTCAGAGGTGGTTGCCTGGTAAGTCCGTTGTTCCGGCGTCTCACCTGCCTCGCTCACGCAAGGTATGGTCAACGGCCGGGAGCGGACAAGGCTCGCCTTTAAGCATATCACCGCCCAGTCGCCGACCTTCGCCCGGCTGAGCCCGGCTGAACCCAGCTGAACCCAGCTGAACCCAGCCGGATCAGGGTTTCGGACCGTCCTTGGGCACAATCACCTTCCCCATCCCGGGCGTGGCTGTAGTCTCCACCGGATCACCCGGACGGCGCAGCGTAGGCGCCGCAGCACCGCTCTGCCGTCCATCCTGGTGGCGCGGTTCGTCGCCGTTCACAATCGTACGCGCCGTCAATGTCGGCGCAATCTCGCCACCCATCTCGTTCTTGTCCCGGATCTCAAGCGGCTTACCCAGGGCCGCAATCTCCAGCCGCACCACCCTGTCATGTTGAAATCGAACAAACTGCGTCGGACGCGGTGGATCGCCATAAATCCACTCTTCATAGAGCGCGCCGTCCTGTCCCTCCGCATGCTCCCGGTGTTTGGTCTTCGGCTCACCCAGGGATGCCAGCACCATCCGCCGGCTCATGCCCACAAGAACCTCGTGCGACTCCACCGCCTCGCGCACCTTCGGCGGCAGCGAATCCGCATACGCCTCCGCACTGCTCTTCGCCCTGAAATCCACCACCGGATCCAGCAGCGCTTTCACCTCCGCCGCGGAAATCTCCGGCACGCCTCCCTCGAACACCAGCGTCACCCGGCATCCCGTGGCAACAGGTCCCTGTTGCGCCACCTGCATCCCATTCAATGAAATGTGGCTCAAAAAGCGGTGCTTCGCATACGGTCCGCCATTGAAATCGATCACCAGCCGGTCCGGCTTGAACTCCAGGTTGCTTACCTCCACCCGGTCACCCACGGCGGCGGACTGGCCCTTCTCATACAGCATCCGCCGGTATTCCTCATCCCGGGGCGTCATTTTACCGTTGGCCACCAGCGTAACTCCCGCACCCAGCGGCAACTCCCGGTGCGCAAACCCCTGCTCCGATTCCAGATTCCGAATCAACTCCAGGCGTCCCCGCTCATCCAGCGGTTGGTCCGGCAGGCTCACGTGGGTAGGATGGAACTCCGTCGTGACATCCGCCGTGGCCGTCTTCATCCCCACCACGAACACCTGAGCCCGCAAAGCCCCGCTTGCCGCGAGCAAAAAGCCCAAACCGAAGCGTGCCGTGCAACAGGCCCAACGCATAAATCCACCTCTGAATGCGAAAATTGTGCGCCTTCAGAACCAAAAGCGCAAACAGCACTTGCGGCACGTCGAAATGGCGTCTACTTGCGGCGATCGCCGGAATCCGCCAATGGATTTGGCTCCGCTAAGGATGGTAAAGAGGAGGATGGTAAAGAGGAGCATGGTAAGGAGGAGGCCGAAGCAGCCGCCGAACCCGCATCCCCCACCGCCTCTTCCTGCCGCGGCGGCGGCGGATTCCCCAGCTCCCCGAAGCCCCGCCTCGGCGGCAGCAAGGACGACACCGGCACCGCCCCCAGAATCTGCACCAGCGGCGGCGGTGCCTGGGCCTCCATCGCCGCATGCGCCGCCGGCGGCGGAACGTCCATCGGGTAGCCGCCCGCTACAATCGGCGGGTGCGTGTACTCCCACGCATACTCCCGCGTCAGCTTGTACACCGCTACCAAACCAGCCACCAGCGCAAACCCCGCCACCAGCGATCCCTCCGGACCGTACGCCCGGCCCGACACCCACACCCGGCCCGTACTCTCCGTCACCACCACGTTGGCCACATCCATGGCCCCACGCACCGGCAGCCCAAACAGCACACCCATCGCAATCAGCCAGCCCGCGTGCAGCCCCCAGCCCAGCCACAGCCCATGCGTGCGCAGGTACGCCAACGACAGCACGAATCCCAGCAGCAGGCTCACCCCAAAGCTGAAGGGCGTCGTATTCCTCAAGGACGTCGCCATCACCGCATAGATCGCCGTCAAAACCAGAGTCGCACTCGTCGGTCCCATCACCGCAATCAGTCGCTGAAACAGAAATCCCCGAAACACCAGCTCAATAGCCAGTGCTCCCACCAGCACCGTTGCCACCGCCAGCACAGCCAGTCCCCACGCGCGCGGCGCCATCCAGAACGCCGGGTGCAAATCACCCACCGCCGCCGCCGGCAGCACGGCCACCAGCAGCAGCGCCCAACCCAGCGCCGCACCCTTCTGCCACTCCATCCAGGCGGTTGCCCGCCGCGGCAGCGCATGGGTGCCTCGCAAACTTCCGTTCCGAAACGCCACCCAGTTCAGGGCCGTAAACCCCGTCACCAGCAGAATCACCTCAAAGCAGGCCTGCAGCAGGGGGCGCAACGGGTCAGCTCCAACCAGCCGTGAAATTCCCCGCGCCGCGCTTTCCGCCCCCACCCGCGCCGCCAGCACCCAAAGCAAGCCGATCGCAAACACCGCAAAGTGCAGCGACCGCGGCATCCTGCCCGAAAATGGGGACGGCGGCGGCGCTGGCGAGAATACAGTCGAAGATAGGGGCGATACCGGCAAGCTGCAGCTCTCCAGCGCTCAAAGCGCCTGGTCTCTAGAAAGCACCTGCTCTTAAGCAGACGCCTGGTGCTCGGTATAAAACTGCGCAATCTTCCTGAATTTTTCGTAGCGGCTCTGCAGCAGCTCTTCTACACTTTGCTCGCGCAGCCTCGACAGCAACTGCTCCAGCCGCTCACGCATCATCTGCATCGCCAGCGCGGGATCCGTATGCGCTCCCCCCGGCGGCTCCGGAATCACCTCATCCACACACCCAAGCCGCTGCACATCGACCGCGGTATAGCGCAGCGCCTCGGCCGCCTGCTGCTTCTTGCCCGCATCCTTCCACATAATGCTCGCGCAGCCCTCGGGTGAAATCACCGAGTAAATCGCGTTCTCCAGCATCAGCACACGGTCCGCCACCGCCAGCGCCAGCGCCCCACCCGATCCGCCTTCGCCGGTAATGGTCGCAATCGTCGGCACCCGCAACCGGCTCATCTCCAGCAGGTTGCGCGCAATCGCCTCACCCTGCCCACGCTCTTCCGCGCCCACCCCGGGATTGGCCCCGGCCAGGTCGATAAACGTAAACACCGGATGTCGGAACTTCTCCGCGATCTTCATCGCTCGCAGGGCCTTCCGGTACCCCTCAGGATCTGGAGACCCGAACCGCCGCATCACCCGCTCCTTCAGCGTCCGCCCCTTCAGGTTACCGATCACCACCACCGGCTGCCCTCCGAAACGCGCCATGCCGGCGATCATCGCCGGGTCGTCTCCGAACTGGCGGTCGCCATGCAACTCGCTGAAATCCGTGAAGAGAGCCTGGATGTAGTCCATCGGATAAGGCCGCTGCGGATGACGCGCTACCTCGGTCCTCTCCCACGCCTCGGATCGCGCCGGGGCGGCCTTCTGTTGCACACTGTCAGCCATTCTTTTTCAACTCAAAATCCGTGTAAACCCAGTCGCGGGTAGCCCAAATGCCAAGCCCAGAAGGATCAGCCCAAATGCCAAGCCCAGAAGGGATAAGCCCAGCTACCGATTGTAGCGGCAAATTCATCGCCCCACCCACCCATGCATGCTAAACACCTTCGCCACCCCACAGCGCCCGCCACCCCACGTCATATCTCCCACGCCCAAACAGCAGAACCCCCAAGACCAGCCCATACTCCAGCTGCTGCCCCGCCACGCTCCAGTCCTGCTTCAACGTAAT
>CAXTZL010000202.1:0-5693 GCA_964248555.1 uncultured Bryocella sp.
TGAACACAATTCTGCCGTCTTCCGCCAAAGTGTCGAGTAATACATTTACCAGAAGAAAGTGACCGAGATGGTTCGTGGCGAACGTCTCCTCATCCCCTTCTTCGCTATAGGACATTGGTCCCTGGAATTGCGCGCCAGCGTTGCAGAGCAACGCATCCAGGCGTTGAACCTAATCTTGAGCAACCAGCCGTCGCACATGTAGCGCGGCGGAACGGACCGAATCAAGATAGGCCAGATTGAGCCGCACCGTTGTCACTTGCACGCCGAAGCGCGTATGAAGGTTTGAGGCCACCTCATCGACCCTTACGAGATTCCTTCCGGCCAGCACAAGGTTTTCCCGTCTACCTGCGAGACGTGTTGCCGCCTCGAGTCCCAAACCTGCGTGTCCGCCCGTGATGAGTGTAGTGCCCACTGTGATTGCCTCGCCTAGTTTACACTGTACACAAGAGGGTGACAGCGTCAACCGGAAGCTACTCATGTTTCTACTTGGAGCGGAGTCTTGCCTCGGGCCTACTCTCGGCTTAACATCCTCACATACCGATAACGCGCTTCGCAATCAAAGGTGATCGACACCGTTGAGCTATACCTTACTGCGACGTGACAAGCTTGTTTTGTTGGATAAACTGCCATTCAAACCGTCTGTGGGCTTTCATCGATGTTGACCCTCCAGGATGGTTAATTGGCGTGCCACATCGCCAGGACAACAGCATTTAGAAACATTGTGAACTCGCGACGCTGCCTTCACTGCACTTTCAGCTCCGGGTATTTGTATGTTCGTTGATTTGGTTTGTGGTCCGGGCGAGGTCAAGTTGATGGGTCAGTCGAGTTGCGACTAGTTGCAGCTTCCACATAAGCCTGGCACAAAAGCACTAACTTGTCCTTAGTTTGGCGACCAGCGCAGGGAAGTCACGAGCTTCCAACACGGTTCTTGTCGCTCCGGACATGGCTGAAAACATCATCGTGATGGCGAACAACTCGTAAGGCTGTGCGGTGCCCGAAGCCGATTCGATCATTGCGCCAAGCGCCTTCTCGCATCGCAGGACCTGCGCTTCACGATCTCCGGTCCACCAATGTTGGTTGAGATCTGGTACAGGGCCACCGAGATATCGGTGCGTGCCATCTTGGCATCTGCAAAGCGCAGCACTACGTCGCGCACCTGTCGGGGAGGGGCTTGCACCTCACGTGCTGCAGGCCTGCTCCATAGCCTCGGAAGACTTGCACAGACAGTTCTCCAGCAGCGCCGACAATAGTGCCTGCTAATTAAAGTAGTGCTGGTAGAGCGTTCCGATCGAAACTCCTGCCATTTGCAGCAAGACTGACGGCGACATTGGGGGTCGAGATTTTGGACGCCGGGAGTGGTAAGCGACAGGACGGCGACATCGATGCCTGCCTCGTCCATCGCGGCAAGCCGTTCCGACCCCAGATCGAGAAACCGTTGTGCTCCCTCGCCTTCAGTGGAGGGTGTCACGGCAAGATCGCGCCAGCGAGAGTCCACCTTGTTCTAGGCGTCCATGATTTCTTAGGTGGCAAAGTAATCTTCCAATGCGATTTTTCATGGTCCCTCTCCGTTAGTGTGTCCGGGAGCGTCGGTGGGTGGAGCTTCGCTAGGTGGTCAGTAATTCTGGCACGAAGATATCTTCCGCGGAGAACAGCTGATCCGTGATGCCTTGTTCATGCTGATAACGCAGGGCAGCCTCGATCGCCTTACGATTTGCGGACACGCCGTACGGCCACCAGTCCTCGCCGAGCAGTGCGACATCGTCACCGAGCAGTTGGCTGAACCAGGGGAACATCGTGCCCATGCTGTTAAAGATCAGACCATGCCTGTACTTTTCTTCAGCCGCTTTTTTGGAGTCGCAGAAGCCCTTGTAGATGGCCTGCGCGAGCCCTGGATGTGCTGCAAGCAGATCGCGGCGGACGACCACCGTGTGCATGATCGGGAAGATGCCGGTGCGCCGGTAATAGTCCTGCTCCACTTGCCGGTAGTCCGGGAAGAGCCTTTCGACTCTAGGCGAATGGTCCAGCATGCATTTCGGCACATCCGCAGAGATAAGCGCATCGATTTCACCAGCTTCAAGTATTGCCCCGAGTTTCTTGCCCTTCTCGATATTGGCAACCGCAATGTTTGCGGGGTGTGGCTGAGAGACGAAATCCAGCGGCGTGAGCGGCCAGTCGAGACCGCCGATGATCCATTTGCAGGTCTCAGGACGGAAGCCGAACTCATCCATCAACACGCCCTTCGACATCGTGCCGGCGTCATGGCTGTAGAGAGCCAGCTCGCCGATGGTTTTACCATTCAAGTCGTCCGGTTTGCGGATGCCACGGGCCTTGTTGACGAAGATGGCGGAGTGCCGGAAAGCACGATTCGGAAACACGGGAAGAGCGACGAAGGGAGACTCGCCGCCCTGGAAGCTGCGCAGAAAGTAAGTGAGCCCGAGTTCAGAAACGTCGAAGCGGTGATCGGCCATCATGCCGCGAAAAATTTCCGTCACGATCGGAACACTGTGAAAGTTCCCATCGGCCCCGTCAATCTTTACACTTCCGTCTGCCAGCGCGCGGGTCCGGTCATAGTCCCAGAATGCGATGTCGAGTTTAAGATTTGCCATGTTCCATACTCCTTATTTGCCTGGCAGGTAGGTTCCGGTGCATCAGCCAAGCTTCTCACAAATACAATAAACATGTTTACGATAAAGTTGCACGAACATTTCGCGCCTGGTTTGTGGCAGGTTTCACCTAAGATAGAGATGTGAAGAGCACTCCTGAAGCGATCCGAACCATGTTCGATGAAGCCACTCTGGGAGCACCGGAGAACGCTGTGGGCTTTGTCATGTGGCGTATCGTCGCGCGCTATCAGCGTGAGGTCGATCGAGCGCTCCTTCCTGTCAATCTCACCTATCTCCAGTTCGTCACGCTTGCCCTGGTCGCCTGGTTTGGGCGCGAGCAGGCACCCGCCACCCAGATCGAACTGGCAGGTTCGGCAGGCATTCATCCCATGCAGGTTTCGCAAACACTGAAGACTCTGGAAAGCAAAAAGTTGATCTCCAGAAGGCTAAGCAAATCCGATACCCGGGCCAAGCGAGTGGAAGTGAGCAGTGCAGGATTCAAGACGCTGCAGGAAGCGTTCCCAAAGGTGATTGCTGTTCAAAGCCAACTATTCGGCGAAGCGGGCCGCCTTGGGGGAAGCCTGCTGAAAGATCTTCTGAGAATCGACACGAATCTGCTTGAACAAGACATCTAGGGATCTGAACCAAGAACGTCTTCAATCACTTTGAGTGTGCCCAATCCCGCTAAGGTAACCTCAACGCAACCTTGCAGAGACCACGGAAGCGCGTTGCATTAGGATCGAAAACGGCATTATGCGACAGCCTTCAGTCGAACTCCTGAAGGCTGTCGCAACAGTGTTCCGGACATTCAGGAAGCCTGATGGCGACCCAGAGCCCGAATAGCGCATTTCTGAAGCTGCTGACCTGATTCTCGTTCCAATGACTCCAAATCACCCTTGATGAGCTCGTGCTGCAACGAACCCGGGCATTTGTTCCTGGATCTCCTCGGGGCTTAGGGCATGCATCCCGTGCCGGGCAGCGGCATCAACGAGCTCCTTCCCGAGACCGTTGGCTAGAGCCTGCTCATAGGTTTCACCAGAGGCCTGCATCCTTCGATACGGCTCCTGCATCTCCCGGAAAATTCGGTCAAGCCGGGCTGGCGCTGTCACAATCAACGCTTGCAGCCGAGGTGAACGGATGATCCAAGCATGCGGTTTGCCGAAAGGAAGTACGAGACATTCCCCCGCCTGAGCATGGAGGGTGTCACTCCCGACATAAACATCGAGCTCGCCTTCTAAAAGATAGAAGATTTCATCCTCATCTTCGTGCAGGTGTGGAGGAGGTTCGTGCCCAGGCGAAGAGGTGTAGTGAATCATCACCAACTTCCCGTTGCTGTCCTTACCCTCTACCAGGTAGTGCAGCTCCAGGCCGAACTGATGGACCGCTGTTTCAGCAGTGATTCCGCGTGTGTAGGCTTTCCGCTCGTCTTGCATCCTTATACGATGCCTCTCGGAGGCATGGGTGTAGTCCGTAGCAAGCTGTCAAGAGCCAGCATAAGTACGTCGAGCCTGCGTGAGAACATCTCCATCACCACCTCCGGCCTTTTCTGAACGCCGCCCCGTGTTGCGCAATGGAAGAGCTCGGGGAAGACTGTGTACTATTTTCAGTGGACTACCCCTGTGATTCCAGCCAGAATGCAGGAGATTGATTGACAATGTCGATCCTCCCCGAAAGTACGCTACGGAAAATCGCAAGCGAGAATGCATGGCGACTCTTGCGGCTGGACCACTAGGGAGCTTTGCCCTGTTCTTGAGGTGCTCCCGTATGCAGATCTGTAAGCAGCATGCAAAGTTCATCAGGACACAGGAAGTGTAAGCAATGCGACGTTCGCCGTTATACTTCGCCTGGGAGGGTAGACCAATGCGGAGGTGGAGGTCCACAAGTGTCACCTGGACAGCATCGCGCAGGCTCTGCCGCCCGGGCAATAGGAAGCGTCACTCGCCAGAAAACCAGGTGTAAAGAACCAGGCCACGTCGTTAAGAGCGAAGGTCCACATGAAAAAAGAGGCGATGGCTGAGCCCTAATGTCACGTGGTACGGAAAATGAAGCCACCTGTAGAACAATCCGGAAGGAAGCGGAACACGGGCATCTTGCCGCATCCCATCCGGTACACCCGATGCGCGTGCTGATATGCACTATTAGAGTCGTTCCAATAGATCAGAACGCCGCCCAGATCATCGTGAACAGCACGGGAAAGTTGACCCGGTGCATCCATCGGATCGCGAGCGGATGCTTTCACTCTAGGCGCATCGCAAGCACGCTATGCTCTGAACCCGTTATCAAATCAGCTGCAGACGATGCAGTTCTTTCCATAGGTAACCCCCTTTTCCAGACGTACCATGCCAGAAAGTGACAATTAGAGGTGGCCCAAGATCTCGTCCGCTGTCGTGCGGTCCCCGTGGGAACGGCTGATCTTCTCGTATAGCACAATGCCGGCTCTGTTGAGGACGAAGGTGGAAGGGTAAGCCGTTTCGCGCTCGCCTTCCCAACGCAGGCCGTAGAGGTTCGTTACCTTGTAATCGGGATCCACCACGAGGGTGATGCCACTTTGCAGAGCTGCCTGTTTGGCGAGGAATTCCTTGGCGCGGGCGTCGAGTTCTGCCGGCGGTCCCGGATACACGAACAGGATCTGCGCTCCCTTCGCTGCGAACTCCTGAGCATGATCCGTGAAGTCATGCACCTGCCTCTGACAGTAGGGGCATTGGTATCCAGGGAATCCGCGCAGGACGATGAGCACAAGTTCTCCCTTGCCTGACTCGCTTGCAAGGGACACCGGCTTTCCAAGCGGAGTGGAGAGCGTGAACTCCGGGGCCTTCGCGCCGACAGCAGGTATCTGCGCGATCGCCTGGCCGCCCAGGGTGAGACCAAGGGCAAGAGCAAGCAGTCCCGTACGTCCGCGAAGCATTAGACGAGTGGTGAATTTTCTCGGGCACTGCTTCATCAAAACCTTCTTTCCCCAAACCTACGAGGTGCTGTGCTGTCTGATACAGACAGCACAGCAAAGGTTACAGCCCGCGCGATGGAACAACACAAATATTATTCATTGTCACCTTTGGGCAGTGTGGGAGTCTCAATGCTGCACGGGATCTG
>CAXTZL010000203.1:0-1088 GCA_964248555.1 uncultured Bryocella sp.
GCACCAGTTCCCCGGGCTGGGGGGTCGGCGCGGCCGCGGCCTTGGCGGGGGCCGTTGTGGCGGCCGCGGACTGGGCCTGCTGGTATGTGGGGTGGGTGGCGGCGGTGGCGGGAGGTGCCGAAGCGGGCGTTGTCTGGTCCTGGAACTCGACGTTTGGCTGTGCGGTGGAACTGGACGAAGCTGCAGCTGCGGGTTTCGCGCCGCTTTCCATGTGGCCGAGGATATCCTGCTTGGTAATACGGCCGGAAGCTCCGGTGCCGGAAATGCCTGAAAGGTCGACGTTGTTTTCTGCAGCGATTTTGCGGACGAGAGGCGAGTAGCGCTGCGGTTCACCCTGCGATGCCGAGGTCTGGGCTGGCGTCTGGCTAGCTGCCTGCGCGGGCTGCATGGGTGTGACGTCGGCATAGCCGGCGGACGGTGTGGCTGCGCCGGGAGCAGCGCTCCTGGGCGCAGCGGACGAGGACCCTGCGCTGCCAATGACGGCCACGATACTGTTCACCGAAACCGTGGCACCTTCCTGAACCTTGATTTCGGTCAGGGTGCCGGCGACGGGCGACGGAATTTCGGCATCGACCTTATCGGTAGAGATTTCGAAGATCGGTTCGTCGCGCTGGACGGTGTCACCGACCTTCTTGAGCCATTTGGTAAGGGTCCCCTCGGTGATGGATTCGCCCATCTGCGGCATGAGGATGTCTGTACCGGGCGCGGCGGGAGCCGGAGCGGCGCTGTGGCCATTCTGGGTGTTTACGCCGAGGTCGCGGATCGCGGTCGCTTCGGCAGAAGGGGTGACGGTATCCTCCTGCTTTGGCGCGTAAGCAGCAGGTTGGGGCTGGGACGGGGCCGAGGCATTTGCATCGCTTATGGTGCAAACCACCGTGTTCACGCCGACGGTGGCACCTTCCTCGACCTTGATTTCGCCGAGGGTTCCGGCCATGGGTGAGGGGATCTCCGCATCGACCTTGTCGGTGGAAATCTCAAAGAGTGGTTCGTCGCGAGCGATGGTATCGCCAGGCTTTTTCAGCCACTTGGTGAGGGTGCCTTCGGTGATGGATTCGCCCATCTGGGGCATGAGAACTTCGGTCGGCATG
>CAXTZL010000203.1:1188-5691 GCA_964248555.1 uncultured Bryocella sp.
CGCATCAGGCGCAGGCCCTCTCCGTATGACACGCGGCCGAGTTGAAGAAGATGGAGAATTTGCACGTGAATTTAATGGAACTGAAGCTACGGACGGGCTCATGCGAGGGACTTGCCAGGATGAAGCTGAAAATCACAGGGCCACTGGACGAGGAGGGTTGCGTGGAACTGACTTGCGTGGAAACCGTTCGCACCGCGTGTGCAGGTTTGGGGCAAAATACAACGCTGGTGCTGAGCGACGAGAAAGGCGTTTGAGGAAGCCCTTCTCGTCGTCTGCACGGTTATACGTTGATGGCCATACCTTCTACAGCCGAGAAGCCGTCGAGCAGAGCCTCATACAGGGTAGGGTGAGCGTGGATGGTAAACATCATTTCGTCGACTGTAGCCTCAAGCTCCATAGCCGTGACACATTCGGAAATGAGCTCGGTAGCGGACGGTCCGATAATGTGAACACCGAGGATCTCACCGTACTTGGCGTCGGAGACGACTTTTACAAAGCCGTCGTGCGCATCGAGGATAGTGGCCTTGGAGTTGCCGACGAAGGGGAACTTGCCCACTTTCACCTGGTAACTCTTCTCCCTGGCCTGTGCCTCGGTCAGGCCGACGCTGCCAATCTGGGGATCGCAATAGGTGCAGCCCGGGACGCGATCTTTGCGCACCGCGCGAGCATATTTACCAGCGGCCTTCGAGGCGACGACGATGCCTGCCATGGCACCGACATGTGCGAGTTGCGGAAGACCACCCACAATGTCCCCTATGGCGTAAAGCCCGGGCAACCTAGTCTCCATCCACTCATTCACCATGACGAACCCACGCTCGAGTTCGAGTCCAACCGTATCGAGCCCAGCGTCATAGGTGCGCGGTGCACGGCCTACGGCGACAAGTACCTTCTCTGCCTGCTTCGATTGCGTCTTCCCGGCAGCATCGACCCAGGTTACGAGAGCGCCCTCGGCATTCTTTTCGATTTTGTCGACCTTGCAGCTGACGTTGATGTCGATGCCGCGTTTCTTGTATTGGCGCGCGAGTTCTTTGGAGACCTCTTCATCTTCTACGGGCACGATGCGGGGCAGGGCCTCAATAATAGATACCTCAGCGCCGAAGCTATTCATCACTGACGCGAACTCCACACCGACGGCACCAGAGCCGATGACGATCATGGACTTCGGCATGGTGGGCAGCGTAAGAATTTGCATATTGGTCATAATGGTGTCGTCGGCCTGATACCCGGGCAGCATACGAGCATCGGAGCCCATCGCGAGAACAAGTTTCTTGCCCTTGACTTCGCTTTTCGCCTGCATCGCATAACCCTCGGCCTGCGCATCGCGGCCACGGTTCTGTGCCTTGTCCTCATCCGTCACACTGACGGCCCAGATGCCATCTTTAGCCGGACCTGTGAGACGGCCATGACCGCGCAATACCGTGATCTTGTTTTTCTTCATCAAGAAGTCAAGACCCTTGGTGTGCTTGATCGTGATGTCATTCTTGCGTTGGATGACGGTGTCCCAATTTACGCGTGGGGTGTCGACACCGTCGATGCCGTACTCCTTGGCGTGCTTTAGGTGATCCCAGATTTCTGCGGAAAAAAGCATGCTCTTGGTCGGGATGCAGCCCCAGTGCAGGCATGTCCCGCCCAGTTTGTCCGTTTTTTCAATAAGTGCGACCTTCAGGCCGAGCTGGGATGCGCGAATCGCGCAAGTGTAACCGGCTGGGCCACCGCCGAGAACGACGAGGTCATAGATCGTATCTGCTGCCAAGGGTCGTAACTCCATTCCGTATGAGTGCGGCCCGTCTTCGCCACAAACACCTGCAACCCAGCTGTCCGAAAGGCTGCGAGACTAACCACCCTTATTTTACGCCGCAACACAGAGCCACGCTTGCAACCTTTACTGCGCCCCATACCCACGCACAGATGCGCTGCGGGAGGTTGACCTCGCCAATGAAAGGCGAATGGTCATAAACTGTGTCGCCACGCCGCCTGCGGAAGTTATGGCACAGGACCATTTGCAACCGTTGCCGCAATGCGTTCCAGGCTACGCTGGTGCACGCGAATCAATCCCGAGCGCGGGCTGTCGAGATCCAGTGTCAACGAGAGCGCCGACGCTACAACGATGGGAAGCACGAGCCGTAGGAATTGAGACCGGGTACCAATTCCCACCCCCACGAGCATACTGCCTATGAAACTAATGAACAGCAGCATGGCCCAGGCAATGAGCGGAATCCGGTTTTCAAAGGCCGCTGTGCGGCTTTCTGTGATGTCGGCCAGCGCTGTGATCGACATTAGGTATTGCGCACTCACTGGATCCGGCTGCTTATTGGCAAACTCTGCAGCCGTGTGCCACATCTGCAGTTGTAATGAGGCTGAAGAGCGCAGACTTTGATTGATGAGCGCCTCCGAAGTACCGGCCGAGAGGAATTGGAGGCGGGAGGGAACATACTGCCGCATCAATGTCTGCTCGGCAGAGCGCGTTGGCTCAGGCAATGTTGCTGTCCGGAGCCACGCATTGGCTATGTCGTTGGCTTCTGCGATTTCCAGGCTCTTGCGCTGATCGTAGCGGCCCACGCCCATAGAAAAGGTGAACCCAAGCAACAAGCCTAACAACGCCAATACCGCACTCTCCAGGGTTTTGAAGGTACTCGACTCCTGCTCCAGCGTATGCTCACGATGCTTCCGTAAACCTCCGCCCACCATCGTGCCGATCCAAAGCAGTGCCACAACGGAAAGAAAGAACATAACCGGATGGATGCTCAGAAGACGTGAGGCAGAAGCGCCGATACCCATTCCGCGTGAGATGCCTGCTGTCAAGATCCTAGTTATTCTTCCCGGATTTTGCAGTCAAGTTCTGCGTGCCTTAGTCTCACTACCGGAGCCCGTTTATGCAAAGACGTGCTTCACTGCCAGTGAACATAAGAACGGCCGCCCAACAGGCGGCCGTTCCTAGTGAATCGAAGCACAACTAATCGCCAGCGACCGGTTCTTCGATTTCCGTCACAACTTCAGCCTGCGGGGTAGATGCAGGCTTGATGCCACCCATCCCCGAACCCAAACCACCAATTTCACCGATGGCCACAAAACCACCTGGCATCTCGGGTTCTTTGAGGATTTCTTTACGGTACAGCTTGGCCATGCGAGCGTTTTCAGCTTCCTGCTTCATCTTGGCATCACGCGCCCGGCTTTTCTCCTCGCGAGCATTTTTAGCTACACCGGATTTTTCGAAAGTGTCATTGGCGGCAGAGTTGACGTGGTCCTCGTTCAGGATCAGATCGTACTTTTCCTGCTTCTCAATACCGACCTTTTTTCCACCCGCGAAAATCTCATGCCGGCCATGCTCCTCGTACCACTTGGTAAGCGAGGACGTCATGTGCATTTTCTCGATGATGTTGCGCCAGCCCACACCGGTGTTGTACGCGCAGAAGCTAATCTCACCCTCCTGCGTGGCGTACGGGATAATGCACTGCTCGGTGCGGCGGAAATCATAATTAAAGAGATCCTGGAACCACATCCCGGCAATAAACAGGAAGTTCCAACGGTCCCCGCGGCGCTTTTCAATATCAGCCTGCGTTCTGTCCGCCGTTACCTTGCCATAGTTGCGACCGGTAGCGCCGAAGCACTTATCGAATTTCTCAAGCAGGGAAAAGATGCTGAAATGTGTCGGCGCCTTGGACGGCTCATAATTCCGAATTAGCGCAAGAGACGCACCGATGATCGTGAAGAACTTGCCGCGGGCCGCATCGTTCACCTTGGCAATGTCCTTTGCAAGTTGATCGGCCTTCAGAAATGCCGTGACCGGAACCGCTTCCTTCGTTTCCTTATCGATCATCAGCGCCATGCCGATGCCACAGTTGGGATGGCAGCCACAGCTTAACTGGCCCCAGTCATGCTCCGGCCCGTGTACCAGATCAGCCCAATCGGAGAAGGTGGACATGAAGGAAATGGGAAACCAATCGCGGATCGAGTCGCCAAGACCCGTTTGATCGCGGATATCGTGCGCGAGATGCGAAAGCGTGTAGCGCTGCGCCATGCGCCGCTCGTCGGAAATCGCCTCATCGCGACCCGTAAAACTGACCGGCTGAAACGAGAGAAAGTTGATTTTCTTTGGATTATCCAGAGCAAACTGGATAATGCGCCCAACCTGCTCGTTGTTGATGCCATTGATGATGGTGGTTACCGGAACGATGTCAACCCCGGCCTCGTGCAGGTTATGAATCGCCTGCAACTTCACATCAAACGCATTGCCCACCTTGCGATGCGAGTTCGCCGCATTGCCGATGCCATCAAACTGCAGGTACGCATAGCGCAGACCGGCTTCCGCCGCGGCCTTGGCGAATTCCTTTGACTTGGCAAACTCAATACCATTCGTTGCCGCCTGCACCGAGTTATATCCAACCTTTCGGGCATACGCTACGGCATCCAGGAAGTACGGGCTCAGAGTGGGCTCGCCACCTGAGAATTGCACGCTCATCTGACGACGCGGCTTGATCTCCAGCGCGTTGTCTAGCATGGTCT
>CAXTZL010000204.1:0-5633 GCA_964248555.1 uncultured Bryocella sp.
TCTGGTCCCGGCCTTCCCGTATCCGGCTCATGCGATTGCGGAACTGCTCCAGCCTCTCCCCGATGCCTTCCGCCACGGCTGCCGCACGTTCTTTGACTTCGACCGCCAGCTCCCGGGCGGCGGCGATCAGCTTATCCAGCCGGCTCAACTCCTGAGCCTCACGCGCCTGCACCTGGGCGATCTGCTTGTCCGCATCCTGCTCCAGCTTTTGGACCGCAGCCGCTGCGCTCAGGCCCGGCATCGGCAACTCGGCCCGCTGCTCTCGCAGCCCGTCCACATGAGCATGCAAGGCCCGCGCCTCGGCTTCGCTCCCGGCCAGCAACTTCGGCTCTACCAGCTCCGCCAGATCATGCCGTCCCTGATCGGCCCAAGAACGATGATCCAACCGCTGCTCATGGCCGTGCCGCTCCATGGCCGCGTTCATCATCTCGACCCACTTTTCGCGCACCTCCATGGGCTTGTCCCGCTCATTCCAGGAACGGTCTTTCTTTGCGCCATCGCGCTTAAAAAAACGACCCTCGTCCAGCTCCCGCGTCCGCTCATCGACAACGCGTTCCGAGAACATCAGGTGCATGTGCGGCTGCTCGATGTTGTCCTTGGCCAGGGGCGTATGTACGGCCAGCGTGTAGGCGAATCGCTCGCCCATCAGCTCCCGCGCTGCTTCACGTGCCAGCTCGTTCCGCTGCTCCGGCGCAAGCTCCCGGGGAAGGGCGATCTGCAGCTCCGTATAGGCGCGGCCATTCTTGCGCTCGAAGTCGTCGGCTGCCTGCCAGAACACGTGCGGATCTTCGCGCGCGAACTCGGGCATGTTGCCCGACTCGACCAGCTCCAGGCCGCCGCGCTTCTGGTACTGGCCATCGCGGGCGATGTACTCGGCGTGCGCCGCTGCGGGCGGCGCGGTGCTCGACGATTTCATCACGACGTGAACAATAGCCAAGAAAGCGAGCCTCTGCGGTTGCTGTTGTTCTTGCTGCTGCGGCTGCGGTTGTTTACAGCTTTTGCTGTTCGCGATCCATTTGCGGAGCAAATGAGGTATCGCGCATTAGGTTGTAAACACCGTTTACGCTCTGATCAGATTGATTGTATGCTCAGTGCCATGCCCAAGGCGAATCCGAAAAGCCTCCAAGAGCTCGAAGCTCAGAAAAAAGCCGTCCGCGAAGCTGCCGCCGCTGAAGTCGCCGCTATCCGCAAGGCTACCGCAGCCAGAATCAATGCCCTCAAGTCCTCTGAGCGACGTTTGCGGGCCGTCAACATCCGCGATCAGAAGCGCCGTGACAATCACGCCAAGATCCTCGTCGGCGTGGCCATGATCCACCAGTGTCAGACTTCGGAAGCTTCGGCTGCCAAGTTCAAGGGGCTGCTCGAAGAGTTCTATAGCGATTCACCCGACCGGCTTAAGAATGCTCTCTATGGGCTGTCGCTTGTGGTCAAGAAACCGAGTAGCGATCTGGAACAGGACTAAGCTTGGGTAAGCCCGGCTCATGGCAAGTAGTGGCTGACGCAGTGGAGAATATTCTCCCCGATAGCCATGATCCTTTCGACCCCAAGACAGTCGCGAATGCTCGTGATCTCGTAAACACTTGCCAGTTGCTCTACGGTGTTCCTGAGGGCGTAGGTAAGGGGTATTGGAGCACAATCACATTGTGGTGGTCAGGGCTGGAAATTGAGGTCTTTGAAGACCGTTTTGAACTGTATCGCTTTCAGAGTCAGAAGACCGACATCGCTCATTTTGAGCATGAGCCAGGAACACCAATTCCCGCAGAATTGCTAGATGCCGTAACGGAGGCTCTTCAACTCTGATTTGGACATGAGCTATGGAAAAGACGGCGGCTTGCAGCTGCCTTGGACGCCGCTCCGCGCCGCCCACTTTCCGCACAGCTCCGGCGGCGATGGACTCTATGGACCCGCCTTTGGCTGCTGCAGTGTCAAACCGCTCTTGAGGGTTCCGCGCCCTATGGTGCCCTCACGCTGGGCGTCTTGGAACCCTTTCAAAATCGCGGCTCTACCTTCGCTGGAGTCCCACCACTCTGCTTCTTCCTGCTCGCTCCTGAACTCAGGTGTGTTCAGCATCTTCGGCATGGGAAATTAGCTCCGGGAGGGCGAGTGCTTCTGGGCCTCGACGTAGGCCCGGAGCACGGCGTTCATGCGGGTCAGATGTCCCTTCCCATTGGCCTTGAACCAGTCCACCACATCGCTGTCCAGGCGTAGATGTACTGAAGTCTTCCCGGCCGGCATGACGACGCGGGCGCTGCTCCAAAACTCCACGCCCAGGGATTCAGCTTCGGGAGCATCGAGGCTGGTCTGGTCCTGGCCGCGTTCGCGCATGGCCTTGATCTGGCTAAGGGAGTGCCGCACGGTAGTAGATTTCTCGTTCATCCTTGCTCGCTTTCTGGGCGCTGATGATGCGAATGAGTTTGTCGCCCCGCCAGGTAAACACCACGCGAAAGATCTCTGCCTCTACCCTGCCGAGAGCGATCCAGCGAATCTCGCCATAGTCCTCCCGGTCGTCGATCCGCTCCAGAATTCCGTTGGCGAAGACCTCGGCAGCCGTTAGGAACGAAACCCTATGCTTAGCGAGGTTGGCGGCAGCCTTGTCTTCATCCCACTCGAATTCCAGCTCCACGCCTGTTCACTCTCGAAGCTATGGTACACGATTGTGTACACATACTTCTGTCTTCCTCATCTGACGTGCGCTGAGACCTGGTTCTCACCGTCACCGTTTCACCGTGAAGGTTCAAAGCTGCATGGGCCGGTAGAACACACCTCGCCGCGCCTGCTTGAACTGCTCTTCCGTAAGGGGCGGGATATCGCTGTAGTCGATCTCGCTCTCAGGGCGTGCCGCCAAAGCTCTCAGGTTGGCCTCCTGAGCCTCGGTGAGGGGTGGCAGGGTACTCAGGGTATAGCTGGTCATCTTGGGCTTCATAAGGGTTACTTCGCGGCGCAACGGTGAAACCCTATCGCACCTGCCGGCCCCGTTTCACCGTATGCCTTTTTTACTTCTTTTTTCCTCAGCCGTCGGCACAGAACTATAGGTAAGTAGGTACTACAGGAAACTACAGGCTTCCTTATAGCAATCAAAAAGCGCGACCGTTTCACCCGTAAAAGCGCGACCGTTTCACCCGTGCAAATCGCAAAAAGCGCGACCGTTTCACCCGCGCATCGCTGTGGAAGCCTGTGGACGCTATCGGGAAGCCACAGCCGGGAGCGAGGACGGCAGGATCGTAATTCCGTCTGGAGAGCATTCAGCCTGGAGCTGGGGGTACACAATCCGGATCTTCCGCAGCGCGATTGTCACCTTGGCTCGAAAGTCGCGAAGGCGGTCATACTCCCCGCCCATCTGGGCATGTAGGGCCTCCCACGGCACGGTTCGGGCTTGGCCCTTCTGCCGTACGCTGTGCGCCGTGTACGTGGCCCAGGCGTACAGGTCCAGCGCCAAGGGAGATCGTTTCAGCGCCTTGAGATGCCGGTAGTCCACTGGCACCGGGGCCGCTGTGATGGCCTCATAGAACTCCTCGCCCAGCTCTACCCAGCCGTCCCAAAGGGTGTCCTGGAGAGGCTTGTTGGGGCTCCACCACGTTTGCCCCTTGGGAGCGATCCGCATGTCCAACCATGCCTCGCTGGACTCTCGTGTGTCCTCAAAGCTGATGGTTGCTCGAAATAGCCGCTTCGCCTGGAGAACAAGCCGCTTGGCGTCCCCTCGCTTCCCTCTGCCGGTGAGAGGGTTTAAGCCGATGGCTTTCATGAAAGCCTCAAGAGACCGTCCAAGCGTGATGTGGCGGCTCTTGGTCCGTGTGGCCTCAGTCACAAGCCAGAACAGCAGCAGGCGAGGAATCGAGCCATAGGGGTATACGTGTTCCCCGGCCGTTCCAACTGCCTTGTCAAAGTAGGGCTGCACGCGGAGGGTAAGCGCGCCATTCGTGCGACTCCACACGGGCACATTGCCTGGGTCAGAGTGCGGGAGGGTACATTGCACGAGCTGGCGGGCCATGTAGGCTCGCTCGACGGCATTAGGAGACTCACGGATCTCCAACATGGCATCAAGCAGAGGAGTAGACCCGGATGGCAGCTTACGCGGCATAAGACCTTTCAGTAAGGTACGCGTCTGAAATGGTAAACATCTGAAATTATGAACGTGCAGAAATCCATTGCTGCAAAAGAGACTCAATTAACTCTGACAAATCCTGCTTTACGCCTGAGTCTTCAAGTGTCCGATTGGCCGTCTTCTTGGTGGTTTTTCGAAGAAAGATGGTGGTCGGCTCGAAATCGGGGTTGCTCCGTTTGCCGGCTGGCCGTCCACGCATGATGGGCGTGGGCTGCGGACCGGGCGTTGGAATCACTTCGTTCTCCTCGGCTTGTGAGGCCGGCTGATCCTGGCGGACGGTTCTGATGGCTCCGAATTTACCCATTGGTGATCTCCTTCCCTACCGCCTCGTAGGCGTCCCATGCGCGCGCTGCACGCTCATCCTTGATGTCATAGACCGGCACCCCTCCCGCTGCTGCCTTCTCAAAGGCGGCCAGTCGGGGGATCTCCGGCGCGAAGAGTGGGAATCCTTCAGCAACCAACATCTCCCGGAGTTGCTTACCCTCAGTACGCGGCGGCGGTGGCACCTTGGTCAGAAGCACCTTGTATCGCTCAACCTTGAGCGCTTGCAATTTCTCTAGCGTATGGATCAGGCCATCGGTTGCGACCGTCTCCGGCTCGGCGGGGATCACCATGAGGTCGCAACCTTCAGCCAACTCTCGGAAGTCCTCGTCGGAGGGATTTCCCTCGGTGTCAATCACGACGTGCTCATAGTCGCGCAGATGTCTCGCCATCTGTGTCGCTGGGATGACCTTGAAGGGCAAGCCCTGGCCGGTTCCGCGCTGGCTCCATTTGGTAGCGCTTCGGATGCCGTCGCCATCCACTAGAAGCGTCGGAGCAAGGCGTTGCAGGTATGCGGCTAAATGAATCGAGGTCGTCGTTTTGCCGACGCCTCCTTTGTAGCTGGTGACTGTGACAATCATTGCGCAATGCCTTTGCAAACGTGTGCTCGTCTATAAATCTGCACAGGTAGATTTTTGCACGTTCAAAAGTGCTAATGCGATAACTAACCAGATACGGAGTCCGACGGAGCAATTTCCTCTAACGAAAGATGGAAAGCCAGTCTCAGGACTGGAGGGCCGCAACGCTATGATTTGCGAAACGCAATCGTGGAGGAAAAGATGAAAAGACTACCGTTTCTCGCTATAGCCCTGATGGCATTCGCATTTGCCGCCCATGCTCAGGACGCGTTGAGAAAAGATGCACCCAAACCTGCCGAACCGGAGGTGAAGGTCGTGCTCGATACCTGGAATGAGATTGGCCGCAAGCTTACCGCGCTGGCCGAAGATTTTCCCGAGGACAAATATGACTTCAAGCCGACACCCGCGGAACGGAGTTTCGCCGAGCAGTTGCTGCACGCGGCGGGCTCATGCTACTACTTCACGGATTCTGTGACGGGAAAGCCTCTCGCGGAAGAAGGTAGTCCGAAGCGCGCGCAATACAAGTCCAAGGCCGACATCGTTGCCTTCGTTAAGAAGTCCTTCGCCGATGGCGCAAACGCCATCCAGACGAAGGGCGAAAAAGGCCTGATGGCGGAGGTTGTATATCTCCC
>CAXTZL010000205.1:0-5588 GCA_964248555.1 uncultured Bryocella sp.
GTGGCCGCATTTACAGACAAGGTCAGATTCGTATTTACAGGTACGGGTGAGGAGATCTGCACGGACTGTATCGGGGCTTTAAGGCTCGCTGCGCTTGCGGAGAGTTGGTATGGATTGAATGGAAGGTTCGGAAACACAAAGTGTCCCGCAGCATCCGCGGTTACCGTTTTCGAATATCCACTCACGGGATTGGTCAGGACAACGGTGGATCCTGGGACTACAGCACCCGTACTGTCCTTTACTGTTCCGTTCAGAGTTCCAGAGGTGCTTTGGGCTAAGCCGGCTGTGGCGAGGGTGGCTACGCAGCAGAGAGTAGAGAGGGGCGTAATACGGAACGGGTACATCCGTCGCATGGAGACTCCAATAGGGCTTTGGCGAATGCCGAGTTGGCATCGCACGACAACTTAGGACTTCTACGGCATGCGCCGCAGGACTCATTCGTGAAAGGGGTCTGGCAGGGGCGGTGGGCGGCTGCTGAGTTCAAAAGGGAGTGGAGCAACGGTGATCACGATGGCGCGCACTTTCGCCGCTGCGGCTCTGGTCACTCCATCCTTCAGCTGGTTACCGATCCAGGCTGGAGGGCCGAAGTGCATGCCCGTACAGAAGGGACACACCTCCAGTGCGCCACCGCTGTTGGACAGTGCGCTTACATGAGAGCCATTCTTTGCAGGCCAGAAACCGTCGTGATTATGGCAGGCCTGGATTAGGCCTACGCTGAAGCAGGCGATAACGCACCAGAGCGCCGTCAGCCGCAACCAGAGCGGGCTATTGGGTGCGGTTTGTGAAGACTGCTTCAGAGTTCAGGTGCTCCCCCGGCGCTCGCGCGCGAGGCGTGTGTGAAAGTCGAAAAACAGGATTACCCCCATGGTAGCCTATTGCTACGTTATTGTCAGTAGCGCAAAGGGCGTGAATGCATCGCTTCACTGGAACCTGGGCTCGGCGCAGTCTGCGCCGAGCCTTACCATCTAGAAGGATTGGAGATCGCGGTCGGGTGCATCGCGCTACCGGCTTGCGGGCGCGATTGGAACGGGAACGACTGACAAAGCAGTACCGTACAGGAAAGCGCGTACGGCTTTCCAGGCGGAACAAGTGGGTGCTCTTTCTTCTATTTCTACTGTCGTTGCTGGCCTGTGCTGCTGGAGGCTGGTTAGGAATGCACTACCATCACTATGGCGATGCCGCTGTCACATGGCCAGCATCCGAGATTCATACCTAGACTGGAGGATCGTGCGATGCCGGTGACAACAAGGAACACACGACAGAAGGAGGCGATTCGGTCTGCCCTCGTCAACGCAGACCGACCGCTATCGCCCGAAGAAATTCTCTCCCTTGCACAGACCGCGGTGGACGGCCTGAGCATCGCGACGGTTTATCGCAACGTCGGGTCTCTGGTCGAGGAAGGGTGGCTTGCTTCGGTGGAGTTGCCCGGCGAAGCCAGACGGTATGAGGTGGCAGGCAAGGAGCACCATCATCACTTCAGTTGCACCTCCTGTGGCAAAGTATTTGAACTGAGAGGCTGCGGGATTGACCTGAGGCGTAAGCTGCCGAGGGGTTTTCGGGCGAACAGGCATGAGTTTTTCATCTATGGGGATTGCGCCGCGTGTCGGAACGAGATTCAGGCAAGCTCTTCTTAATCAAGCTCTCGTTCTGATCACCCGCCGTTGCGATTCTCCCCTTCACAAAAAGCGCACTTGCCGTACTATTGCTATATGACTAGCATTAACACCCCGATCGGCAGGTCCATTGATTACCATCCCTGGGCCGACAGGCTAGGCATATGGGCTTCTGTACTCTGTGTGGTTCACTGCATTCTCACGCCTGTGCTTCTCTCCACCTCTATCGTTTTTGCTCATCTCTTGCCGGGAGACGAAATAGTTCACCGGACACTGGCCGTGCTGATTGCGCTCCTCGGAGCGATTGCACTGGTTCGTGGATTCAGGAAGCACCGGGAGATACCGGTCCTGCTGTTGATGTGTATCGGTCTTGGCTGCATCTTTGGAACGGCTTGGTTTGGTGATGATCTGCCTTCGCATTTTTGGGAGGTTGGCATCACGATGGTGGGCAGTGCCTTCATGATCGCGGCACATCGTCGCAACCACCGCTCCTGCAAAGCCTGCGCAAGATCCTGTTGCGCGAACTGAGCGTGTTTGGCCGCTGTCCTCAGTGGTGCGCACAGCAGTGTTGCCCGCGAAAGGTGAGTACGCCTGCTCGGAAGAGAATTGGTACCAGCACCAGGGCGGCGACACTATCAGCCCAGGTGATGTGAAATAGGGCGTGGGCAGCCAGGCCGAACAGCACGATGCCCGCCTGGTACATGCAGAAGTCCGTTTGCTTCGCGTCGGTCATCATGGCATTGCTGGCAAGGGCGTTGCCGATACGTCGTTTCTCTCTGGAAAGCAGGGGCATGGTGATGACAGCTGCGGCCGTGATTGCAATCCCCGCTGCGCCAACGCTGGCATGTTCATGCCGGTACAGATGGAAACAGGCATCCACAAAGATATAGGTTCCGAGTGCAAAGAGACACCCACCCGAGACGCGCAAACTGAGTGTTTCGGCCTGATGCCGGCGGTGGTGGTTCATCTCATGCGACATCCGCCAC
The DNA here is from genome assembly GCA_964248555.1 of uncultured Bryocella sp. Classification (GTDB taxonomy): domain Bacteria; phylum Acidobacteriota; class Terriglobia; order Terriglobales; family Acidobacteriaceae; genus Granulicella. Next base: position 2,600 of record CAXTZL010000205.1, read on the forward strand.
CAGACGGCCAGCGCGGACACCACCTCGATGAGGCTGTCCCAGCCAAATCCGGCAAGGGAGACGCTTCCGGTGCGAGCTGAACTCCACAAGGCCACAGCAGCTTCTGTTGCGGCCCAGAAGATCGTGAATACCTCCAGGGCCTTTCCGTATCTGGCGAGCGAGGCTCGCTTGTTGTCAAGCAAATCTGGTATCAATATTTCCCCCCTATCGTTGTAGCGCGTCTCATTCCGGGCCTTACTGGTTTTTACCGATCAGCAGATTCGCAACGTAGATCAGCAAGGCTCCCAAGAGTACCGAGGGAATCAGAAAACGCCGCGGACCCTCATACCGCCGCACCTCCGGCAGAAAATCTCCGGTGGCCATCTGCAAAAAGAACCCTGCCGCTAACACGAGCAGTGCCACAGAACCTCTAGGGGAAAAGGTCCACCAAGCTGTGAGCAAACCGCCCAGAAACGGTGCGATTGCGTCCGCCAAGAGAAAAAGGTAGGTGGTCCGTGCAGGTTTTTCCCCGGCACTGGTCAGGATCACCGTATTCATGCCGTCTCCGATGTCGTGTGCGGCGATGCCAAGCGCCACGGCGAACCCGGCGCTGTGTGCCGCGGCGTAGGCCGCTCCAATAGCCATGCCGTCGCGGAAGCTGTGAAACACCAGCATACTGGCGGCGGCCCGGTGCACGATCACCCCGGACACCTTCTTTGCCCTTAACTTTCGCCCGAGTGCATCCAGGGCTCCCTCCACGCTGTGAAACAGCAGAAAGGAAAGCAGCGTCAGGGCAAGCACGTTGGAGGTGGTAGAACCCACTAGAGCACCTAGTTTGATCGCTTCCGGCAGCAGGTCCAGAAAGGCGGCACCCAGCAGAATGCCCGCGCCGATGGCGATTAATAGCGTGATGTAACGACGGAAGCGTAGGGCGAGGGCGCCCCCGATCAGGGTGGAAACGATCGGAATGGTAAACAGCAGGAGGGGCACGCCTTCAATGATAAAGCCTTCGCACTAGCGTGCTACCCTGCATCTGTTGGGTAACGCCTCCGACGAGGAGATTATTGCAATAACCGCAGGGACTCCCTCCAGTTCACGACGGCGATTCTGCTACAGCAGGCAGGGGATCTATCTCAATCGATATGAGTTCCTGCCACGACTGGCAAGCCTGGCCGACGCCTGGACGCCGGCTGCGCTTGCGCGCGGTCCCCGGGCGCTCGAGTTGCCGCTGCTGGCTGCCTTTCTGGAGTGGGTGTGCCGCTATGAAACCTGGGTGGAGGAGCAAAAGGGCCAGGCCTATCGCCGCTCCGTCCCGCTTGGGCTTCCGCATTGACCACGGTGAGGAATTTGAGCAGACCACCGACGTTCGGTACGTTTTTTCATTTCACCTGCTCGGCGCGCATAGACCTTTCCTTTCCGGGACATGGCGTTACAACAGCGGGCTGGCCCTCCCTGACACGGTGCCCCCTTATCTAGACGCCCTGCAACTGACCGCCGATCAACAAACCCAGATGGGACTGCACTGCGGAAGCGATTACGCCACGCCGACGCAAGCCGTTCGCCAGTGCGCCGCAACAGCTTTCGCCGCAACGCGGATCCGTATTCCGGCCTATGGAAAGGAAAATGACGACAAAAGTCCGGTGCGGGTCACTCCACGCACGCTCTTCGATTTCGCAGCAGGCGATAATCACGTGCTTCAAGTCGAGAACGTAAATTCGAATGCGTGCCGGAATTCTTAACGCCACCAACAAGGTCGCGCTTTACGATTTCCTGTCTACTTTTAGCGGTACGCACTTCGTGCCGCCGCGCAGCTTGCAGGCAGGACTGAACTTTGCTTTCTGACTTCTAGGCCGCATTTGTTTGTGCTCAGTAGAAATGAGGTCTGCAGCAGGTCGATAGAGCCACCTACTTCGGGGTACAGGACCGAGAACTTATCCCCTCAGGGTTTCAAGAACGAGCTTGCAAACCCCGATATGCGTACCAAGCTCCCGAAGCTGTGCAGGTTGCGGACCTCTGGAATCTTTCGCGCAACCTGATTGGAGCGTTGTGCCGCGCGATTGCGCCGCATCATCGCCTGTTCTCGACATGGCCGCGCCACTTGCAATCGGCCAGGCTGCTGGGCAGCAATCTATCTAAGGTCCGTTTTTGGCCAGCAGGTACTATTGCGGTAAGACTGTAGCGGGCGACCGGAGAACGAATGCCAGAACCGTTTAGAAACAAGTTGCTGAACTTGTTGGCTCCAGAGGTCATCGAACGTTTGCAACTGCGTAGAGTAAAGTTTGCGATCGGCCATGAGATCGAATATCCGGGGAAGTCGATCGACAATCTCTTTTTTATAGAGGCTGGCATCGGATCGATGACGACAACCTTTAAAGACGGCTCTCAGGTTGAGGTTGGGATGTTCGGTTTCGAGTCGGTCATGGGGGCATCCTTCCTCATGGGCACAAAGCGTAGTCTGAACCGGGTTTACATGCAGGCCGCGGGACATGGCTATGCCGCCTCGGCGAGCACGGCCACGGCCGAGTTCAGACGTTGCGGATCTTTTCATGACCTGATTTTGCGCTATGTGCAGGCGCAGTTCGTCCAAACAGCGCAATCCGCAGGATGCAACGCTAGACACGAGATCGGTCAACGGCTCGCTCGCTGGCTACTGCTCTGTGCCGACCGCATCGGCACCACGGAAATGCATCTTCCGCACGACTTCCTTGCCGACATGCTTGGTGTGACCCGGTCGAGCGTCGCCCTGGCTGCAAACCAGCTCCGGGAGGAAGGCTTGATTGAGTATCGACGAGCCTATATCTCCATCCCGAACACCGAGGCTCTGGAGCGGAGAGCCTGCGAATGTTACCGCATCGTGAAGGATCACCTCGACAACTACACAGAGGTAAAAACCGGTACGGGAGTGTAATCCGGACGACTTCTCAGGACGTATAGGATACAGGACACAACTGCATTCTCTCGTGTGCAGTTTCAGGCACGTTCGGCAGGATTCCATTGTGGAATGTTCTAG
>CAXTZL010000206.1:0-5572 GCA_964248555.1 uncultured Bryocella sp.
CACCTCGCCCTCACTCACCCCACCCGCATCCAAATCCCATGCGCCGTCTGCTCGCCGTCTGCCTTCTCGTCCTCAGCGCCACCTTTGTGCTCGCGCCGCACGCCGCGACCCCGGCGCAAACCACTGCCGCGCCGGCGACGCCCCTCGGCAACCCAGCCGCCGCGGCCCCCGCCGGCCCCTCCATGTCGCCCCCGCTCGTCACACCGTCCGCCGAAACCGGCACCCTGCCCGAAACCAAAGCCCCCGCTCCGCGCCAGATCGCTCCCAATCCCTACACCGCAGGCAATTCAGGCGCGACGGCAACTTCAGGGAATTTTGCAAACTCCGGCACAGCGCAGCGCCCCACCAGCACCCCCTACACCGGCGACCTCAGCATCTTCGAAGACCCCAACCGCGATAAACTCCTGCAAACCGGCAAGGTCCTCGACACCCTCCGCCTCCACCCCGGCTCCGACATCGCCGACATCGGCGCCGGCGGCGGCTGGTTCACCGTCCGCGCCGCCCGCCGCGTAGGCCCCACCGGCCACGTCTACGCTGAAGACATCAATCCCAAAGCCGTCGAAGCCATCCGCACCCGCGCTCAGAACGAGCACCTGGCCGACATCACCGCCGTCCTCGGCACACCCGACGACCCGCGCCTCACCCCCGACTCCCTCGACGCCGCCCTCATGCTCCGCGTCTACCACGAGGTCGCTCACACCGACCGCCTGCTCCCGGTCCTCGTCCGCGCCCTCCGCCCCGGCGCCCGTTTCGCCGTCATCGATCACCCCGGCAACGGCGCCGACCACGGCATCAACCCCGAAGTCGTCCGCGCCGAAGTCACCCACGCCGGCCTACGCTACGTAGGCCTTTACGACTTCACCAAAGCCGACCAGAACGACTACATGGAAGTCTTCGAGAAGCGCTAACCAGTCTGCCTTTCTTGGTTGTCATTCCCGAAGGGAATCTGTTGTCGCAGTTGCTCTCTTGGTTTGTCATTCCCGCAGGGAATCTGCAGCCGTTCTCGCCGTTGCTCTATTGGTTGTCATTCCCGCAGAGAGAATCTGCTGTCGCGTCGCTCTTTTAGTTGTCATTCCCGTAGGGAATCTGCGTTCCTATCTGCGCCACAAACCCGGGTGCCCCATTCTTCGCAGCTTCACCGCGCAGGGTGGGGTCAAGCCAGCCACAAACGCAGCCTTCATCCGCAAAGGCCGCTCGCGACAATAACCCACAACCCACAACCCACAACCCACAACCCACAACCCACAACCCACAACCCATCACCAACCCATCGTCCCCGGTCCACCCTTGAACGGCCCCCGCACCCACGACGTAATCCACCCGCCATAAAAGTCCCCCGGCTGCGCCGCAACCCGCTCCCCGCCGACAAAACACGCATCCACCTTGCTCGCATAAAATGCCAGGTGATCCTTAAGCCCCGCAAATGAAGCCGTGGGCCGAGCGTAACTCCAGGCCACCTCTGCCACCCGGACCTCGGCACCGCCGGCACCCGGCATCACCAGATCCCAGTAACTAGCCGCACCCTTCCACTCGCAAAAGCTCCCCCGCCGCGCCGAAGGCCGCAACAAATCCATCCGGCAATCCCCAGGCGGCAGGTAATACACCGGCGGATGGCTAGTCTCCAAAACCCGCAGAGCCCAAGAGCTCTCCGCCACGGCCACGCCAAGATGCTCCACCCGCACCCCCAACCCCACCGCCTCCAACCGAGGCGGCCGAGGATACTCCCAAACCGATTCTGTTTGCATTTCGTTCCTCCACCGGATTTTGCGGTCTACCTTCGGAAAAGTAATCGCCTAAATCAATCGGCCTGTGGGTAAGTCATAACATCGTCCAAAAGCACCCTGGCTCATTGCGCGCTTACCCCTGGGCGCGAGCCGCAGAGGATGATCCCAAGACAATGCCGCTTGTCCTGTACAACTGTGAAATGAGCTCAGAACTGGCCTTGCGGGGTGCACAGGGCAGGCAAAAGGGCGAGGAAGCGTATGCAGGCCGGTCCGCAGGCTCGGAACTTACTGCTGCGCAGTTGCAACTAAGACAGATGGTGCTCGCCTCCGTCAGCTCGCCCCATTCCCGGCGTAACTATGCCAAGGCCCTGGATCTCCTCTTTACCTTCGCTGCCGGGCGGCCGCTCACCCGGGCGCTACTGATGGAGTACCGCAGCGGTATGGAAGGGCTGGCTCCCTCGACGATCAACGTCCGCCTGTCCGCTGTCCGCAAGCTCGTCACGGAGGCACGCAAAAACGGTGTGCTTTCGGCCGAGGCAGCCGACGACCTGACCGACGTCCCAAATGTGCGCCAGATGGGAACCCGCCTGGGAAACTGGCTGACCAAGGAGCAGGCGAGAAAGCTCCTGGCTGTGCCGAACCGCTCCACCCTGAAAGGCAAACGCGATTACGCGATCCTCGCCCTGTTGGTCGGCTGCGCTCTTCGCAGGAGGGAACTGGCGTCGCTTTGTGTAGCGGACCTTCAAATGCGGGAAAACCGCTGGGTGATCGCGGATCTCCGGGGCAAGGGCGGCCGAATCCGCACCGTCGCCGTCCCGGTTTGGGTCAAGGGTGGGGTCAACGCCTGGCAGACCGCGGCCAAAATCGAGGAGGGACGATTGCTGCGGTCCATCACAAAAGGGGGCAAGGTGCGGGAGAGTTTGAGCGACGGGGCCATCTGGGCTGTTGTCACCGAGTCCGCCCGGGAGATTGGGATCGAGCGTTTCGGGCCGCATGATCTGCGGCGTACCTGTGCCAGGCTCTGCCGCAAAGCCGGAGGGGACCTCGAGCAGATCAAGTTTCTGCTCGGCCATTCCTCCATCCAGACCACCGAACGTTATCTCGGCTCGGAGCAGGAGATCGCCGTGGCCGTCAATGACAGTCTGGGATTCTGACTTTTCACAATTTTTACGTACGGAGTGCAAATTTCTGCGTCCTTAGCGCTCCCGGAACATGCGTCGAGAGGCGGTGGGCACCGCATCCAGGATCATAGGAAATGCATGGATCTCCCCAACCTATTTCCTTGCACGCACCCGCACGTCCAGAAAACGCGCTGATGTTGGAAGACCGCGATTCTCCGGTCGTCTAAAAAATACAGTTGCATAACTATGTAAGTGTTCATATAGCTGGTTTGGGAGACGCGGCATGCAAATCAGCTGCACGGAAGCCGATCACGCTGGAAGCCCGCGACGCCCCTCGGTCGCGGAAGGCACGCTGGAGCGTTGTGCACGAATCTTCCGTGCCATGGGCGATCCGGCCCGGCTGCGCGTTCTGGCTGCGCTGGTGGAGGGCCCGGCCTGTGTCGGAGACCTGATTCAGCTTGAGGCAGACACCATGGCAGCCATCTCTCAACGTTTACGTGTGCTGCGAGCAGAAGACATCGTCCGCCGCAAGCGTGAGGGAAAGCACGTGGTGTACGCGCCGACAGACGAGCACACCCGCAATCTGGTTATTAATGGCCTCGCCCATGCCTCGGAGCACATGCATCGGCCCGATCAACTACATTCCACAACGACGTAAGGAGAACATCATGCTCCAGCAGGATCACACCATTCACGCAGGCCACACCCATGAGCACGACGAAGCCTGCGGCCACACCGCCATCAAGCACGACGGTCACACCGATTTCCTCCATGACGGCCACCTGCATCATCCCCATGAGGGCCATGTGGACGAGCAAACACTTGAAGTCAGTGCGGCGAATCCCGCAGACTGCACCGAGGGTCACGCCTGCAACGGCCACGATGCCCAGCATAGTCACGGGGCCGGCTGCGGCCACGAGGCGGTTCCGCACGGCAATCACACCGACTACCTGGTAGATGGCCATCTGCACCATCCGCACAACGGCCACTGCGACAATCACGGTAACGTGGAAGTCGTTCAGTAGATTCGCGCCGTCATCCTGAACGGGCTGGGTTCAACTCCGCCCGTTCATTTTTTTTGGCGGAACGAGACAGAAAATTGCGACGATCGACCTGCACCTAACCTGCTTCGCAGGGAGCTAAAGGTCAACACTGAAGACCACGATTTTCCGCTCTCCCCTGCGGCTGCCAACATGTTCTTTGACCATGCAAGCGTGGTGATTGTTGATTTGAGGGTTGAGGGTTAACATGCTCAGCGGTTTTCTGCTCTTTGCGGGCCACCAGCCGTAGGCTACGCGGTTCTCTCTGCATACACGGCGAAAAAATGTCCAGCAGCGCTTCGTAATGCTGGGCCGCGGCCGAGGTGTTTACGGGAGCCGGCAACGCTTGCTCACAGCACCCGCTACTGCACGCAAGTCGGCCAGACCGTGTGGTGGCGCTTGTGAGCTGCGAGGGCTGGCCAACGTCGACTGCGTCTTCGTCTTCAGCTGCACCGTCCACAACCCGCTGCGCCCGCCACGGCTGTTCGCAAGCCAAACCCGGCAAAAGCCTCAGTAGAGGTGCGCCTGAAAAGCCGAATGAGGTCTTCAAGGCCAGCCTGAAACGGCCCTCCCGGTCCCTAACCAGCAGCCGAGAGCCACCCAGTCGCGCAGAGCTTCTCCGAAAGCTAATCAGCGCAACCAGGCCCAACGATTCGAACAAGCTCTTGGGTGGCGAGGGTACCTGGGACGATCTCATGCGAGCCGCTGAGCCGCACAGTTCCAATGCCACCTCGGCCCGGCGGCGTGAAGATAGCCACGATGGTCGCTACAGCAGGCACGGAACCCCAGAACGACGATCAGGTGAAACCATCTTCAAAATTTCGTCAATTTATTCAATTTCCTGTAGAAGCCTCGGACCAAAACAACGAGCTTTCGCGCAGAACCGGCTTAAACGATTTGGCAGCAAACGTGCTTACTTCGCCAGTAGCCACCTTTTTGGAGTTGATCTTGAATCGCAGGAATCGAAGCTTTACCCACACCTCACTCGGATTGGCCTTGTTTCTCGCTCCCGTTGCGCTCCTGCGTCCAGTTGCGGGGCAGGTTGTCTCGACCAATGGTGGCTCGATTCAAGGTACCGTGACGGATGCCAGTGGAGCAGCCGTCCCAAATGCCTCCGTCGTGATCTCGTCCCCGGATACCGGCTTAACCCGGTCCATCAAAACAGATGGCGCGGGCTACTACTCGGTTGGTCCCCTGACGCCTGGAAATTACAAGATCAACATCACCGAATCGGGATTCCAATCGCTCAGGGTAAGCACCGTCGTGCGTGTCGGCACGGCAACGCCCGGCTCCTTCAAACTGGCAGTCGGTCAGTCCACTGAAACAGTGGAGGTCAATGCAGGATCGCTTCAGGTCAACACGGAGCAACCCGGCGTGAGCGATGTCATCACTGGGCAGCAGATCGCGTCACTGCCCATTAATGGACGTAACTTCCTGGATGTCGCCCAGATCGAGCCCGGCGTGGTCCTGCAGGCCGGCGGCTCATTTGACCCCACGAAGGCCGGCTACTCGGCCCTATCTATCGGCGGTGTCTCCGGGCGAACGACCCGCATCCTGCTAGACGGCCAAGATATTACTGACGAAACAGTGGGTACCACGATCTTCAACGTCTCGGAAGGCGCCATTGGCGAGTTCCAGCTGAATCGTTCCACCCAGGACGTCTCCGGCGACGTCACCTCCACCGGAC
>CAXTZL010000207.1:0-5554 GCA_964248555.1 uncultured Bryocella sp.
CGCAGCTGTTTGCGGACTATGCGCAGTGGGAGGAGTGGCGGGGGCTGGGGTCGCCTAGTGTGGCCGCTGCTAAGTCCCCAGCTGCATCCCAGGCTGCGGGAAGTGGCGTTTCCTCGACGAATGGGGGGGCGGCCGGCAAGAAGAAGCTCTCTTACCTGGAGCAGCGGGAGTGGGACGGCATCGATGCGAAGCTGGCGGCGGCGGAGGCGAAGGTGGCGGCGGCTGAGGAGCATGTCGGCGATGTGGCCTCCGATGCGGATGCGCTGGTGAAGGCATTGGAGGAGCTTGAAACGGCGCATGCGGCGCATGATGCGCTGCTGGAGCGTTGGGTCGCTCTGGGGGAGAAGGTTGGTTGAGCGGATCGTCCGCCAGAGCCGCTGCTGCGTTTTCCCGACGCGATGTTCTGGAAGCTGCAGGGGATTCGCTCTGTTTCAGGTATGCTGGCTGCAATTGAAATTCGAGTACGCGTGAACTGTTGCGACGAAGAGCGCGACCTCACGGTGTTGGAAGCGGGTATGGCGAGGGTGGCGTGGAGCTGAGTTTCAGCCTTCAAGACTGAAGTCAGAAAAGGTGGACTGTAATGTTTGCCATGCGTCCCTCCTCTGAGGAGAGGGTTGCGGCGACAAGTCAGGTGAGGCCTGAAAAGGCTGTCTGGCAGCCCCGTCTCCGACCCTTCGCACTGATCCTTGCGACAGCATTCACCCTGCAGCTGTTTGCCACGTTATACCTCCATAACCTCTACTACCCTGACGAGATTTACCAGACGCTGGAGGCGGGTCATCGGCTGGCCTTTGGCAATGGAATCGTGACCTGGGAATGGCGCGAAGGCATTCGGTCCTACGTGTTTCCTTTTCTTCTTTCGGTACTGATGCGGGCGACGGTCTGGATGGGCCATGGCTCTGCCGGGTATCTGACCGCCGTGGCCGTTGTGATGTCGCTGCTGTTTCTCGGTGTGGCGTGGTTCTGCTACGTGTGGGCCGGCCGTAGCGCGGGCAATACCGCGGCTCTCATCGCTGGCGGGACGGCGGCGGTGTGGTTCTTCCTGGTCTTCATGGGCTCCAAGACTTTTTCCGAGGTGATTTCCGCCGATGTGTTTTTGCCGGCGCTTTTGCTGGGAACCGGGGATGGGGGCCACTCACGGAAGAAGCGATTGCTGGGGAGTGGCCTGCTTTGTGGCGTGGCCGTGTCGCTCCGCCCGCAATTGCTGCCTGCCGTACTGTTTGCCGCCGTCTGGATGTGCTGGTCCGATGCCCGGGAGCGAGTTCCTTCCTTTGCCGCGGGTTTTGCTGCGAGCGCCCTGGCGTTCGGTCTGGTGGACGCGGCTACGCTGGGATACCCGTTTGCGTCGGTCGTGCGCTACTTCTGGGTGAATGTCGCGCAAGGACGAAGCAAGCTGTATGGAACCGAGCCCCCGTATTTTTATGCTCTGCAGCTCCTTCATCTGTGCTGGCCTCTGCTGCCTGGGGCAGTGCTGGGGGTGCGCCGGAGCCCGTTTCTGGCCTGGCTGGTGCTGGTTCTGGTTGGCTCACACTCGGTGCTGGCGCACAAGGAATTCCGTTTCGTCTATCTTGCGATTCCATTGGTGATCACATTGTTCGGCATCGGATGCGCGGAGTTTGGGGCGTGGCTCAGGAAGCGTAGCCCTGCCCGCCACGTTGCGTGGCCGCTGTTTCCGGCAGCCGTCCTGACGCTGGTCTGCATGTTCTCCCTTCTGCTTGGAGCGCGGTTCAAGCGCTGGCACGTGCAGAGTGGGCTCGTCCAGCTGTCGGATCGGATAAGCCGGACGCCACAGGCCTGCGCCGTCGCTTTTTATCCTTATGACTGGCCATACTCGCCGGGCTACACTCACGTGCACAGCAGGATCCCTATGTTTTTTTATACGTCGGCTGCGGAACTGCAGGCCGACGAGAGCGGATTCAACGAGTTGCTTCTACCCTCGGACAGGACGGGCGCTCCGAGTGGTTTTCGACGCGTGCAATGTGTGCGCGATGCCTGCCTGTATGAGCGACCGGGAACCTGTACGCGCGCGCAGCACCCGGAGGTGAACGCAGAGCTGATCGCCAACCACCGCTGAGGCGCAATGAATCGGGCCGCCAGCCAGCGGCATCGTGAGCCCGGCGCTGCTTTCCGTCCGCATGTTTTGCCATGGCAGGAACGCTTTTCCTGCCTTTTCGGTAGGACCCCGTGCCCGCTTGGCTTTTCCTCCAGTCTGGACTCTAGTCTGGGAAGATGACGTTTCCTGAGCCTGATCTCCGTTGGCATAGCCCGGGCCGACCTGCCGGGCCGAAGTTTCTGCCGCGCGTTCGCAATGGCGAACTCTGGCGGGAAAACGGTGCTGACTACCTGGTGAGCAATGCCCGGCGGTATGGCGATCTGGTGCGCTTTCGTGCGCTGGGGCGCGAGGTGATCCAGTTCAACCATCCGGAGCTGGTGGGCGACATGCTGCAGCGCAATGAGCGTTTGCACCATCGCAATCTCGTGATGCAGCGCAGCAAGGTGATCCTGGGCGAAGGCCTGCTGACCAGCGAGGAGCCATTGCACATGCGGCAGCGGCGGCTGGCGCAGCCGGCGTTTCATCGGGCGCGGATCCATGGTTACGGCGAAATGATTGCGCAGGCCACGGCCAAGACGACCGCGCTGTGGAAGGACGGGGGCGTTGCCGACATCCATGCGGACATGCTGTTGCTGGCGTTGCGCATTGTCGGGCGTACGTTGTTCAGCCTGGATTTTGAAGCGGATGTGGAACCGATTGCGGAGGCCGTGGATGCGTTTCAGACGTTTCTGTTTCTGGCGTTCTTGCCGGTACCGCATTTGCTGCAGCGGCTGCCTCTGCCCTCGATGCGGCGCATCCGGCGCGGGCGCGAGCATATGGACAAGCTGATTTACAAGGTGATCGCGGAGCGGCGTGCGGACCCGACTGACCGTGGGGACCTGCTGAGCATGTTGCTGGCCTCGGAGGATACGGAGGACGGGGGCGGGGCCGTGACGCGGATGAGTGATACGCAGGTACGGGATGAGTGCCTGACGGTGTTGCTGGCGGGGCATGAGACCACGGCCAATGCGCTGAGCTTCATTCTGTGGCAGCTGGCGGCGAACCCGGAGGTGCAGGAACGGCTGGCGGAGGAGGCCACGCGGGTGCTCGGGGGACGGCAGCCGACGGCGGACGATTACCCGAATCTGCCCTTTGCCGAGCAGTGCGTGGCGGAGGGATTGCGGCTTTACCCGCCGGTGTGGGTGACGAGCCGCATGGCTTCGGAGACCTACGAATACCGCGGATTGACGATCGCGAAGGGCACATTCCTGCTGGCACCGCAGATTGCCGTGCAGCGCGATCCGCGGTTCTGGCCGGAGCCGGAGCGGTTTGACCCGAGCCGTTTTACGAAAGAGGCCAAGGCGGGCCGGCCGAAGCTGGCGTTTTTTCCTTTTGGGGCCGGCAGCCGGCAGTGTATCGGCGAGGGCCTGGCGTGGATGGAAGGCGTGCTGGCGCTGGCGGTCATGGCGCAGGACTGGCGGCTCGTGCTGCCGGCCGGGGAGCCGAAGACAATGGCCGTGAAGCCGAGCGTGACCTTGCGGCCGAATGGGCCGGTGCGGCTGCTGCTGGAGCGGCGCTGACGCGTTTTCCCGGCACTACGCGGACTAGTCCTTGCGGATCACGGCACCGTTCTTCATCACGAAGCTGGGGTGTTTCAGCACGGAGATGTTTTCCAGTGGATTGCCGGGGACGGCGAGGATGTCGGCGTAGAAGTTGGGTTTGAGTTGGCCGATGTCGTCGGCCCAATCGAGCAATTTGGCGCCGTTGATCAGGCCGGCGCGCAGGGTGTCCGCGGGGCTCATGCCGTATTGCACCATCAGCTCGTATTCGCGGGCCTGGGTGCCGTGTGGGAAGGGACCGACGTCGGAACCGACGGCGAAGGGGACGCCGGCGGCCATCTGCCTGCGGAACTCCGCGGCGTGGAAAGCCTGCATGGCCTGTTCGCCTTCGGCGCCGTTTTCGGTGGCGGCGTGGGCGGCGAAGTATTCGGCGATGGCGAAGGTGGGGACGGCGTAGATCTGTTTGTCGTGCATCAGGCGCATGGTTTCGGGAGACAGGGCGTAGGCGTGATCGATGCTGGCGACGCCGGCGGCCGCGGCGTAGCTTGCGCCGGGTTCGCCGGTGCAGTGCACGCCGACGCGTGAGCCGGTGCGATGGGCTTCGGCGACGGCGGCGGCGAGTTGGGCTTCGGTGTACTGGTAGGGGGTGGTGAAGGTGGCTTGGTCGAGGTCGTCGGATCCCACCTTAGCCGACGGTGAGGCTGTCGGCGAAGATGGGGCACCCTGATTTGTAGCGAAGATCAGGTGGTCGCGGCCGGTTTCGTAGATTTTAGTGAAGTCGGCACCCTGTTTGCGCTGTTCGCGCATGACGGCGATGACCTCGTCGGCGGTGTTCGCGCGGTCGGCGTTGGAGAGCAGGTGCTGGGCGGGGTTGCGGCGGTTGTTGTCCTCGTGGCCGCCGTTGATGTCGATGGCATTGCAGCTGACGCGCATGCGGGGGCCGGGGATGAGGCCGCGGTTGATGGCGTCACGCACGGCAACGTCGGCGCAGCCGGCACCTTCGGTGCCCATGTCGCGCTCGGCAGTGAAACCGGCCATGAGATCGGCTTTTGCGGCGTCGGCGGCGATCAGGGTGCGCTCGGGGACGGACTCGTCGACGGTCTGGTTTGCCTCGTTGCCGACGTGGAGGAAGAGGTGGGTGTGGGCGTCGATGAGGCCGGGCATCAGGGTTGCGGCGCCGAGGTCGATGGTTTGGGCGTTGGCAGGGTGAGTGACGTGTTCGCCGGCTTCGCGGATGCGTGTGCCTTCGACCAGGATTTCTCCAGGGGAGATGAGTTTGCCGTCCGCGACGTCGAGAAGGTGTGCGGCGTGGAGCACGATGGGGGCGGCCGGCGCGGGCTGCTGCGCTTGTTCCTGGACGGGTAGGAAGAGCAGAGCAGATATGGCGACCGCCGTCGCCGCCGGGGCCAAAGTCTTAGGGTGCATGGTGGGGAGATTATCGCATTCAGTATCCGGAATGGCCCGCGCGCCCGGGTGGAACGGTGTTGCGCTGCATTGTGAAGACACCTCTGCCGTGGAAGCGGGGAACGTTCCAATCTCCTCGATGCTCAGATCCCCGTGATGTTGAAGCCGCAATCCACGAAGGTGATCTCGCCGGTGATGCCGCTGGCGAGTTTGCTGGAAAGGAACAGCGCTGCGCCGGCTACCTCGGTCTGCTCGACGTTGCGATGCAGCGGTGCACGTTCGGTGACCTTGTCGAGAATGGTGTTGAAGTCACCGATGCCGCGTGCGGCAAGCGTCTTGATGGGGCCCGCGGAGATCGCATTTACGCGAATGTTCTTTGAGCCGAGTTCCATCGCGAGGTAGCGCACGGTGGCTTCGAGCGCGGCCTTGGCTACGCCCATGATGTTGTAGTTGGGAAAGGTTTTTTCGGCGCCGTAGTAAGTGAGGGTCAGCAGCGAGCCACCCTCGGTCATCAGAGGCGCGGAGGCGCGGGCGATGGCGATGAGGGAGTAGACGCTGA
>CAXTZL010000208.1:0-5551 GCA_964248555.1 uncultured Bryocella sp.
AGCTGCCCAATCAGCCGCCGGCTCTGAAGCCGTTTCTGGCCGAGGTGGAGAAGTATGCCATGGGCGATTACATGATGGCTTTGCTCAAAGGGTCGGAGCTGCCGGATGCCGAGCGCCAGGCTGTCGCGGAGAAGCTGCATGGCTACATCGGTCTGCCGGTTGACTACCTGTTGCGTGCCGATCTTCGCGTGCAGGGTGGAGAGTTTTCCGAGCAGCTGCGATTAAATGAGGGCATGTCGGTCGGCCGTCTTGATACGCGTTACGAAGGTTTGGAGCTCGATCCGCTCAGCCAGTCCACTGGCTATGATCCGCAGTCCGACGCTATCACCTCGGCCTGGAACACGGCGATCAATCACTATCTGCACAACGACCTGAAGTATGCGGCGCAGGACACGTACCTGATGTCGGCGCGGGATGGTGGGGAGTTTAGCTGGAACCTCACGCATCGTCCGCCGGGGCGGGGCGCCGGCGGCGGTCCTGGCGGCGGCGCGCCGGGCACGGTGGAGACGGGAGCCAATGTGATGCCGGATCTGGCCTACCGGATGAAGCTGAATCCGCGCATGAAGGTGATGCTGGCGGGCGGGTACTACGACCTGGCCACGCCGTATTACGAGGGTATCTACGAGATGCACCATCTGCCCATGCCGCGGTCGCTGCAGTCCAATATCAGCTATCACTACTACGAGGCCGGGCACATGATCTATGTTCGCGAGGACATTCTGAAACAGTTCCACGCGGACGTGGCAGCCTTTATCCGTTCGACTGAAAACGGTGGTCAACCGTAGTCTGCCAGGGAAAGCACATCGTTCCGTTGCAGCTGATCGTTGTGGCTGAAGTCTCGAGGGCGCGACGGAACGAGGCTACCCTAGGATTCAGAGCTGACGTGTGAGCAGCAGGGTCATGTCGTCGGGCTGTTCCTGGGTACCGATCCACTCCCCAGGGATTTAAAGGTCTGATCCACGATGGAAGGAAGTGGGTCTTGGCATGCTGTTCCGCATCCGGCTCAACAAACGGATTGCTG
Organism: uncultured Bryocella sp.; assembly: GCA_964248555.1. Classification (GTDB taxonomy): domain Bacteria; phylum Acidobacteriota; class Terriglobia; order Terriglobales; family Acidobacteriaceae; genus Granulicella. The sequence goes on from CAXTZL010000208.1 coordinate 1,022, forward strand.
CGCCCGGAAATGCTTTGTGCGTCAAGGCTGTCCTTCTGAATTTGTGAATTAGAGGCAGGGCAGCAGTTCTACAAGTGAAACGGCAGACGACTTCCCCAAACCAGCTTATTCAGCTGGTCACACTTCTGAACCGGGCTATCGCGGGTGCCGGTGTGAGCAGGCTTTGAGACTGCTGAAGCACTTGCTGTTTGTCGCAATTTCGATTTCAATCGTGTCAGTTGCGGAAAATTGTTTCCATCCTGTTGTTGGCCGTCTTCTGCCTACCGTTCGCCTCCGCGCTATTTGCGTCGAGTGCGGCTGGGCAGGCGGCGTTGCCGGCGTGCTGCCGACGTGAGGGAAAGCATCACTGCGCAATGGCTATGGCGGAGCGCAGTCAGAGTGCTGTAAAGGGGATCAGCGTTGGGGCCCCGCCGGAGAAATGTCCGTGTGCACCGCAGGCTGTTGTCTCAGCGCATAGGGAGTTGTCTTCGGTTCCGGCCGCCAGCTCAGTTGCGCTGCCGCCGGGGAGCCACCCTGCCAGCGTTGCCCAGACACAGTCGAAGTGGCGCGTTGCCCGCGATCGATCCCGTCAGAAGCGTGGACCTCCAGCAATTGCCTGACCTGGTATTCGCAAGCTAGATTCGGTTGCGTTCTGTGCAGAAACAGGCGCTTCCCTTGGCCGCTTGCGTTCTGTGCAGAAACAGGCGCTTCCCTTGGCCGCTTGCGTTCGTGCCGGGCAGGTTTCTGCTACCGGCGAACCCTTTGTGTTTCAGCAGCGGGTTTGCTGTGGGCTTGCTCTGTTCGAGCGCTGACGTGAGCAGCGAGCGATAGCGCGCATCCGATCGTGTTCCCTGCCTGAAGGCATAACGAAGCCCGCACACCCAAACGATGTGACGCGGCCGTTTCCAGGAGTAACCCGTGTTTCGACATAGACTGAGCTTCAGTCTGCCCCTAGTTTTTTTTGTGCCCGCTTACGCTGTATTTGCGCAGGAGACGTTGACGATGGCGTCCGTGAGCGGCCGTGTGCTGGACCCCAGCGGGGCCGCCCTGCCACACGTCATCGTGGATGCGCTGCAAACCGCCACCAACCAGCGGTACGACGTGCAGACCGATGCACAGGGACGGTTTCGGCTTCCGTTTCTGCCGGTTGGCCAGTACATCATCAGTGCGCATAGCGCTGGCTTTGCGGCTGCGACCCGGGAGGTGCAGCTCACCATCGGATCGGCTTTCGATGTGACCCTGCGGCTTGTCGTGTCCGGCACGAGCAGCAGCGTTCAAGTCACGGCCAAGCCACCGGTTTTGGAGGTGGACCGAAGCCAGATCGGCGAGACGGTGCAGGGAGCCGAGGTGCAGAATTTGCCTTTTGAAGGCCGCAATTCTCTCGATCTCGCGCTGCTGGTGCCGGGTGTGTCGCCGACAAATACGGCCAGCACGCAGACGCTGGCGGAGACCTCCGAGGTTCCCGGCCAGGGCTACTCCGTAAATAGCCAGCGCAACTTTTCGAACAGCTTTGTTGTCGATGGCCTTTCGGACAACGACGATGCAGCCGGTGTGGCCGGCAATGTCTTCAGCCTTGATGTGGTGCGCGAGTTTCAGGTGGTCACTTCGGGTGGCCAGGCGGAGTTTGGGCGTGCCCTTGGGGGCTACTTCAACATCGTCACCAAGAGCGGGACCAACCAGGTGCACGGGACGGCGTACGGCTTCCTGCGGAACCAGCGCCTCAATGCCGACAATGCGCTTGCAGGCAACAGGCTGCCGCTTACGCAGGGGCAGTATGGAGCGAGCCTGTCAGGACCTTTGCGGAAAGATCGATCGTTTCTGTTCGGCAACTTTGAGGAACAGCGTCTGCGAACGGACGGCATTATCACTGTGACACGGGCCAATGCCGCCGCGATCAATGCGCGGTTGCAGGCCGTCGGGTACGGTGCTCCGCTTCTGCCGGCCGGCATGGGCGCTACCACGCTTTATCCGAACACCTTGCATACCGATACGGCGTTTCTGCGCAATGACACCCGGTTCGGGGACAAGGACCAGTTTACGGCGAGGTACAGCTTCTACCAGTTGAGCAGTTTGAATGCCCGTGGAAGCGGCTCACTGAACGAGGTGAGCAACGGCACCTCGGTGTATGACACCCACCACGCGGTCGCCCTCAGCAATGTTGTGACACTTTCGCCACGCATATTTAATGAGACGCGGGGTCAGTTTATTTATGACAACCTGTATGCGCCTCCGAACGATCAGGTGGGCCCAGCCGTGACCATCTCGGGTGTTGCTACCTTTGGCCGCTCTACGTCTTCGCCCACGGGACGGCTCAACGACCTTGTGGAGGTGGTGGACAATCTGGTGTTGGAGCGTGGAGCGCATTCGTTGAAGGCGGGCGCCGATTTTCTATACAACGACGACACCATCACCTTTCCGATGTCGCTTCGCGGAGCCTATACCTTTTCTTCCCTTGCGACGTTTTTGGCTGGAACGTACAACACGCAGGGATTTACGCAGAATTTTGGGAATCCCGTTGTCGGGCAGACCAACCCGAATGTAGGTTTTTACGCGCAGGATGAGTGGAAGGTGCGACCGGCTTTTACGCTGAATCTTGGATTGCGGTACGATCTTGAATTTTTGCAGACGATTACGACAGACACCCGCAACGTTTCACCGCGTGTGGGCTTTGCCTGGTCGCCGTACCAAGATCGACATACCGTGGTTCGTGGAAGCTATGGTCTGTTCTACGATCGCATTCCGCTGCGTCCGCTGGCGAATGCGCTGCTCTCCGCCCATAACACAACGGACCCGGCGCAGGCAGCGCTGCTGAGCTATACGTTTTCTCCCGGCCAGGCAGGCGCGCCCACTTTTCCGAGCGTGGCAGCCGCGCCGCCGGCGAAGGCGGTGGAAAATTTCTCCCTGGTGCAGCGCAACATTCAGAACCCGTACTCGCAGCAGGCAAGCCTGGGCGTGGAGCAGGAGATTTTCTCAAAAACCACCCTGGGATTGAGCTATCAACATCTGCGAGGGGAGCACCTGATCGGTTCGATCAACACCAACATCAACGCCGATGGAACGCGGCCGGATCCAACGCGCGGCAACATCAAGCCTTACAGTTCCGCCTTCGATTCTTACTACGACGGGCTGGAGGTCTCGGTGCAGCAGCGGCCTGTTTCCTGGGGCTCGACTCGTATTTCCTACACCTATTCCAAGGCGATCGACAACATCAGCGAATTTTTTTTCAGTTCGCCGCTGAACAACTTCAATCTTCGGGAAGATCGCAGCCGCGGCGATGACGACCAGCGCCACCGCGTTGTATTTGATGCGACGCTCACTTCGCCAACGGGGCCGGCAAGTGGCTTCACGGCGCACCTTGTGCATGGCTGGCGGTTTGGCGGCATCCTGCAGTACTATTCGCGGCTGCCGTTCAATGTCACGACCGGCGCAAATACCAAACAGGGGACGTCGCAGCGCCCCTGTGCTCCCGGCTTCAGCCTTGGAGCCAATGGTGGGCTGAACCCGTGTACCGAAGGGCTTGCGGGAGCAGTCATCGGGCGCAATGCCGGTGTCGGTTTTGACTTCTTCAGCCTGAACGCACGGCTTAGCCGCACGTTTGCACTTACGCCCCGGGTGCGGCTGGAGGCCATAGCCGAAACCTTTAACTCGCTCAACCACCGTAATGACATGATCCCGAACGGGACCTTTGGCGCGGGGGCCTACCCTGCGGTGCCGAGCAGCACGTTCGGGCAGGCCACCGCTGTCGGAGACCCGCGTAGCGTGCAGCTTGCGGCCCGGATTAGCTTTTAATCCGGTCTGCGAGCACCGCGGGTGGGGTCGTTGTTGGCGAAGTTGACTCCGATTTGTTGAGCCATGATATGAATTGGAGGCTCGACGTTTTTCCATCAGGGTTTGCGTCGTTTGCCCAACCGTCATCCCCTATACTTGGCTCACACGTAGAACAAGCCTATGCACCCCACGCAGCGCTGGTTTCCCCGCGCCCTTCGGCAATCCATGATGGCCTCGCTTCTGTGTTTGCTGTCCCGACAAGGCATCGGGCAGGGGGCCGCGGTCTCTCCAGGCGCGAGCGGTTCGCCGTTGGCTGGGGAAACCCACGCACAGGAGTGCGGGAAGGCATCGGTTATCGGGCTCATCACGGATGTAAATGGCGGGATCGTGCCGGGAGCTACGGTCTCTGCCCTGGATGCCGCGTCAATGGCGGTGCAAACCACGACGGCCGATGCGGAGGGACACTTCGTTCTCGGGGGCCTTCCACCGGGTGCTTACAGGCTGAAGGTCAGCGCCGAGGGATTGCAGGGGTTCGAGTCAGCCGTTGTCATGCTGAAGAGCGGGGAACGGTATAGCCTGCCCGATACAGCCCTGCCGATCGCCTCGGCCGCCGATTCTGTAAACGTGGTCATGACGCGTGAGCAGATTGCGGAGGAAGAACTGAAGGCGGAAACCAGGCAGAGAGTCCTTGGAATTCTGCCGAATTTCTATACGAGCTATGTCTGGAACGCCGCCCCGCTTACGGCAAAACAGAAGTTGCATTTGACCCTGCGCGCGACGACC
>CAXTZL010000209.1:0-5540 GCA_964248555.1 uncultured Bryocella sp.
AGGCCGGCGAGGGTTACGGGGGTGGGGCGGGGATAGTTGAAGGGCTGGTCGAAGTTGATGCGGTCCAGTTCTACGGCGTAGGGGCGGTGCTGGATCTGGGTGTAGATGGCGCCTACATATTCGCCCATGACGCCGAGGAAGACGAGCATGAGGGATTGCAGGAAGAAGAGGCCGATGATCATGGGCGCGACGCCAACGTCAAAGGTATTCCAGAAGGCAAGCTTGGCGATGAGGTAGCCGAGGGCGATGAGGAACGAAAGGCAGGCACCGGCGAAGCCGGCGAAGGTGGCCAGGCGGAGCGGGACCTTGGAGTGGTTGATGATGCCGAGCATGCCGATGTCGTAGAGGGTGTACCAGTTGTTTTTGGTGACGCCGAACTTGCGGCTGGGCTGGTCGTAGAGGAGTTTTACGGTGGGGAGGCCGATTTCGGCGATCATGCCGCGGAAGTAGGGATAGGGGTCGTCGAACTGGCGGACGAGTTCTACAACTTTCCGGTCATAGAGGCCGAAGCCGGTGTAGTTCTGGATGGTTTCGATGGAGCTGAGGCGTTCGGCGGTGCGGTAGTACTGCTTGCGCAGCCAGAACATGAGGGAGGCCTCTTCGGAGGTGCGCTTGATGCCGAGAACGCAGTAGGCGCCCTTTTCCCATTCGGCGATCATGTCGGCGATCATGGGCGGCGGGTCCTGTAGATCGGCGACGATGCCGAGGATGGCGTCGCCGCGGGCCTGCATGAGGGCGTGGATCGGGGACCGGATGTGGCCGAAGTTGCGGGCGTTGACGATGACCTTGACGTTGGGGTCTTCGGCCGCGATCAGGCGCAGGATGGCGACGGTGTTGTCGCGGGAGTGATTGTCGATGAAGATGTGCTCGTATTCGTAGCGGGCGATCGAGACCATCACGGCGCGGACCTGGTTGTACAGGTTGAGGACGTTGGCTTCCTCGTTGTAGCAGGGCGTGATGATGGAGATGGTCTTCTTGTGGTTCAAGGTGGTGCGGACTCCGGGATGGTGCTGGGAGAAGTTTAGCTGACGGGGCGGGCGCCGGGCGCGGTGGGCGCGGAGGTCTTGAAGGTGACCTTTTTGTGGCCTACGAAGCTGAAGACGGTGGTGAAGCCCTGGACGAGAGCGCCGGCGAGGTACCCGGCGGCGGCTTTGCCGGAGGAGAGCCTGCGGGTGAGGACGGCGGCGTGTAGATGTGTCGCGGCGGCGTTCAGGGTGGTGTGGAGCGCGGGGCCGTGTATGTGGATTTCGGTCTGGAGCAGGCGAGTGACGGCGGAGAGGGCGAGGAGGCCGGGGAGCATGCCGAGGCCGTAGACGCCGAAGCACTTGAACCACTCGACGAGGTAGTTGCCGCGGGTTTTGAAGACGAGGAACTTGTAGCCGAGATAGGCGACCGTGATGTTGAGCGGGGTGGAGAGCAGCGAGGCGGCGACGACGGTGAGGTAAAGAAAGCGCGGCGGGGTGATGTGGGTGAGCAGGAAGAGGATGCCCGCGAAGGTGCTGTAGCCGAAGACGGTGTTGAAGAGGCCGACGCCGAGGTAGCGCAGGAACTGGCCGCCGGAGAGGCGGTTGACGAGGGCCTGGAGCCGTCGCCTGGGCAGGAAGGGGTCCTGCGGAATGGGGATGGCGGGGAGCGGGTCGGGTTGGGGGTCGGGCGGCATGTGTTTGAGTGATGGACGGGCTTGTGCCTGCGGCCCTCGCGCTGCCAAACGCAGATCCCCTGCGGGGATGACAACCAAAAAGGCTAGACAGTGATAAGGCTAGCCGGCGATCGGGCTAGACCGTGATGGGGATTTAGAGGACGCTGCGGCCGCCGTCTACGATGAGGTTTTGGCCGGTCATGTAGCTGCTGGCGTCGGAGCAGAGGAAGAGGACGGCGCCCTGGTACTCGTCTTTGTGGGCCATGCGGCCCATGGGGATGAGTTGGTGGAGTTTTTGGGTGAACTCTTCGGGCTGGTTGGCGAAGACGCCGCCGGGGGAGATGGCATTGACGCGGATGTTGTGGGCGGTCCAGTAGGTGGCGAGGTAGCGGGTGAGGCCGAGAAGCGCGGTTTTCACGACGGAGTAGGTGACGGGCTTTACGGGTTGCTGGTCTTCAGCGAGGCCCTCTTTGCGATAGAGACGCTGGTCGGGGGCGATGACGCCCAGGTCGGAGGCTACGTTGAGGATGACGCCGGTGTTCCGCTTGACCATTTCGGCGCCGAAGATGCGGGAGCAGAGGAAAGCACCGGTGAGACCGACGGCGATGTCGGCGTTCCAGACGGCGAGGGGGAAGTTTTCGAGGCGGGACCACTGTTTTGGTTCGGTCTTTGCTCCGGTTTGGGGGTCGGCTTCGACCTTGGGGTTGTTGGCGGCGTTGTTGACCAGGATGTCGATGCGGCCGAAGCGGGCGAGGATGGCGTCGCGGGCGGCGAGCAGGGAGTCCTCGGAGGTGATGTCGGCGCTGAGGCCGAGGCACTGGCTCCCGGATTGGGGGCCGTGGGCGGCCTGCAGTTGGTCGGCGCGGAGGCTGGGGCTGGCGGCGGCGAGGTCGAGCAGGACGACGTGCGCGCCGGCTGCGGCGAGGATAGCGCCGTGGAAGTAGCCGAGCAGGCCGGCACCGCCCGTGATGACGGCGACACGGCCGGTGAGGTCAAACAGGGTGTGGGCGCGGTTGGGAGCTGTTCCATCCATGGCTGTTTGAGTATCTCAGGTCCCGCAGGCCCGGGACCTGAGATTGAGATGGATTTTAGGGTTGGATGTTGTGTGCCGCGGCCAGCTGCTTGGCCTTTTCGGCGTGCTTGGTGTCGTCATCGTAGGCTTGTTTGGAGAGCTTTTTGACGGCGGGGATGGTTGTGGCGTCGTGCTCGGCCTTTTCCTTTTGCAGGGTGTCGACGTTGCCTTTGACGAGGCCCTTGATGTAGGAGTCGTCGAAGGTTTTGCCGCTGAGAAGCTTCAGTTCAGCGTATTTTGCGTCGTCGCCGACGCTCATGCTGCCGGGAGACAGGGTGTCGACGCCGGCGGCCTTGTCGGCGGCGCCGATCATGGTCTGCAGCCGGTCGTGATCGTGCAGGACCATGGTGGCATACGCCTTGACGTCGGCACTGGGGCTTTTGGAAATTGCGAGCCGGCTGGTGCGGATCTCGAAATTGCTGTCCTGGGCCATGTCCTTCAGGAAGGTCTTGTCCATGTCGGTTGCCTGGGCCAGGGCAATGCCCGTGACCAGCGAGAGAGCCGAGGCCAGAACTGCCGATTTGATCATTTGCGAACGCTGCTTCATAGAACTCCTTCACTATGCCTACTGACAGGTAAGGGACTCGGGAGCGGCTTGCCGTTGTATGTGGGATGGCGAACGTTTTGATCACGCAGCCGGAGCTATCGCGAGGCGGCGTTGGGGCGCGAGGCTTAGAGCGCGCGGGTCTGGCCGCCGTCCATCACGTAGCAGGCGCCGGTGGCAAAAGCGGCCTGCGGGGCGCAGAGGTATGCGGCTAGCGAGGCGATCTCTTCGGGGGTGCCGAAGCGTTGCAGCGGGACTTCGGATTGCAGCATGGCTTCTACGGCTTCGCGGCGGTTGGCGAGGTGGCGCTCCCAGCTGCCGCCGGGGAAGAAGATGTTGCCGGGGGCGATCGTGTTCACGCGAATGCGCTGCGGGCCGAGCTGGCGGGCGAGGTTTTTGGCGTAGTTGTTGAGTGCGGCCTTGGCGGCGGAGTAGGGCAGGGGCGCGGGGGTGGCTTCGAGCGCGACGATTGAGGAAATGTAGAGGATGGAGCCGCCTGCGGACTGTTTGAGCAGGTGGGGAAGCGCCGCTTGGGTGAGGCGGGTGCTGGCGAAGAAGTTGAGTTCGAAGAGGCGGTGCCAGTCGTCTTCGGTCTGGTCCCAGCCGGGTTTGCCGGAGCCGGTGCCGAGATTGGCGATCAGGTGATCGAGGCGGCCGAAGTGTTTGGCGGTGAGGTCGAGGGCGCGGGCGACGGTTTCGGTGTGGGTGAAGTCGCCGCGAATGACGAGGATGCGGTCCTGGGTCGCGGGCGTGGTGAGTTCGGCGGCGGTGGCGCGGAGGGAGGACTCATCGCGGCCGGTGAGGACGATCTTTGCGCCCTCAGCGAGGAGTGTGGCGGCGATGGCGCGGCCTATGCCGCGGGAGCTGCCGGCGATGAAGGCTACCTGGTTTTTGAGTTGAAGATCCATCGGGGACAGTTTACTTGCCCGCGAAACTAGATTGTTCTGCGATGAGCGTCTTGAGCTCCGAACGATACACGGGCCTCGACCAACGCCTCGCGGTTGGGAAAGTGGCGATACAGGGTCCCGATACCCACTCCAGCCTGTTGAGCGATCTCTTCGAGCGTTGCCGCGTTGTTCCGGGTGGTGAATTGTTCGCGCGCCACCTTTAAAAGCCGCTCTCGGTTTCGGGCGGCATCAGCGCGCAGCGGAGTGGATTTTGACAAGCGGAGGGCGGCGCGATGCCCGGCCTGCCGAAGGTTACCGGACAGCCCAAAGTGATTGATCTTGCCAAGCAGCTCGGTACCACCCCCTCGCAGCTCGGATTGGCCTGGCTGCTGAGGCACCGTGCCAACATGTTGCTCATTCCAGGAACAACGGATCTCGGCCATTTGGAGGAAAACGTGGGTTCCGGATCGGTTGTACTCGGCGAGGAGACGATGACGGCCCTCGACGCTCTTACGGCAGCGCCCAGTTAGTCCTAGTAGTCCGAAGTTCACGTCGAGCCTAAGGGTACTTTGCGCACTCAATCCTGCGTGCGGCCAAGGACCTGTTCTTTGCTCCACCTTTGTTACACCGCGGTCCAGCCGCCGTCGATGTTGAGGTTTTGGCCGGTGACGTAGGTGCTGGCGTCGGAGGCGAGGAAGAGGAGGGCGCCGCAGAGTTCGAGCGGGCGGCCTATGCGGTTTAGGACCGTATAGGCCTTGAGTTTTTGTACGAAAGGGGAGTCTTCGGTGACGGCGTTCTGGCCTGTGCCTACATCTTCGGTGTTGGAGAACGGGCCGGGGGAGATGCAGTTGGCGCGGACGCCGGACGTGCCCCAGAAGCTGGCGGTGTAGCGCGTGAAGGCGGCGAGGGCGGCCTTGGAGGCGGAGTAGCCGGGCGGGTTGAGCGAGCTTGTGCCTTCGTATAGCTGCGGTCTGGGGGCAACGGAGGCGTACATCGTCGCGATGTTGATGATCGAGCCGCGGCGTTGCTCTTTCATGCGGATGCCTAGGCGTTGCGTGGTTTGGACGGCCCAGTACACGCCGCCCTGGAGGTTGCGCTGCCACTGGTCGAAGGTCGAGTTTTCGAGCGAGCCTTCGGGGATGTTGAAGCCTGTGGCGGAGCCTAGCTCGTGGGCGTTATTGACGAGAATGTCGAGTGATTGTTCTTCCGCGGCGATGCGATCGCAGAGGCTGTTGAGGGGTTCGACGTCGTACATGTCGATCTGGTGGACGGCGATTTTGTCTTGGCCGAACTGGCCGGCCCAGGATTTGGCTTCGGATTGCAGGCGGTCCGAGCGGCCGAGCGCGATGACGCGGGCGCCGTTGGCGAGCAAGGCGAGTGCGAAGGTGCGGCCGAGAA
>CAXTZL010000210.1:0-5528 GCA_964248555.1 uncultured Bryocella sp.
TCTAGGTGGCAACCAGGCTCCGCGGCGTATGCAGTTCGCTCTTCGTTATGACTTTTAGGGCACATCCTGACAAGCTGCCGGAGTTTACGTAGGCTCCGGCAGCGCCTGGGAATCGAGTTCCGATGACAATGTTCCTACTTCGCATCCTTTCTCTGGCCGTTCTTTTCACGAGCCTCGGCGTTTCCGCACAGACCGCCTTGCCTCTGGACAGCACCTACGCACGCGACCCCCGGCAACCTGTCGATGAGGCGTACACGGCCAAGATCCGGCAGTACACCACGGCGCCGGTTTTTTTGTCTCCCCTGGTGAGCTCTCTGCCTGCCTCGAAGACCGTGCCGACGCCGGCAAAGGTGCTTGGAGATGTGGCCGGCGCGCCGAACATGCTGCCCTATGCGGAGGATGTGTACAAGTATTTTCGTCTGCTGGCGGCAAGCTCGCCGCGGGTGCAGGTGGTCACGATCGGCCACAGCGAAGAAGGCCGCGAGATGATCGCGGTGGCCGTCGCGGATGAGGCGCTGCTGAAACAGGCCAGGGAAAACAGTGCGAGGCTGGGGCAACTGGCGGACCCGCGCACCATCGGTATGGACGATGGAAGGGCGCAGAAGTTGATTGATGCGTCCGTACCGGTGTATTACATCACGGGCACGATTCATTCGACTGAAACGGGCGCCCCGACGGCATTGATGGAGCTTGCCTACAGGCTGGCGGTGGACGATTCACCCTACATCAAAAACATCCGCTCGCACATGATCACGTTGATCACGCCCGTAGTGGAGGTGGACGGGCGCGACCGCATGGTCGACATCTACAAATGGCATCGCGCGCATCCGGATCAGCAGTGGCCCCGGCTGATGTACTGGGGCCATTATGTCGCGCATGACAACAACCGCGACGCCATGGCGATGACGCTGGATCTAACGCGCAACGTGCTGGACACCTACCTTGAATGGCACGCGCAGGTCCTGCACGATCTGCACGAGTCGGTTCCGTTTCTGTATGACAATACCGTGGGCGACGGGCCGTACAACGCATGGATCGATCCGATTCTCGCCGACGAGTGGGCCGAGCTTGGCTGGAACAATGTGGCCCAGATGCAGAGTCTGGGAATGCCCGGCGTATTCACGCATGGTGATTTCGATACGTGGTCACCGGGCTACCTGATGTTTTTAGCCGGCATGCACAACGGTATCTCGCGGCTTTATGAAACCTTCGGCAACGGTGGGGCGGATACGCAAAAGCGCATTCTGACGCCGGAAGAGTATTCGCGCACCTGGTACCGGCAGAACCCGCCGCTGCCGGTGGTGATGTGGTCCCAGCGCGACAACAACAACTACGAGCAGAGTGCGTTGTTGACTACGCTCTCCTACTTCGCCGCGCACGGGCATCACTTTCTGGAGAACTACTATGCCAAGAGCAAACGCGCGATCGAAAAGCCGACGCTTGCGGGGCCGGCAGCGTATGTCTTTCCGGCCAGCAAAGCGGAACTGAACCGCCAGGCACAGCTGCTGACCGTGTTGAAGCGGCAGCATGTGGAGGTGCAGCAGCTCTCGGCGGCGGTGACCGTCACACTGCCCGGCAAGCGACCCGAGGAGAAAGCAACGCAGGAGACCTTTCCGGCCGGGAGCTTCGTGGTGCGAATGGATCAGCCATATTCCCGTTCCGCCGACGCTCTGCTGGATAAGCAGTACTGGGCCCCGGACGATCCACAAAAGCACCCTTATGACGACACGGGCTGGAGCTTTCCGGCACTCTTTAACGTGCACGTCACGCGTGTAACCGACACGAGCGTGCTGAGGGCACCGATGTCGCCTGTTGCGGATCCAGCGGCGCTGGCAGGAAGGCTGGACGGCACAGGCAACATGTTTGTGATTGCCAACAGCGGGCAAAGCAACCTGCTCGGCCTGGTGTACAAGTTGGGTGCCGCGCACGTGTCCATCGCGGAGAAGTCCTTTGACATCGATGGTCAGCACATGGCCGCGGGTTCGCTTCTGCTGCGTGACGTGCCGGAAGCGACGCTCGGCCCGGCGCTACAGGCGGCTTCGCTGGATGCGGTTCGGGTGGCGGCGTTGCCTTCCGTTGCAGCGCATCCGGCGACCGCGCCGCGGATCGCGTTCATGCATAGCTGGCTTTCCACACAGACCGAAGGCTGGTGGCGCTATGCTTTCGATCATGCGGGTGTGCCCTATGACTACATCAGCACACAGAAGGCGGGTGGCGAAGACAACCTGCGGGCCAGGTATGATGTGATCGTTTTTGCGCCGGTGGCGCACGCCAGTGCCGAGCAGATTCTGAACGGGACACCGATGTACGGCAACGCGATGCCGTGGCAGAAGACCGAGCTTACACCCAACATCGGCAGACTGGACTCGACGGCAGACATCCGCCCGGGGCTGGGCTACGCGGGCTTGCTGCACTTGAAAGATTTCGTGCAGAAGGGCGGTTTACTGATCACGTGTGAAGACACGGCGCAGTTTGCCATTGAGACCGGTCTGGCGCCTGGCGTCAGCCTCGCACCCCATGCGGAGGCGCGTGTGGTGGGTACGGTGCTCAATACGGCACTGGTGGATGCGGAGTCACCTGTGGTGTGGGGGCTGAACTCGGGACTGCCGGTGATCAGCGCCGAAGGTATGGTGTTCAATGTGTCGAACACGGTAGGCGGCACGGCAGGTCGGAGGCTGATGGACCCGTATCAGGCGCGGCCAACCGGCAGAGGACTGGTGGGCGATGAGGACGTGCCGGAGGGTCGTGCCGTGGTCCAGCCGGAGCCCTTGCCCACGCCCAAGCCGTGGGAGGCGCGACCTTTGAACGAAGAACAGGAGCGCAACAATCCCAACGTGATTCCTCCTGCGATGCGCCCTCAGGTGATCCTGCGCTTTGGCGAGAGCAAAGGACTGCTGCTTTCGGGGCTACTGGACAAGTCGGCACAGATTGCCGAACACGCCGTGGTAGTGGATGCACATCTCGGGCGGGGCAATGTGCTGCTGTTTGGCAACAATCCGGTGTATCGCGGGGAAACCATAGGAGATTACCCCTTTGTATTCAATGCGATCATGAACTTCGATCACCTTGCACGGCCAGCAGATGCTTCGGCCGCGTCTATCAGCACGACAACGGCGGGCCGATAATGCATCGCACGTTCGGAACATCCGCGGAGATCTTGTGAATCACTGCCTAGCCTGCAACATCCGTCCGATCAGCCTGCGTGGCTGTTTCATCGCTGTCTTCTTTGCGGCTGCTTCATTGCAGGCGCAAACGGTCACCTTGCCTCCAGGCACGCATGCAAAACACGGCATGACGCTGGATGACATGACGAAGATGGTGCGCGTAGGTGCACCGGTGGTTTCGCCCGAGGGCAAGTGGATCGCCTATACCGTGGCGCATGTGGATACCGGCGACGACAAGAGCGTTACGGATCTTTGGATGGTGAGCTGGGACGGCACACAGGACATTCAGTTGACTCGCGGCAAAGAGGGCGCGGGTGATCCTCGCTGGAGTCCGGATGGACGGTTCCTCGCGTTTACCTCCGGGCGCGAAGGCGAAGCGAAGGGATCACAGGTATGGGTATTGGACCGGCGGGGCGGCGAAGCGCAACAACTCACGGAGGTGAAGGACAATCTGCGGGAGTACCGATGGTCGCCTGATTCGAAGCAGTTGCTGCTGACCATCGTGGCGCGGGATGAACCCGAGCCCGAAAAGGGCACCAAGCCCAAGCCGCCCAAACCGATAGTGATCGATCGCTTTCACTTCAAGCAGGACGTGCAGGGCTTTCTTACGCAGCACCAGCCACATCTTTTTCTGTTTGATGTTGCTTCCAGAAAGCTGACCAAACTGACCGGCTCTCCCACAGGTGGATCCGAAGGCTACGCGGAGACCGGTGGTGAGTGGAGCCCGGATGGCAAAATGGTTGCGTTTACCAGCAACCAGTCCAGCCCCGACCCAGACCGTGTGGATAACGGCGATGTGTTTGTTGTGGCAGCTGCCGCCGGAGCCACGCCTCGGAAGCTCACCACGTTTACCGGCCCGGATGAGGGACCGCTGGCGTGGACGCCGGACAGCAAGCGCATTGTGTATCGGCAGGCGTTGCAACCGCACTACTCCATCTACAACATGCCGCAACTGGCGGCCGTTTCCGCAACCGGCGGCACGCCCGAGATGCTGGCGCCCAAGCTGGACCAGTGGGTCAGCGGGCCCACAATGTCAGCAGACGGCAAACACCTTCTGGCCGCCGTGCAGGACGACCGCGAAGAGTACGTGATGGAGGTGCCGCTGGACGGCAAACGCAGTCCCCGTCGCATCACTGAAGGGCAGGGGGAAGCCTCCGCGCTGAACCAGGCCGGCGGGCACACCGCGATGCTGTGGACGACCGACAGCACCTCAGCGGAGATCTATGCGCTGGAAGGCAAGCAGCTTCGCAAGCTAACGGCACACAACGTTGCACTGGTTGCCACGTTGAATCTGGCGCCCACCACGGATGTTTCCGCAAAGGCTTCGGACGGCAACGAGGTGCACGGCCTGCTCACTATGCCCGTGGGCTACACCCCTGGCACGAAGGCGCCCATGGTGCTGTTTATCCATGGCGGCCCAACGGGGCAGGATGCCCACGGCTTCCGGGACGAGCGGCAGCTATTTGCGGCACATGGTTACGCCATGCTGAACGTGAACTACCGCGGCAGCACAGGGCGAGGGCACGCGTACTCGGAAGCTATCAACGCGGACTGGGGAGACAAGGAGGTGCTGGACCTTCAGGCCGCGGTGGATGCGGCGCTGGCAACCGGCAACATCGACCCCGACAAGCTGGTCGTGGGCGGCTGGAGCTATGGCGGCATTATGACTGATTACACCATCGCCAGCACGCACCGTTTCAAGGCCGCTTCGAGCGGGGCGGGCATGGGCAATCTGCTTGGGTTTTATGGTGTGGACCAGTACATCCTGGAGTATGAGAATGAACTTGGGCCGCCATGGAAAAATCTCGATGCGTATATCAAGTTGTCGTATCCGTTTCTCCATGCGGATCGCATTGCTACACCGACGCTTTTCATGGGGGGCGACAAGGACTTCAACGTGCCTCTCGTCGGCGGTGAGCAGATGTACGAGGCGTTAAAAAGCGTGGGCGTGGAAGCTGAGCTAATCGTGTACCCCGGCGAGTTCCATGGCTTCACTCGCCCGAGTTTCATCCGCGACCGTTATGTGCGCTGGTTCGGCTGGTATGACCACTACGCGTTGGGCAAGCCTCTGGTGGAAGATGCAACTACGCCGAAAGAAAGCAAGTAATGTAGAAGGCATCGATCAAGATGAGAAGTTCGCTTCAATAAGCTGAATACCTCACTATTAGATCGGTAGGTGGGCTGCACTCCTCCGAAGGCGCCGGCGGGCAGCGTTCAATTCCTCTTGCGTACAATGACAAATCCAGCTAATCCGGTACATGGCCGAACAGATGCAAGCGCCCCGAAGCAGATTGCGGCCTTCTTTGACCTGCTGATCGAGACCGCGACCACCCAGACCCGGAAGAACGGCGAGTTCACGGTGCC
>CAXTZL010000211.1:0-5524 GCA_964248555.1 uncultured Bryocella sp.
ACCTCACGCCCGAACACCTGCGATCCTCCGTCGAAGACAACCTCCGCAACCTCGGCCTCGACACCCTGCCGGTCGTCAACCTGCGCATGTCCGGCATGCACGGCCCCGATGACGTCTCCCTCGAAGCGCCCCTCACCGTACTCGCCGAACTGCAGCAAGGGGGCAAGATTCAACACATCGGCCTCAGCAATGTCTCGCCGAAACAGTTCGAATCCGCTCGCTCCATCGCCAAAATCGTCTGCGTGCAGAACAACTACAACGTAGCCCATCGCGAAGACGACGCCTTCATCGACACTCTCAACGCCGAAGGCATCGCCTACGTCCCGTTCTTCCCGCTCGGCGGTTTCTCCCCGCTGCAGTCCACCATCCTCGACGATGCCGCCCGGCATGTCGGCGCCACACCCATGGCCACGGCCCTCGCCTGGCTCCTGCACCGCTCGCCCAACATCCTCCTCATCCCCGGCACCTCATCCGTCGGCCACCTGCGCGAGAATCTCGCCGC
This sequence comes from uncultured Bryocella sp., assembly GCA_964248555.1. GTDB lineage: Bacteria > Acidobacteriota > Terriglobia > Terriglobales > Acidobacteriaceae > Granulicella. The sequence goes on from CAXTZL010000211.1 coordinate 503, forward strand.
CGCCAAACTGCAAATCCCCCCAGAAACCCTCGACACCCTAAACCACCTCGCCCACCCGGCCACCGCTGCATAAACAAAATTGGGGTGAAGATGGCAGCCGCACCTGTCTCACAGGCACCTGCACATCTTCACCCCGCGGGAACGTACACTGGCTACACCGAAATTGGGAATCGCCTAGCTTCTTTTTGTTGTCATTCCCGAAGGGAATCTGCGTCTTCGGCTCGCTCCCGCGCAAGCAACCCTGCGTCCAGACCAAATCCGGAAACCGGACAAATGGAACACCCGGCCCGGAAGTCCTGACCTAACTCGTTCTTTTGAGAGACTTTAACTAATAAGTACGGGGAGAGACTAATGCCGGCTCAAGCACCCGCAATCGTCATCCCTTCCACCCGCAGCGTGGGCACAGCACCCGAACCGCGCCACTCGAGATCGTTCCCGATCGCAGAAATATTCTGATACATCTGTTTGAGATTGCCCGCAATGGTGATTTCCTCCACCGGAAATGCGATCTCACCGTTCTCGATCCACAAACCGGTCGCTCCCTGCGAATAGTCACCCGTGACAGTATTCACACCGAAGCCCATCGTGCTCAGCACCAGCAGTCCCTGCTTCACGTCGCCCACGATCTGCTCATGCGTCAGCGTTCCCGGCTCAAGATAGTAGTTGCCACCACCAATGCCAGGCGTTCCCGCCAGTCCCCGCGTGGCCTTGGCATTGGAAGCCATCCCGAGCTTGCGGCCTGTGTAGGTGTTCAGCATCAGATCCTTCAACACGCCGCGCTCAATCACCACCGTGCGCCGCGTCGGCAAACCATCCCCATCAAATGGCGAAGTCCCAAAACCGCCAACTCGCAGCGTTGTGCCGTCCGCAAGCGTGTGATCGAACACCATCGTGCCGTCGTCGATCAGGGTGATGTTGTACCCTGCAACCTGCTCTCCCAGCTTGCCCGCGAACATGCTGGCGTTGCGGTAAACCGCATCGCCGTTAGCTGCGCCCAGCAGCGAGCCCATCAGCCCGCGCGCGCTCTCCGGCGGAAAAATCACCGGACACCCCTGCGTCGGCACACGCCGCGCCCCCAGCAGCCGCAAAGCCCGCTGTGCCGCAATGCGGCCAACCTCCTCGGGCGACTCCAGCAGCCGTGCCGTACGCGCACTCGAATACCAGTAGCCGCCCTGCATGCCCTTGGCATCCTGGGCAATCGGCGAGGCGGAAAAGCCGCAATAGGAACGTCGGTAATCACCTGCAAACCCTCGCGAGTTCACCATCACGCGCCGCGTATAGGAGCAGTCGAAGCTGCCGCCCTTCGAGTTCTGGATACGGGCGTCGTATGCCATCGCAGCGGCTTCCGCGCGACGCGCCAGCTCAATCCGCTCCGGCGCCGGTATTGCATTGGCATCCTCGAAGTAGAGCGCCTGCACTTCTGGGTCGTTCTGCCCGAAGGCCTCTCGCTCCGGCAGACCCGCAAAGGGATCGACACCGGTCACCCTCGCCAGACCCACGGCTCCAGACACCAGCCGGGCGATGCCCGCCTCGCTCAGATCGGAGGTTGAGGTCGTAGCTGTACGCTGACTGCCCTCGGTACCGAAGAAGACCCGCAGTCCCAAGGCGCGTGAACCTGCCTCGGTGAGTTCCTCCACCTCACCGAGCCGCACGCGTACCCCGAACTCGTCACCCTCGTACCCAACCACCTCGGCATCGGCAGCCCCGGCTTGTAGAGCGCGGTCGAGCGCCTGCTCGGCGCAGCCCCTCAAGTGCAACCGCTCACCGGCTACAGGTGCGGCCGTACTCATGCGACGGGCGACTCCGAGAGACGAGGCTCACGGCCATCCGTAGCCTGCCGGAAATATAGGCCCGCAGGGCAATACTCGGAATCAGGCTTGTGGATGTGCTCCACGTGCGAAGCCGGACCGTTCGCGACACGCTTTTTGAAAAGCTTCACCGCGCCATGGCAGTCCTTGCAGCGGAACTCGGTATCGTTGTCGTCCAGGGCGTCCTGTACCGACTTCACCTTCCAAAAGGCCTCATAGCCGTTACTGGTCGAGGTGCGCCGACGCCGTTTTACTTCGCATTCCAAGATCTTTTCACGTTCCTTCGTGGTGGCCATCGTTCTCCCGTAGTTCTTGCGGTTAATGTCCCGTGCCGCCCACGGTCATGCGGTCCAGTTTGACGGTCGGCATGCCCACACCTACTGGCACACTTTGTCCTGCCTTGCCGCAGGTTCCGATACCCTCATCAAGGGCCAAATCATTCCCGACCATGGACACATGTTTCAGGCTCTCCGGCCCGTTGCCAATCAACGTCGCGCCCTTTACCGGCGCAGTCACACGCCCGTCCTCGATCAGATAAGCCTCGGAAGCGGAAAATACGAATTTGCCGGTGGTGATGTCCACCTGTCCCCCACCGAAGTTCACGGCATAAAGCCCGCGCTTTACGCTGCGCAGAATATCCCCCGGATCGTCCTCACCGTTCAACATGTAGGTATTCGTCATGCGCGGCATGGGAATGGCCTGATAGCTTTCCCGCCGGCCGGACCCGGTATTGGGCATTCCCATCAACCTTGAGCTTAGCTTGTCTGAAAGATAAGTACGCAAAATGCCGTTTTCGATCAGCACCGTTTCCTGCGTATGGTTGCCTTCGTCGTCGATGTTCAGCGATCCGCGCCGACCAGGCATCGTGCCGTTGTCGACCACAGTAACCCTGCTTGAGGCGACCTGCTGTCCGATCAGGCCGGCAAAGGCTGAAGTCTTCTTGCGATTGAAGTCTGCTTCCAGGCCGTGTCCGACGGCCTCATGCAGCAGAACGCCCGGCCAGCCCGGTCCCAGAACGACTTCCATTTCCCCCGCAGGAGCCGCTACCGCGCCCAGTTGCAGAACCGCTGTGCGTGCGGCTTCTTCGGCGAAGTGCTCCGGGCTGTGATCTCCGGTGAAGAAGTCCAGAGTCACTCTTCCGCCGCCGCCCGAGCTGCCACGGGAAACCTCGCCGTTCGCGTCCTTGGCGATCACCATGACATTGAAGCGTGCCAACGGCTGGGTGTCACTCGCAAAGGTCCCATCAGAGCCCACGATGAGAATGCGGCGAAGTTCATCATTAATACCCGCCCGCACCTGCACGATCCGGGGATCGTAGGCCCGGGCACGACGGTCCGCACGGGCAATTAACTCCAGCTTGGAGGCGATTGCAGCGTCCACTGTGGCCCCGGCTACGGGATAGAGTTGCGGGTTGGGTCGTTCGACAAAACCATGCACACGCTCGGTTTGCGGGCCATTGGCAATCAGCGCCGCCGTGCGTGCGGCTTTCAGCAGGCGTTCGGGGCTAAGGTCGTCTGTATAGGCGAAACCGGTGCGCTCGCCGGAAAGCACGCGAACACCGCACCCCACGCTGATTCCCTCGGAGGCCGTCTTCACGATGCCCTCGTCCATACCCAGCGAACTGGAGGTCACGGCCTCGAAGTAGAGATCGGCGAACTCGCCACCTGCGCTCAGCACCTCGCCCAGGCAGCGTTCCAGCAGCCGCTCACTGAGGCCGAGCGTATCGAAGAAGTAACGCTTGTGGTCGTACGCGGGCTGAAGCAGGGAGGGAAGAGCCGCCATGGGTCTATTGTAGCGGTCGAAGCCTTCCCCCTGTCGATCCCGTTATCGCCCATCCGAGGGATCCGCGCTGCGGGCCGTGTCCAAATCCAGGAAAACGCCAGGCGCGCCGGGGGCGTAACAGTTGCCATCGGCGGCATAGGTTGCCGCGCAACTCCGCGTGATCTCCGGCCGCCGCGGCGACTGGGCAAACTGCCAGGCGACCAGATCGGGATCGAGCGCGGCGTTCAAATGCGGGGCCGGGGATGCACCCTTCGTCGTGCAGCCAAGTGCCGGGGGACACTGGTCCAGGGCATCGAAAATAGAAACATCGTGAAGATGGCCTGCCTTCACGTGCGCGCGGATGTCGCGGATCGTGTCAATGACGGTGCCCGGGTCGTCCGGCACCGGCTGACCGCTCGCATAGACCCCGGGCCGATACCCCGTGGCGGCAACAGCTTCCGTCCAGCCCAGAAGGTAGCCTGCCTGCTCGGCTAGCAGCCGTCCGCCTTGTTCCTGATCCAGAAACAGGATGGTGTGGGGCGGAAAACCCTCGTTCTGCGCACTTGCCACCGCCACCGCGGCGTCCTTCCGCCCCAGCGCGGAGGGGGTGATCCCCCGCTTGCCTGCTTTCAGGATCTCCGCATCCAGACGGCCGTTCGCGAGCACCAGAAAGCCCCATCCGGCATCACGCAGGAAGCGGCGTTTGCCTACCCAGGTATTGGTGTTTTCGCCGGGCGGATTTGTCAGCCAGTACCCTGTGAAAGCGAAGGTGTTGCGCAGTTTTGCCATGGCTGCATCGCCCGGGTAGTCGTTGCGATCGAAGCCGAGTGACTCCTGAGGCCCCTTGGGGTGATTTTGACCGGATGCAGCTGAACAAGCTGACAGTATGTACAGAACCCACAGCCCATGTTGCAGAAACCTTGTGCGATGTCGACCCTTCATGCAACCCTCCGCTTTCGACTTTAGACCACGGTCGGGCCGGGGGTGAGGAGTCTGCGTTCGGTGATGCGGCTGAACCCCGCTCCACCAGCTGGACGGGGAGGATATTGCGCCTGCCGGCGGAGCGCCAGCAGCGCACACGGCAAAACTGCCGTGAGACACCGCCGCCGTTCCCAGGGACCGCGTACACTTGGGCAGAACTGTTCACACTTTCCACGGGATCGATGATGATGGAAATCGCACAGCAAAAAGTCGCCGCAGAATCCTCCTTCCAGGCCGGACGTATATCCGGACCATTCACGCTGGCGCCCGTGCTGGTGGAACGCATCTGGGGCGTGGATTCGCTGGCTCCGTGGCACGCCGGTAAAGCCTCCCAGGGCAACGAAGGGAAGGGTCCGATCGGCGAGATCTGGCTGACCGCGGACACCTGCGTTGCCGAGTCCGGTGCCGGAAAGGGGCGAACTTTGGCGCAGCTGACAGCCGCGGCCCCGGTGGCCCTTGGCGACCCGCGCGG
>CAXTZL010000212.1:0-5520 GCA_964248555.1 uncultured Bryocella sp.
TTTTGGGGCATGCGGATATTTCGACGACGCAGGTGTATACGCACCTGGCGATCGATCACTTGAAGCAGGTGCACCGGAAGTGTCACCCGCGGTCGAAGAGGGTGGAGGCGGCGTGAGTGCGGCACCGGGTGGTGCTGTTTTCGAGGTAGCGGAGCGTTTTCTGACGGCGCTGCGGGATGAGCGGGGTGCCAGCGAACATACGCTGCGGGCTTACCGGCGGGAGGTGCGAAATTTTTCTGATTTTCTGGCTAAAGTTTTTCCGGAGATTGCCGATATAGGAGATGTGAGCCATACGCACGTTCGGGCGTACCTTGGCGTGCTCTTTGAAAAGCGATTGGACAAGCCCAGCGTGGCGCGGGCGCTGGCGGCGGTACGGAGCTGGTTCAAGTGGATGGCGAAGGAGGGTCTGGTGCAGGCGAATCCGGCGTCGCTGGTGGCTACGCCGAAGCTGGCGAAGCACCTGCCCCGGGTGCCTTCGGTGGAGGAGTTGAACCGGGTGTTGGATTCCCTGGGTGCTGCGCCCACGGGCGCTACGCGCACGGTGGGAGGCGCTTCGCGCGAAGCTGGAGGAGATCGGGCAGATCGAGTTGCGTGGTTGGGGCGGGACCGCGTGATCTTTGAGCTGCTGTATGGGTGCGGGATCCGGAATGCGGAGCTGGTGGGACTGGACCTGAGCAGCATTTTGTGGAGCGACGATTCGATTCGGGTTTTTGGCAAGGGGAGCAAGGAGCGCGTCGTTCCGCTGGGGGATGCGGCGGCTGAGGCGATCCGGGCGTATCTGCCGGAGCGGGCTTCGCGGTTGAAGGCCAGGGGCATTGGGAAGCTGGTGGAGGCTGGGCCGCTGCTTTGCAATGCAGCGATGCGCGGAACGTGCCGGCTTACGACCCGGAGCGTAGGGCGCATCGTCAAGAGCGTGGCACAGAGCCGGGGGCTGGCGGCGGATGTGCATCCGCACACCTTGCGGCATGCGTTTGGGACGCACCTGCTGGAGGAGGGAGCTGACCTGCGGGCGATTCAGGAGATGCTCGGGCACGAACGGCTGTCGACGACCCAGCGGTATACGCAATTGTCGGGCACGCAGGTGCAGCGGGTTTATGACGACTCGCACCCGCGGGCTAAGTAGTGTGAGGGGCAATGGCTCGGCAGGGTTATTGTTTGTGCGGCGGAGTGTTTTAGCTTGGTGGTTTGTCGCCGCGCCACCGCAGATTCCCTGCGGGAGTCACAACAAAAGGGAGTTCACCCGGGCGTCTGTCTTCCGGTGATGCCAGGGCTGAGACTGGGGTGATGTGCCTGTGTGCCGGCAGGAAGTGTAGCGACAGAGGCTGTCCGCGGACATGTTCCGCAAGTCGGCCTTCAGGGCTGGTCAGACCCTGTGCTGGGGCCGGGAGTCCTTGCCGAGGAAGCGACGCGTGAGGGCGGCGCGCAGGGGTTCGTCATAGAACTTCAGGGTGAGATAGGCAATGGTGATCGCCGTAATCAGAAGCAGGATGCCGAAGAGGAAGCCTTCCCGCACGGGGATCTTGTCGCGGGTGACCCAGGCCGTGTAGACGTAGATGAGCGGGTAGTGCGTGATGTAGAGCGGGTAGGAGATGCCGCCGAGGAACTTGCACACTTTGACCGAGGCGGGTCCGGAAACGCCTTCGCCGGCGCCCATGGCGACGATTAACGGGAAGAGCACGATGATGGCGAAGGACTCATACAGACCGTTGACCCAAAGGTGCGCGGGGCCGCCGAAGCGTGGAAGGGCGAAGATGACGATTAGCAGAGTGCTGCAGAGGGCAAAGGCCCCCCGGATGTGAATGCGCTTGCCGAGACGCATGAGCAGGATGCCGCCGAAAAAAGGGAACAAAAGGCGCGTGAAGCCGATGTTGAGCTGGGTGGCGTCGACGGACCAGCCGCCGATGACGTCGCCGCGTGGACCCCAGACGAGATAGTGCACAAGCAAGCAGGCAAAGAGGAAGACGAGGACGCCAAGCCATTTGTTGGACAGCTTGCGCAGGCCCGCGGCGTAGAGAATGTTAGCGATGTATTCGAAGATGAGTGACCAGGCGGGGCCGTTGAGCGGATGCATTTCCTGCCATCCGCGGATGTCCATGGAGGGCAGCAGAGGGATTAGGGTGAAGCCGACCAGCATGGCCACGAAGACCTTCCAGGCCGGTGTGGTGGCAACGAGCGGAAAGATCGGGGCAGCCTGGAAGTAAAACAGGGCTGCGCCGATGATGTTGCCCATGATGACCATGGGCTGGAGGCGGATGAGGCGGCGCTTATAGAAGTCCCAGGTCGTGATCCGGCCCCAGCGGTCGTCATAGGCGTAGGCGATAACAAAGCCGGAGAGCAAAAAGAAGAAATCTACGGCGAGGTAGCCATGATTGATGACCTGGTTAAAGCGATTGCTGTCGGCATAGGCTTCACAGGTATGAAAGATGACGACCATAATGGCCGCGACGCCACGGAGGCCGTCGAGAATTTCAAAGTGACTCTTGGGACGGATCGTGGCGGCAGCAACATTCATGCGTGCTCATGAATGTACAGGGAATTGGGTTCAATTCACATCCGTACCGAAACCCCGCTGCCGCCCTTACGCGGTGAGGCGGCGGAAGGAGCGGATAGCGAGGGCAACAGCCGCAGCGTCGCCGGTGATGGCGACCGGCAGATCGTTCATTCCGGCACCTTTGGTGAGGCCTTTGCGGAGATAAAAACCACCGTACGTTCCGAGTGCGGCACCGAGCACACCCAAAGCGATGCCCCCCATGAGATTGCGACGGTAGGCCGTCGCCACGATGGCGCCCACGGTGCCGCCGAGCGACAATCTGCCGAGGAGACCCACCGGAGCGGTGCGGTTTGGGGTGTTCGGCAACTTGTCCCCGATGTACTCTCCTGCGGCAGCGGCGCTCAAGAGACCGACAGCAGCGGGATGCGCGATCCAGGCAGCCCAGGTACGATCCACCGGGAGTTTACCGAGGTGGGCGAACCACGCGGCGACGGCGAGTGGCGTAAAGGACCGGAGACCTGCGCTGACGCCGAGCAGAGTGGGGGCGAGATGCGCGACTACTTTGGATGGTGGCATGTCAACTCCATGCGGCGTTCGTACCCGCACCTCGTTGGATGCAGCATCGTCCCAGGAAGCCGGACTTTGTCTTCACGGCACCCAGGGTGTGGCTCCGTTTAATAACGGGGCACTTTGGAATCGATGACCTGGGACCAGTGATCGATTCCACCGGCTACGGATTGTGCCTTGCTGAACCCTTGCCCCTGCAGCCAGTTGGCCACGGAGAGAGACCGGGCGCCGTGGTGGCAGAGCACGGCAATGGATTGGTCTTCGTCGAGTTCGGCAAAGGCTTTGCCGGGGACTTCGTTCATGGGCATCAGTTTGGCGCCTTCGATGTAGGCGGTCTGATATTCCCAGGGTTCGCGTACGTCGAGCAGGAGGGGTGGGTGCTCGCTCGCTAGCTGCTGCTTGAGCTGGTCTACAGTCATTTCGAGGTCCATGGAGAGAGGATATCGGGTCTTGCTTTGCCCTGCTGAGGCGCGAACGGTAGGGCACAGCTGTTCGGGGTACTGCGGCGCGCAAAAACAGGGGCCCCTGCAGTGGGCCCTGTCTTTGTGGGAGACGAGTTAGCTCGGTAGATCAGTTGCCGGAGTCGTCGGAAGGTTTGGTGGCGACGGCTGTGGGTGCGGTGGCGGCTTCGTGGATTGGCTGGGAGTTGGGTGGCTGGCTGGGGTAGGTTTCGGTGGCGGGCTGCTCCTGGGTGAGCAGGTGAGGCTGCTGCGGCCGGGAGCCCTGGCCGTAGCCCATGCCGGGAACCTGCAGGGTGCTGCTCATAAACCGAGGTGACATCGACCGAGCCCCGGGCTGGTTTTGCGGCTGACTTCCGTTGCGCCGGGGCCGTTGCCCGTTGCCGTTGGCCTGAGGAGGAAGTTGGCGCTGGCGGTCGGCAGTCTGTTGGGCATCGAGGGCCTGCTGCTGGGCGGCGAGGGCCTGTTGCTGCTGGGCGAAGGCGGCCGCAGCGGCCTGCAGGCGGTCGAGTTGCTCTCGGGTTTCGATGGGGGTACCGTCGGGGCCGAGGATCTGCATGCGGAACAGGTTGCGGGAGGTGTCCTCCTGGAACCGGGTCATCATGGCCTCGAACATGTCGTAGGACTCCTTTTTGTAAGCGACGAGCGGGTCCTGCTGCGCGTAGCCGCGAAGCCCGATGCCTTCCTTGAGGTGGTCCATGGAGAGGAGGTGCTCTTTCCAGAGGCCGTCGAGGACGGAGAGCATGACGACCCGCTCGTGGTAGCGGAGGTTGGGTGGGCCGAGGATCTGTTCCTTGATCTCGTAGCGCTCACGGAGTTTGGCGAAGATGGCGTCGCCGAGTTCGGAGCGGTTGAGGTCCCCGGCATTGATGGCGTCGGTGTCGGAGGCGCCGTTTTCTTTGGAGAGCTGGAGGCCGAAGACGTCGTAGATCCCGGTGTAGAGGCCTTCCGTGTTCCATTGGTCAGGGTGGGCTTTTTCAGGGGCGTTGGCGTCGAGGAGGTTGCCGAGGATGTGGGTGGTGTAGTCCTCGGTGATGAGTTCCTTCTGATCGATGCCCTCGATAAGACCGCGGCGGAGGCCGTAGACGGCTTCGCGCTGCTTGTTCATGACGTCGTCGTACTCGAGGACGTGCTTGCGGGATTCGAAGTTCTGCGATTCGACGGCTTTTTGGGCGGCTTCGATGCGCTTGGTGATCATGCGGCTTTCAATCGGTACGCCCTCTTCCATGCCGAGGGACTGGAGCAGACCGGAGACCCACTCGCGGGCGAAGATGCGCATGAGGTCGTCTTCGAGGGAAAGGTAGAAGCGGCTGGCGCCGGGGTCGCCCTGGCGGCCGGCGCGGCCGCGTAGCTGGTTGTCGACGCGCCGGGATTCGTGGCGCTCGGTGCCGAGAATGTGGAGCCCGCCGGCGTCGATGACGGCGTCGTGGTCGGCCTTGACGGCGGCGGTGTGGTGGGCGATGGCCTTGTCCCAGTTTTCCTGGGTGGTTTCAAACTCCTGCGACTGGTAGTAGAAGCGAACCATGCCGGGGCCGGCGAGGGGATGGATCTGGCCTTCAGCGGCCTCGATGGCGCGGGCGGAGCCGCTGCCGCGCTTGACGAGGTCCTGGCGGGCCATGAAGTCGGCGTTGCCGCCGAGCAGGATGTCGGTGCCGCGGCCGGCCATGTTGGTGGCAATGGTGACCATGCCGAGACGACCGGCCTGGGCGACGATTTCGGCCTCTTTTTCGTGGAATTTGGCGTTCAGGACGACGTGACGAACGCCCTTGCGCTTGAGGATGTCGGAAAGGAGCTCGGATTTTTCGATGGACGTGGTGCCGACGAGGACGGGTTGTTTGGCGGCGTGGAGGCGCTCAATTTCGTCGGCAACGGCGAAGTATTTTTCCTTCGCGGTGCGGTAGACGACGTCTTGGTTTTCGATGCGCATCATCTGGCGGTTGGTGGGGATGACGACGATTTCGAGCTTGTAGATGTTGTCGAACTCGGTGGCCTCGGTTTCGGCGG
>CAXTZL010000213.1:0-5465 GCA_964248555.1 uncultured Bryocella sp.
CGCTTCGTCGGAACTCCCGGATGCGGCAACTCCTGTGGTTCATAAGTACCATCCCGTTCGTTTCAGGTCATCCACCACTCGTTGCACAAGTAGTAACGCCGCCGACACCCCTTAGCCAACCTGACACTCTAACGGCGCCGCAGGTAGAGAGTCCGGCGGCCCTGCCGGACCTGAGCAGCATTCCGCAGGCGGTGCGGCTGCCTGCTACGGACACTGACCGGCTGGTGTGGGATTGCGATACCGAATCGCGGCACGGGGACGTGTACCTGCTTTCGGGCGATGTGCAGATCAGTTTTCGCAACCGGCACCTCCGTGCGGATTCGGTGCAGTTGAACGAAGCAACGGGTGAGGTGGTCGCGGAGGGGCATCTGCGGCTTACGAGCGCGGACAACAATGAATCGATCCAGGCCTCGCATGGGACGTATAACCTGCGGACCGGGAACGGGCGGTTTTTTGACGCGGCCGGATCGGTGGGATTCCATGGGCAACTGGCAAAGTCGCAGACGGGAACGACCGCGAGTACGCTGAGCGCTGGACTGGAGAGCCCCAACCCATTTTTGTTTACAGGCCGTGAGGTGGAGAAGACTGGGCCGGAAGATTTCACGATTTATGAGGGCACGGTGACCTCCTGCGCACTGCCGAAGCCGGACTGGATCTTTTCCGCGCGGCGGATCGTGGTGGCCGGGGCCAAGGCGCATGCGAGCAATTCGACGTTCCGGTTGCTGAGCGTGCCGGTGCTGTTTTTTCCTTACCTGACGGCGCCGACGACGTCGGGGCAGAGGCAGTCGGGGCTGCTGATTCCGGTGTTTGGGGATTCGAGCACGAAGGGTATTACCGTGGGCGAACAGGCCTACATTGTGCTGGGCCGATCGGCAGATCTGACGGCGGGAACGGTTTATTACTCGCTGCGCGGATTTTCGGAGTCGGCGACGTTTCGCTCGCGCGGGCTGGGCAATGACTTTGCCAATGCGCATTTTTCCGCCCTGCAGGATCGGGGTTACACGGCCAACAACGGTGTGTATGTGAACCAGGGCGGTGAGGATCTGACGGCCGCTTTCCGAAGGCAGCTGAGCGCGAATACGCGGGTTGCGGGGGATGGGGAATACCTGAGTTCGTATCTCTACCGCGAGGCGTTTACGGACAGCTTCAACCAAGCGGTGTCGTCAGACATTACGTCGATTGGCTACGTGACCCACCAGACAGACGGGTGGTCGCTGGATGGCCGGGTGGAGCGGTACCAGGGGCTGAAGCGGGTGCCGATCGGCAGCACGCCGGGCCAACAGGTGCACATTCTGCATGTGCCGGCATTCGACCTGGATGGAGTGGACCGGCCGATTGCCGGGACAGCGCTGCTTTGGACGCTGGATACGTCGCTGGCGGGGTTGAAGCGGGTGCAGCCGAACTTTACGTCTTCGGGCATCATTGAGCGGTTCGATCTGCGACCGGAGCTGAGTCTTCCGCTGCATTTTGGCGGGTGGAACATCATCGGCAGCCTGGCGACGCGGGAGACGGTGTATTCGCGGTCGCGGCAGGTACCCTACCCTGCGGGTTCGGCACCGGTGGAGCTGACGCAGGCCGTGAATCGAGCCGATCTGGAGATGGCGGTGGCGATCCGCCCGCCGGTGGTGGAGCGGACGTTCGCTGTGCCGCGGGCGCTGCAGGGCGTGTTTGGGACCGAGGTGCGGCACACCGTGGAACCGGAGATCACGTACCGGGATGTGAAGGGCGTGGACAACTTTCTGCGTGTTCTGCGCTTTGACGACACGGACGTGGTGAGCGATACCAACCAAATCGAATACGGCCTGACACAGCACCTGTACTTTCGGCCGAAGAGGAAGAGGATTGCCAGCCTGACGCCGGGCTGCGGTACGGGCGCGGAGGTTGAAACGGGCAAGGAGGCCGGGGCTGGCGAGGAAGTAACTGCCCCGGAAGGGAATGGGGTGACGGTGGGCGAAGGAGCTGCGGCGGGCGCAGCCGGGGTTGTGGAAAGTGTGCCGGATGCGCTGACGCCGAGTGTGGCGGATGCCACCGACGCCAATGGGATTCCGGTTCCCTCCTCCGCGGCTCCGGATGTGCCTTTAACCACGCATGCACGGCGGCTGTCGCACTGCCGGCCGACGGCCGTGGCCGCACAGCAGCCCTGGGCGAGTTGGCGGCTGACGCAGAGGTACTTCTTTGATCCGACGTTTGGGCATGCCGTCATTCAACAGCGCCGCAATCTGTTCGAGTCGACGCTTTCGCTCTCGGGCATTGCGTTTTTGACGGAGCCGCGCAAGATTTCGCCGCTGGTTTCGCGGTTGCGGGTGCGGACTTCCGGGCATACGGACGTGGAGTGGGACTTTGATTACGACACGGGCGCGACAAAGTTCACCAGCTCCAACATTTTCCTGGATGCCCATGAGGGACCGGTGTTTGGGGGGGTGTCCTATGCGCGACTGAATGCGCCGGGACGGTTTGCGACCGAGGTGATCGACACGAACAACCAGGCGACGTTGGTAAATTCGGCGGTTTCGAACTTTTCGCAGGTACGGCTGCTGCTGGGCTATGGCGTTCCGACCAGGCCGGGGCTTTCCGTGGCGACCAATGTGGGGCTGGATGCACGGGAAGGCGCGGTGCAGTATGCGGCGCTGCAGACGAGCTACAACTGGAACTGCTGCGGATTGGCGGTGGAGTACCGGAAGTTCGACCTGGGCACGGTGCGCGACGAGAACAGCTACCGGTTCAGCTTTACGCTGGCGAACATTGGCAGCGCGGGCAATATCCGGCGGGCGGAGCGGCTGTTCTAGAGGTTTGAGGCTGGGCGCGGCTGACCTGCGATAATCGAGGGATTGTGGCTTTCGCTCGCTTTGCCTCGCTTCCCCTTCTCGCTGTCGCCCTCACAACCCTTGGCTGCCATGCGCAACAGCCCGCGCCGGGTGCAACTTCCGCTGCAGGACCGGTGACGACGACCATGCCGGTTGCTAGCCAGCCAGCGACGAGCCAGCCGGGAACGCCCTTGACGCCGGAGCTGGCGCGGCGGGTAGAGGTGGAGCTGCGGCGCAAGGCGAACCTGCCTCCCGAGACCACGGTGCAGGTCGGCAACCGGACACCGTCGGAGTTTCCGGGTTATGACACGTTGACGGTGACCGTGACCAACCAGGGCAGAACGTCGCGGCCGATCATTTTTTTGTTGTCTAAGGACGGCAAGACGCTGGCGCAGATCACGAAGCTGGACCTTTCGGCGGACCCGAAGGCGCTGGTTTCCGGAGCAGGGCGGCCGGCGCGGGGTGGCGGGGAAAGTGCGCCGGTGCTGATCGTGGGATTTGACGATCTGGAGTGCCCGTTCTGTGCGCAGTTGCATGCGGCTCTGTTTCCAAAGCTCCTGGAGCGGTATGGGGACAAGGTTCGGTTCGTTTACAAGGATTTTCCGTTGACCGAGATCCACCCCTGGGCGATGCGGGCGGCGGTCGACGTGAACTGCATCGCGGATGAGTCGGGGCCGGGTTACTGGACCGAGGTGGATTACATTCACGCGCATGCGGGGGAGATCGGCACGGACCCGAAAGATCCCAAGGCGGAGAAGACGCTGGCGCGGGCGAGCGAGCAGCTCGATACGTTGACACGGGAGCAGGGCCAGTTTCGCAAGGTGGATATGACGAAGCTGAATGCCTGCCTCACGAAGCAGGATCCGGCACAGGTCAATGCGTCGCGGGCGCTGGGCACGAGTTTGGGCCTGGAGTCGACGCCGACGTTGTTTATCAACGGCGACAAGATCGATGGAGCGGTGTCGCTGGAGTTTCTGTTCGGGATTATCGATAACGCGTTGCGGGTAGCGGGCGTGCAGCCGCCGCCGCCGTACGTGGCGCCGAAGGCGGCTGTCCCGGCAGGTGTATCCCCAACGTCGGTTTCTCCGCCCTCGGGTCTTTAGATCCGGTTGAGATGAAGATCGCAGGCGTGATCCGTATAGACTGCGGGCATGGACGTCCATCCACCGGAGCACCCTATTCATACCTGGCGTGATTTCTTTGTACACATCGCCACGATCGTGGTGGGGCTGCTGATCGCTATCGGCCTGGAGCAGAGCGTGGAATGGATGCATCACCGGCACCTGGTGCACACCGCGCATACCAACCTGCGCGCGGAAGCCGCTGCCAATGCGATGACGCTCGCCCACGACGAGCAACTTTTGCGTGTTGTCCAAGCCAGTCTACTCACCGACCTGCAGACGCTGCGAAGACTCAAGCAGGGCCCCTCGAACGCACAAGCGGCGCTCATTACAAGCTGGTCGTGGGATTCTTTCCCCGAGTCAGCCTATAACACCGCTCGCGATACCGGTGCGTTCGCGCTGATGCCCTATGAAGAGGTGGAAGATGTCGACGGTGTATATGCCCAGCAGCGCTACGTAAACGAGGCCGCGAATGCCTATATCCTCGCAGTTTCTCGTCTTCGTGTGCCGTTACAGGGCGGGCGCACGCTGCAGGAGACGAGCATGGAGGAACGGAACGCAATGATTGCGAACTGCTCCAACGCGCTGGTCAGCATTGATCTCCTGAACGATCTTCTGCGGTCCCTCGGGTCGGATTACAGGCGTTCGGCGGCGCAGTAATCATCCACGCCGCACGGCCTGGGGCTCTTTGCCGGGTGCCCAGAAGCAGATGTCGCTGCGGCTACACTAAGCAGGCTGCGCCTTTGCGCCCAGGAGTGCGTGTTGAAGATTGTGATTGCTGAGAAGGTGTCCCCTGCCACGCTGGCCATTTTAAGAATTGAGCCGGGGTGGGAGGTGGTGACTGCCGACCAAATTCCCGCGGGTGGGTTACCAGCGGCGCTGGCCGAGGCGGATGCACTGATTGTGCGGTCGGCGGTGCAGGCGGATGCGGCACTGCTGGAGCATGCGCCGAAGCTGCGGCTGATTGGCCGCGCGGGCGTGGGTGTGGATAACATTGACACGGCGGCGGCGACCAAACGCGGCATCGTGGTGATGAATACGCCGGGTGCCAATGCGGTCGCCGTGGCGGAGTTGACGCTGGGGCTGATGGTGGCCATGGCGCGGTCGATTCCGCGGGCCAATGCGGGCATGCACGAGGGCAAGTGGGACAAAAAAACGCTGCAGGGTACGGAGCTGCGCGGCAAGACGCTGGGCATTGTGGGATGCGGGCGCATTGGGCTGGAGGTGGCGCGACGGGCCAAGGCGTTCGGGATGAACCTGATCGGCTATGACCCGTTTATTGCGCCGGTGATTGCGCGCGAGAACGGTATCGCGCTGGTGGCCCTGGTGGAGCTGCTTGAGGAGAGCGACTTTGTTTCGCTGCACGTGGGGCTGACGACGCAAACCGAAGGTTTGATCAACAAGACCTCGCTGGCGGTGATGAAACAGGGTGCGCGGATTGTGAACTGTGCGCGCGGAGAGCTGATCGTGGACGAGGCGTTGGCGGAGGCGTTGCAGTCGGGCCACATCGCGGGCGCGGCGCTGGATGTGTTCCGCCAGG
>CAXTZL010000214.1:0-5417 GCA_964248555.1 uncultured Bryocella sp.
GGCAACCTGATGCAGCGCACCCGCTGCTATTACTTCACCGACACCGCTTTCCCCGCCTGCAATAAACGCAAACCGGGTTCCGGCTGCGGCGCCGTGGTCGGCTTCAACCGCATCATGGCCGTACTCGGCCAGACTGATCAAGGCGCGACCTCCCCGCACACCTGCATCGCCACCAACCCCTCCGATATGAACGTCGCCCTTTACGCACTCGGTGCACAGGTCGATTTGCTCGGGCCCAAGGGCAAACGCACCTTGCCGGTTCGCGAATTCCATCGGCTTCCCGGGGATGACCCCGCAAAGGACACCAATCTTCGGCCGGATGAGCTCATTACGGGTATCACCCTGCCCGCCAGTTCCGCGAAGCTTGCAAAGAACTCGTGGTACCTGAAGGCCCGCGATCGCCAGTCCTACGCCTTTGCCCTGGTCTCCGTTGCGGCTGGTCTCGAGCTCGACGGCGACACTATCAAGTCGGCAGGCCTCGCCCTCGGCGGCGTGGCGCACAAGCCGTGGCACTCGCCGGAAGCCGAACACGCCCTCATCGGCAAGCCCGCTAACGATGAAACCTTCTCCGCCGCCGCCGGCCTCGCACTGCGCGGCGCAAAAGGTTACAAAGACAACGAATTCAAGATACAGCTTGCCAAACAGTGCATCGTCCGTGCCCTGAACCAGGCAAAGCAGGGACAGGCAGCGCAAGGAGCACAGGCCTAATGCAATCCGGTACAGATCAGCAGAAGCCCCCCGTTATGCCGCAACCTCCTCATCGTTACGAGGGTGTGGACAAGGTCACCGGCGTGATCAAGTACGCCGCGGAATTTAACGGCCCCTTTCCTCGCGGCAAAATGGCCTACGCCTACATGGTGCAGTCCACGATTCCGAGCGGCACCCTCGCCGCGATCGACTCCAGGGCTGCCGAGCACGCACCCGGCGTGATCGCGGTGCTTACTCCGTTCAATGCTCCGAAGCTGCAGGTTGGCTCGCCCAAGCCGCCCACCAAGCGCTCGGTCACCATCCTGCAGGACAACAAGGTGTACTACAACGGCCAGCCGATTGCCGTAGTCGTTGCCGAGTCGCTGGTCGAAGCCACCCGGGCGGCACGCATGTTAAACATCAAATACAACACCGACCCCGCCAAGCTCGACTTCATGGGCCGTCTCGGCGAGGCCGAGTTCCCACGCAATCGCAGCCGTGACCCGAACCGCCAGCAGCGCGGCGACGCCCAGCAAGCCTTGGCCAATGCCGCGGTCAAACTGGAGCAAACCTACATCACCCCCATCCAGAATCACAACCCGATGGAGCCTCACGCCACCATCGCTTGGTGGGACGGTGAAAAGCTTTCCGTCTATGACTCCACCCAGGCCATCAGCGGCGACAAAATGTCGCTTGCCCGCACCTTCAACCTTGCACAGGACGATGTTCACGTCATGGATCCGGTCGTAGGCGGCGGTTTCGGCTGCAAGGGTTCAACCTGGTCCCATGTTTATCTGGCCGCCATGTCCGCAAAGCTGGTTGGCCGTCCCGTGAAGCTGGTTCTCGGGCGGGAGCAGATGTGGGGACCCGTCGGCGCTCGCCCCACCACCGTCAACATGATCAAGATTGCTGCCAACGCCGACGGCAAGATCACGGCCATTAAGCATGACGCCATCATTCACTCCTCGGTCATGGAAGACTTCATCGAAGAGTCCATCGGACCCAGCCGCGTTCTCTATCAAAGCGGTTCCAATGACACCAGCCTCAAGTGCGTTCAGATGAACTATGGTGTACCCACTTTCATGCGCGCTCCGGGTGAAGCTCCCGGCACGGCCGTGCTTGAAATTGCCATGGACGAGATGGCCGAAAAGCTGAAGATGGATCCCGTCCAGTTCCGGATGATCAATTACGCGGAAAAAGACCTCAGCTCCGACCGGCCTTGGACCTCCAAACACCTGAACGACTGCTACAAGCAGGCCGCCGAGCGCTTCGGCTGGTCCAAACGCAACGCCACGCCCGGCCAGAGGAGCGAAGGCAACGAACTCATCGGTTACGGTATGGCCACCGCCACCTACCCGGCCAACCGCTCCGAGGCGAACTGCGTCGCCAAATTCATGCCCGACGGGCATGCCTTCGTCGGTTCGGGAACCCAGGATCTGGGCACCGGTATGTACACGGTCATGCAGCAGGTCGCCGCCGAAACCCTGGGTATGGATCTGACGAAGATTGAGGTCAAGCTGGGCAACTCCACTCTGCCCAAGGCTCCCGTCTCTGGCGGTTCACAGTCCACGGCCTCGGTCGGTCCGGCCGTCATGGCTGCCTGCGAACAGCTCATGCTAAAAACCGGTGACGTGGCGGTCGGTGATCCGCAATCACCACTGCATGGCGTTCTTCCGGAAAAGGTTACCGTCAAGGCCGGCCGCGTTTTCCTGAAGGGCGATCCCAGCAAGGGCGAAGACGTTACCGCTCTCATCGCCCGCAACGGCAACAAGCCAATCGAGACGGATGGTTCTGCGCAGCCGTCCGAGGATCACACCTCCATGACCTCCAACTCCTGGGGTGCGGTCTTTGCCGAGGTCGCCGTCGACAAGACCACGCACATGGTCAAGGTGCGGCGTATCGTCGCCACCTACGACATCGGCACGCTCATCAATAACAAGACCGGCCTCAATCAACTCATGGGCGGCCTGGTCTGGGGCGTAGGCTTCGCACTCGAGGAAGAAACTCATCAGGACCCGAACACCGGCCGCGCGGTGAACGAAAACCTCGCCGAGTACCACGTTCCGGTAAACCGTGACATCAACATCGTCGATGTCACCGTCCTGGACATTCCCGACATGAAGTTCAACCCCCTAGGCGCCCGTGGCATCGGCGAGATCGGCATCACCGGAGGCATGGCCGCGATCGCTAACGCAATTTATAACGCCACCGGCAAGCGCATTCGCCACTATCCCATCACCCCCGACAAGCTCATGTCGGCGTAACTGTACAAGCGGTCCCATAATGGGCAGCCCTCACCAAGGCTGCCCATTGTTTTTGCCCCACACGTACCAGAGAAACACGAACAATATGCGAAGATAGCCGGAGCCGATGTCCGCTGCCGTGCCTCAATCCGCTGAGCCTCACAAAGCACCGCTCCCTGCCGCCGGGCAGTTCCCGAACGAAAACTTGCCTGCGCTGCTGCACCGGGTTTTCGGGCACCGCGAATTCCGTGCCCATCAGCAGCCCGTCTGCGAAGCCGCTGCCGCCGGCCGCGACGTCCTTCTGGTCATGCCGACCGGAGCCGGCAAAAGCCTCTGCTACCAGCTGCCCGCACTCGCCCGCGGGGGCACTGCCCTGGTCATCTCCCCGCTGATCGCCTTGATGGACGATCAGGCGGGCAAGCTCAGCGCCCTGAATCTGCGCGTAGCCCGCATCCACTCCGGCCTCCCCCGCGAGGCGGCCCGCCAGGCCTGCCGCGACTACCTCGACGGCAATCTCGACTTCCTCTTCATCGCCCCTGAACGCCTGCGCGTGCCCGGCTTTCCGGAAATGCTGGCCAAGCGCAAACCCGCTCTGGTCGCCATCGACGAGGCTCACTGCATCTCGCAATGGGGCCACGACTTTCGCCCGGACTACCGAACCCTTGGCCAACACCTTCCCAGCCTTCGCCCCAGCCCCATCATCGCGCTTACGGCTACGGCCACACCGACCGTGCAAAAAGACATTCTCCGCGCCCTCAACCTGCAGGACCCGGCCGTCTTCATCACCGGCTTTCGCCGCACCAACCTGCAGATCGAATCTTCCGAACTCAGCAAGCCGGAACGCACCGCTTTTATCGCAAAGCTTCTGGCCCA
This sequence comes from uncultured Bryocella sp., assembly GCA_964248555.1. Taxonomy (GTDB): domain Bacteria; phylum Acidobacteriota; class Terriglobia; order Terriglobales; family Acidobacteriaceae; genus Granulicella. The sequence goes on from CAXTZL010000214.1 coordinate 3,804, forward strand.
ACCAGAGGCCCGCCCTGCCATCGTCTACGCCTCCTCCCGCAAATCGGCGGAGGAGATCGCCACCGCTCTCGGCAAAACCCTTTCCGCTGCCGTGTACCACGCCGGTCTCGACCCCGGCACGCGCGAACGTGTCCAGACAGCCTTTCTCAGCGGCAGGCTCGAGGTCGTCGTCGCCACCGTCGCCTTCGGTATGGGCGTCGACAAGGCCGACGTGCGTACCGTGATCCATTCCGCCCTGCCCGGCTCCGTCGAGTCCTACTACCAGGAGATCGGACGCGCCGGCCGCGACGGCCAACCTTCACGCGCCTTCCTTCTGCACAGCTTCGCGGACCGCAAAACCCTGGACTTTCTGCTCGAGCGCAGCTATCCCCCCGTCAGCGATCTCGAAAAGGTCGCCGCGGTGCTCCGCCCCGAGCCCCAGTTCAGCGATGAACTCCTGGGTCAGCTGCAGATGGATCGCGAAACCCTCGAACGCTGCGTGGAAAAACTCGTCGGCCAGGGAGCCGCGACGGCCGACTTCGAAGGCCGCATCCGCGGACTCCCGGAAAGCGGCAGCGCCCAAAACAGCTGGCAACGCGACTACGATGCCCAGGTCAGCAACCGGCGCCAGCAGATCGATCGCATGGTGGCCTACGCCGAAGGCTCAGGCTGCCGCATGAACGCTCTCGTCCGCCACTTCGGAGATCAAAACGATCCCGGCAAGCCCTGCGGCCACTGTGATGGGTGCTCTCCACAAAACTCCGTGTCGGCCCCGGCCAGCCAGGCCTCCCGCGCGGAGCGGGACGATATGCAGCGCCTTCTCCGCACCCTCCAGGCCGGACCCCGATCCACCGGCAAGCTCGCCGCAGAGGCTCGCCTCGATGCTGATCGCAAAGTCCTCGACCGCCTGCTGAACGGCCTCGCCCAGGCCGGCCTCATCCACATCACCACGGAGACCTTTCGCGGCGAGGAGGGTCGAGAGATCAGCTATCGCAAGGTCTCGCTCACGCCCGAAGGCCACGATGTGGACGAGGCGGCGCTCGATACGGTCTGGCTGCGCGGCGAAGCCGACAGCTCCCCCAAAAAAAGGACCCGCAGCGCCAGCCCCGGAAGCGGACGGGGAGCCTCCGCGCCCTCGGAACAGCCGCTTACGTCCGAGGCGGAGCGTCTGCTGGAGCAACTCCGCGAGTGGCGAAGGCAAAAAGCCCAGGAACGCGGAGCCCCGGCCTTCACCATCTTTCATGACTCGGTCCTTCGAAACCTCGCCACCGAGCGGCCCGCCAATCTCGTCCAGCTAAGCGACATCAAGGGAGTCGGGCAGGAAAAACTCGACCGGTACGGTGCCGATCTGCTGGCACTCTGCAGAAGCGAACAGCCACCTGAGAAATCAGTGCCACCAGCCGCCGCCGCCAAGCGAGCGGCTCGCCCCATCGAGCGCGTTCTCAGTCCTCCGACGGCGCCAAGAGCCGGAACTCCTCCCGAAACCGTAGCCCCTCTCTCCAGGACTCCCATCCGCTCCACGATCCACGTCCCACGGAAACCTTCCCCAACCCCGCCCATGGAAGCCGGGGAACTCTCCCCCGCGCAGCAGGCGCTCGACGCCCGGCTCCGCAACTGGCGCCGCGAACAGGCCGC
>CAXTZL010000215.1:0-5409 GCA_964248555.1 uncultured Bryocella sp.
GATGTTGTCGATCGAGATCTGCATATGGTCCAGCCCGGCCCGGTTCAGCCGTTCGATGCGCTCCGGCATCAGCAGGTAGCCATTGGTGATCAGGCCGGCGATGGCGCCGTTGTGGCGAATGCGGGCAATCACATCGTCCAGCTCGGGATGCAGCAGGGGTTCACCGCCGGAGATCGTGATGACAGCCGTTTTCAGGCGTCCGAGGTGATCAATCCGGCGGCGCATCTCGGCAATCGGTGTCGGCTTGGAGACGTCGTCGAATTCGTTGCAGTAGGTGCAGGCCAGGTTGCAGCGCCGCATGGGCACGATGTGCGCCATGTAGGGGTGCCCGGTGTCGACCAGCGCCGAGCCGATGGACTGCAACTCGCGCAGGCGGCGCTCGGCGGCAAGCAGGCGGCGGCGTGCCGTCATGCGGCGGTTCACGGGCAGCAGTGCCGGTGTGATGAAACCGGCGGGAACCGCGGTGAGCGGGGAGGCTGCCGGAGCAGCGGAGACGTCCTGAACTTCGGTCGACATGCGCCCGTCCATTCTACCGCCGTTGTTTCTCGCCCGTTACACTGGGCACGAGGAGCCTTCAACGATGCCGCGTGAGATTAACTGGAATGACGTACTGGAGATTGGGATTCAGCTGCAGGAAAAGCATCCCGAGGTTGAGCCGTTCTCCGTCCGCTTTACCGATCTGCACCAGTGGGTTACGGAACTGCCCGGCTTTGTCGGAGACCCGGCCAAGTCGAATGAGAGCCTCTTGGAAGCGATTCAGCTGGCCTGGAATGAAGAGTACGAGGATGCCAAGCTCGGGTAAGAGCCGAGGCCGGATCACCGAGGAGAGACCGAGGCAGGGTGGGCAGGAGCAGGTCACTCCGACGGTATGCGGCGCATCACAAAAACAGAGGTGACCCATGAAACTTCGTAGAACTACCGCAATGCTTGCCCTCGGTCTGATGCTCCCCCTCGGTGTTTTTGCGCAGGGCACCGTGGAGCAGAGGCGGCAGCAAACCAAGGCCGAAATGAAGCAGCAGAAGAAGGCGGATAAAGCGCAGGCGAAGGCCGATAAGGCAAAGGAAAAGCTGGCTGGCTCGGACCAGGCGAAAAAGGCTGCCAAAGAGCAGGACAAGGCCAATGCGGCTGCGGCCAGGGTTCCGCAATAAGCTGTCCTAACGGCCCCGGCGCAGGACCTGGCCCGGCAATCTGGACCCACTGGCCTTGAGTATTCCGAAGCAAATTGCCACCCATACCGCACTGCCCACTGCGATCGTCACAGCATCCTGGGAGTGCGTATGGGCCGTAGGCATACGGAAAGCCACAAAGCCAATTGCCACCGCGGCGACCAGGGCAGCGAGGGCAGCCCGGCCAATCTCGCCAAACTCCAGATGCATGAGGCTGACCAGCCGTTTGCGGTGCAGGAGGATGGCCAGACTCAATGTCTGCGCCGTGATGCCGATATCGGACGCAATGGCGAGACCCTCAAGACCCCTGGAGCGAAACAGAAACCAGTAGAGCGGTGCGGAGAGCAGAACGATGCAGACGCCGTTGATCGCGGGAGTCTTTGTGTTGCTGGCGGCATAGAAAGCTCGGGCGTAGATGTTTTGTACGGCCCAGATGCCCAGCGTGACGGCGAGCACGGCAAAAAGCTGCGTCGTTTCCGCGGCATCGGCGCGGTTATAGCGACCGCCGCGAAACAGGTCCATCAGCCACGGGGCAAGAGCAATCATCCAGGCTGAAACCAGCAATCCGACGCACAGCAACCGCGAAACCGTTCGGCCCACCGAAGCGGAAAAGTCGAACAATCGGTTGCTTTGGTAAAGCGAGGCGAAAAATGGCAGCGAAGCCGCGCCGGCTGCCGGACCGATGACGTTCAGCGGTGCATTGAACAGGTCCTTCGCATTGTTGATCACCGTAACGCCGCCCAGCTTCACGCTGGCAAAGTAGTTCATGAAAAGGCCGTCAAACATCACCAGCGAAACGCCGATCATCAGTGGAAAACTCAGCCGCAGCCACTCACGAAAGACCGGATCGCGAAAGTTGACTGCCGGCTGGAAACGCAGCCCTGAGCGCAGCGCGCCGAGGGTATTCAGCAGGGCCGAGCCGACGATCACGCCCACCAGCACACCCACCGCGAGGGAATAAACGCCCAGTTGCCGGTGCAGCAGAACGGCTCCCAGGATGATCCCGCCGTTGTAGATCGGCGACTGCAGCGCCTGGTAAATAAAAATGCGCCGCACCTGAAGCCGTGCGCTCATTACGCTGCCGATCAGGAAAAATAGCTGCGCCGGCAGCATCAGCCGGGTCAGGGCGGTGCAGAGGACCGCCCGCTGGTCGCCGCGAAAGCCCTTGTTCGCCAGGTCCACATACTGCGGCGCAAACACCTCGCCCAGCAGCACACCCATCCCGAGAACCAGCAGCATCGTGCACAGGATGACCGAAATGGCACGGTCGCCGCCCTCATCGTCGCCGCGCTCACGGAAGCGGTTGAGCACCGTAACCAGCGAAATGGAAGCCGCGCCGCCAATCAGGAAATAGCTGAGCAGATCCGGCAGCTTGAACGCCGCACGGTAGGCATCCTGCGCCACGCCGGCACCGAAGATCTCATTGATGTACTTCGTCCGCACCAGCGCCAGCACGCCGGAAAGCACGGTCCCCGCCATCAGCACCACGGCGGCAGAGCTAGCTGTGTGCGTCTTGCGCGGTACTGGCGAATTGTGCTGGGGGGCGCTCGGCACCGCTGCCACGGAGGCCATGGCCATAGGGTACTACTCGCCCGGAAGCAGGTCGCGCGAGCCGGACGCCACAGGACTGGAAGCTACCAGGCGAAGCATCTCCTGCCGAGCCGGTTCCGGCCGCGGTGCAGCCTGCCTGGGCTCCAGCACCAGCCTTGGCCGCATCGGCTGCACTTTTGCCGGTCCGGCTGCTGGTCGAACCCGGTCCTGCAGCAGTTCCAGCAGGGCTTGCAACTCGGCACGCAGGGCATGCAACTTCACCTGCCGTCGCACCTCGGCACCCGCGTCGTAGTCATTGGAAACCGGCACTGTCGAGGCAGGGGATTGCTCTGCCGGCGCAGCCTCCATCGCAACGGGCGCAATGGCTTGGGTCGCCGCCTTCGCAACCGGCTCGGCAGAAACCTCGCGTACCTTGGTTTCCGTCTTGAAGACACTCCGTGCGCCGGGAATCGTATAGCCCTGGTCGTACAGCAGGCTCTTGATGCGGAGAGCCATCTCCACATCGCGCTTGCGGTAGAGCCGCTGCCCGGTTCCGCCCTTATTCGGCTTCAGCTGCGGAAACTCGGTCTCCCAGAAGCGCAACACATAGGCGGGCACCTCGCAAATGCGGGCAACATCGCCGATGCGGAAATACAATTTATCCGGAATTTCCGGTACGACAGTCTTTCGGATTGGCTGAATGCCCATCGCTTGCCTGTGGCGGGCTGTTGACCGGCTCACCTGCCCCGGACGCCCTGAGATTTGACCCGAGTATAGGTCGCCAGCAGCCACGGCAACAGTGCATAGTGCGGTTCTGCCCGTGCGCCTTCCCAAAACGGGAACCGGGCCCGGCTCTGAGAGAATCAAGAGAGTAAACAGGGGCATAAAGGCCTACTTGAAGGTTGCGCCCCTGTTTCCAGCCTCGGCTCCCCCTCCAATCCGAACCGCTTCATCCAATCCCACACAACCGGCTCCCCGGTCGACGCATCGCTCGCGCTCCGGTCGCGTCCTATACTTGAGCCGCCGCACGATGCCCAATACCCTTGCCACCACCGCTACTGACGTCCTTCCTCCCGCGCCCGCTGCGCCCGAGCCTGTCCACAGCTGCCCCAGCTGCAGCCACTGGCTCCCGGACGGCACCCTCGCCTGCCCCGACTGCGGCACCCTCACCTATGCCCGCTATCTCGGAGACCTCGCCGCGGCCGCGCAGCAGTTTGAGGCAAATGGCCAATGGCCGGAGGCCCGCGACCGCTGGCATTCCATGCTTGCCTGGCTTCCCGAGGGCTCCGAGCAGGCCGCCACGGTACAGGGCCAGCTTGACCGCATTGACGCCCGCACGGCCGAGGAATCTGCACGTAAGGCAAAGTGGACCAAGCGCCTAGGGCCCTTCGCTCCCATTGTCTTTTTCCTGCTCAAGCTCAAGTCGGCCTTCTTCTTTCTCTTCAAACTCAAATTCTTTCTCGGCTTCTTCGGCTTTTTCGCCCTGTACTGGGCACTGGCCGGCTGGCGCTTCGCTCTCGGCGCCACGATCGCCATTCTTATCCACGAGATGGGCCACTACGTCGCCGTCCGCCGCCGCGGCCTCAAGGCCGATCTCCCCATGCTGATTCCCGGCCTTGGAGCCTACGTTAAGTGGTACTCCCAAGGGGTTTCGCGTGAGGACCTGGCTTCAATCTCCCTCGCCGGCCCGCTGTACGGCCTCGGCGCGGCGGCAGCCTGCCTCTTTATGGCTCTCACCACGCACAGCATGATCTGGCTGGTGATCGCCAACTTCGCCACCTGGATCAACCTCTTCAATCTGACTCCCGTCTTCGGCTTCGATGGCTCGCAGGCCGCCTATGCGCTTTCCCGGGTGCAGCGCGTGCTGCTGACCCTCACCTGCCTGCTCTTCTTCGCTCTCAGCGTCATCGGATCCAACCCGAACCGTATGGGCACGCAGTGGGTATTCCTCATCGTGGGCGCCGGCATGGGCTGGCGTTGTTTCACCAACGACGCCCCGGAAGCCCCGCACACCCGCACCATGGTGCAGTTCCTTTCGCTGCTGATCGTGCTGGGATTCATGCTCTACCTGGCCCCCGTACCGGGTGGCTTTTAGTCCCGCGAGGCGCTGACCCCAGGCCCGCAGCGCCACCCTATACTCGGAAATCTATGCCTCTCTCGCTTTCCCGCTCTGCGGCGCTGCAGGCCCGCGCTGAACATTTCATCCCCGGTGGAGTCGATTCCCCCGTACGTGCCTTTCGCGCCGTCGGCGGCCATCCGCCCTTCGTCGACAGCGCCGAAGGCGCCTATCTAACCGACGCCGACGGCAACCGCTACCTCGATATGTTCGGCTCCTGGGGCCCGATGCTGCTCGGCCACGCCTTTCCGCCTGCCGTCGCGGCCATTCGCGAGGCCGCCGGCCGCTCCGCCAGCTTTGGCGCCTCCACCGCCGCCGAGGCCGACCTTGCCGAACTCGTGCAGGAATGCTTTCCGTCCGTGGAAAAGCTGCGTTTCGTCAGTTCCGGCACGGAGGCCTGTATGTCGGCCATCCGCCTCGCACGCGGCTTCACCGGCCGGAACTTTGTCCTCAAGTTCGAGGGCTGCTACCACGGCCACGCCGACGCCCTGCTCGTCAAAGCCGGCTCCGGTGTCGCGACCTTCGGCATTCCCGGTTCTGCTGGTGTGCCGGCTGAAACCGCGATGCACACCCTCGCGCTGCCCTACAACGATCTCG
>CAXTZL010000216.1:0-5386 GCA_964248555.1 uncultured Bryocella sp.
CCATCTCGGCCTATGGCGTCGACTACCAGACAGGCATCCTGAACCAGGTCTCCGGCTCACCCTTTGCCACCCCCTTTACCAATCCGGTGAAAGTCGTGTCCGCGCCCAACAACAAGTTCATCTATGTCATCGGCGGCTCGCAAAACGCGCAGGTAGAAGAGTTCTCCATCGGCACAGACGGCAAACTCTACGGGGAACACACCTACAATCTCACCGGCACCTACCCCACCAGCGCCACGGTAGACACCACGGGAACCTATCTCTACGTCACCTATACGTACGAGGCAGGCTATTCGCCCGCCTCCCCCGGTCCTGGCGGCATCACCATCTTTCCCATCAATCAAACCGATAACAGTCTCGGACCCGCGATCAACCAGAATGTCGGCAACAACCCGATTGGTATCGCGCTCGCAACCCCGGTTTGCGTTCCTGCCCCCGCGGCCGTCATCGCCGGCAACTCCACCTGCACCACCGTGACCGGTGGCATCAACAACATCTATGCCTACGTGCTCGACCAGGAACTCACCCTCGGGAAACCGACCGTTCTCGGCTACGCGCAGAACACCTCCACCGGCGCTCTTACACCTCTCTCCGGCACGGCCTTCAATGCCACGTTGAAGACGTACCAGGGTTCCGCCGCAGGCGTCGTTCCTTCCTCCATCGCCGTGGAGGGCACCACACGGTTCGTTTACGTGACGGACCAACAGCAGAACGAAATCATCGGCTATCAGATCGCCCGCACTACCACCGGCAATCTCACGCCGCTGAGCGGCAGCCCGTTCGGCACAGGCCAGTATCCCGTCAACGTCACCATTGATCCCCGCGCCGAGTACGTCTACACCGCCAACTTCAACTCCAGCACCGTCAGCTCTTTCGTCATCAATCAGGCAACCGGCAACCTGACTACCGTGGCCGGCGGCACCTTCGCCACCTCCACAGGGCCGACCTGCGTCACGATCGAGCCAGCCCTGGGCCAGTTCTTCTACACCTCGGACTATCAGAATTCTGCCATCTCCGGAGCCCAACTCAACCCCAACACCGGTGTCTTGACGGCTGTCACCGACACGCCCTTCCCCACCTCGGCCCTGCCATCCTGCCTCACCTCCGTGGCCAATGGCGAGCATGCCACCTCCGTGCTCACCCCTTAAATCGTCTCCCAGTCCATCTGCACGGCATAGAAAACCCCGGCTCCGGCCGGGGTTTCTGCTTGCATGCAACCCTCTCTCCCCTTGGGCTCTGGACCTCCAGACCATATGCTCCAATAGGGAGGTGAACTCCTCCACCCCGCTTCATCTTGGCCCCATTGCACTGAACGGTCCCGGGCTCTTCCTCGTCGCCGGCCCCTGCGTACTCGAGTCCGAAACCCACGCCCGCACCCTCGCCGACAGGGTCCAGCGCATCGCCTCCGACCTCGGCATTCCCTACATCTTTAAAGCCAGCTTCGACAAGGCAAACCGCACTTCGGTCCGATCCTTCCGGGGCCCAGGCCTGGCCAAAGGCTGCCGTATCCTGCGTTCTATTGGTGAGTCCCACCACCTTCCCGTCCTCACCGACGTGCACACCCCCGAACAGGCCTCTCAGGCCAGCGAAGCCTTGGGCGACATCGACGCCATGCTGCAAATTCCCGCCTTTCTCTGCCGCCAGACCGACCTTCTACTCTCCGCCGCCGCTGCCTGCACCGGCCCACAACGTGCCGTAAACATCAAAAAAGGCCAGTTCGTGGCGCCCTGGGACATGCGTCACGCCGTTGAAAAAGTCCGTGAAGGCGGTTGCGAACGCGTCTGCCTCACCGAGCGCGGTGTCAGCTTCGGCTATAACAACCTCGTCGTCGACATGCGCTCCCTGCCCGTCATGCGCGGCTTCGCCCCGGTCATCTTCGACGCAACCCACTCCGTACAGACCCCAAGCGCAGCCAATGGCGTCTCCGGGGGCCAGCCAGAGTTCATCCCCGTCCTGTCCCGCGCCGCCGTGGCCGCCGGCGTCGACGGCATCTTTCTCGAGGTGCATGAAAATCCGCCGGAGGCCAAATCGGACGGCGCAAACGCCCTGCGCCTCGACGGTCTGCGCCATCTCCTCGAAACATTGCTCGCAATTCACGCCACCGTCTCCCCACGGAAGACTTCGGCCTGAAAAATAGGCCCTCCATTTCTGGAGGGCCAATCTGCCTTGGTATCTCTCCATAAGGAGAGTTCGTGAGACGATCTCACTCGCCGCTCTTCGCAGCAGGGACCGCCAATCCTCGGAACAGGTCGAGCCGAAGGCTTCGGCCCTGTTCTGATTAGGTAACGTGGCAAATGGGTTACTGGATTGTCTGGCCGGAACTTTTTCGCAACCCTAGCGCTTGCTGACGCCCGTAACTTTAAGAAGCGGGGTCTGCTGGTTCCAGTCCAGCTTCACATCGTCAAACGTCAGCCGGAACTCCGCCGCTGCTCCCGGCGCCAGTGGAGCCGCGCTCAAAGGCTGCACATCGATATAAGGCTGCCGCGTACGAATCAGCGTCACGGGCACAGTCTCCTGTTGCGGTGCCCCGCCGCCGTCAGCCGGAAAGCTGACCAGGACCTCTGCACCATCCACCGTCGCCGGCCCGTTATTCACGATCCTGCCGTCGACAAAGGTCTCCTTGCTGCCCGAAAAGCTCGTCGATTCACTCATTTGCAGGTCGGAAAGCTGCAGATGCGGTGCATAGCTCGTGTCCAGCCCCACGCGGCCGCCCTGGCTGGAAGCCGGAGCACGATGCCGGCCCAGCGCAAGAAACAACGCCAGAACAATCAACACAGTCACCCCGGCAATGGCAATGGCAATCGCGGCCGTCGGCAGCCCGCGAGCCTCACGCTCCGGCTCCTGAAACATGCCGCTCTTGCCTGGCGAACCGGGTCTGTCGTCTGAAGCCATAAAGCCAATTCTATCCCGGCACAATCTCGGAGTTCATCGCCTTGCGCTTGGGTGTGCTTGGACGTCAGCCGGGACGGGCCATGCCCCTGGAAGGCCACCACCCTAAAAGGCCCCATCCCCAAAAGCCGTCATCCTGAGCGCAGCGAAGGATCTCTGTATCCCCAATAGCAGAACCACCGCCCAGAAATCGTTCTAGTCCGCCGATCCCTGCCGCATCCGCCGCGGCTTCTCTGTAGCGAAGGACGTTCGCCGCATCCGCTCGCGGTAGTCCTCGCCCTGCATCTCGAGCACCACACACATCTCCTGCAGCCGCGAACGCATACGCTCTCCGATGCGATCCCCAAGTGTATCCGCCCGCGACGCGGCGGCGGCGGCGCCATAGCTTGCCGACGCCGGGGGCGCATTCACCAGGTTCGTCGTAATAATCGTCGTACGGCAGTCGTTATAGCGGGTGTTCAGAATGTGTTCCACCGTGTCGGCCACCCACTCCGTCGGCCGCGCCGCGCCCAGCTCATCCAGCACCAGTACCTCGGCCTCCATGATGGGCCGCAGGATCTCCTTCTCGGTCGCCTCGGCGGACCGGTTATAGCTGTTTTGCACCTGTTTCAGAAGGTCGCGATAGTGCACAAACAGCCCCTTCACGCCGCGCTCCGAAACCAGGGCCTGCAGAATGCCCACCGCCAGGTGCGTCTTGCCCACACCGACCCTGCCCGTAATCAGCAGGCCATCGCCATCGAGCGTCCACGCATGGCTGCGCAGAAATCCCCGGGCCTCGATCAGCGCCGCTTGCAGCGAATGGCTGTTCCCGTCCAGATGGGTCACAAAATTATCGAGCGTGCAATCGCGATACCGCTCCGGGATCCGCGCCGCCTCAAACTGCCGCACACCCCGCCGCGAAATCCGGCAAAGGCAGTCCGTCGCCGCACGCGTCCCATCTGCCTGCTCAATAAGCCGCAAACCGGAACCTTCGCAAATGGGACAAAGATCGGACATAAACGTTCACGCAACGACTCTGACTGCTTTTCCAGTATCGCAGCCCGGTGCAGGTTTGCTGCTGCCCCTGTAGAACCCGGTCGGATCGCCCTAACCCGTCTCCTGTGGACAAAAAGCGAAGCAAGCTCATCCCAGGTGCATCGGCTCCGTCGGGGCCAACATGCCTAGGAAACCCGCTTGCTCAACTCATCCACCCTGCCACTGAGCTTGCCGGTAACATCGTGGAAGTACCGCAATTCCGCATCGACAAGGTCGAAGCGGCGCCCCATCTCGGCTCGTAAATCCTTCATCTCGGTACCAAACTCGGCACGCAGTCCCTTCATCTCGGTACCAAACTCGGCACGCAGTCCCTTCATCTCGGTACGCATCTCGGATCGCGAATCCTTCAACTCGGAGCGCATCTCGGTACGCAGATCTTTCACGTCGTGGCGATTGATCAGGATGCCCAGGACTATGACCATCACCGGAATTCCGACTGTCAAGGCGTCGTGCATAGGCATAGATTGTAGCGCAACACCTCGCCGCAGAGGCCCTCCAGGCTACGTTTCAGCTTGGGCGGCACCGCCTTCATCGCACAAAGCGAGACGGCCAGCGGGCAAGCTGGCCGTCTCGCAATCAGGAAATGCACTTCAGGCACTCATCACCTGCTTGTACGCCACCTTGAACGCCGCCATCTCCGCCGCCGTTCCCACCGAGACCCTCACCGCGTTCGGCCACACCGGCCACGTCCGCCCGATAAACACGTTCTTCGCCGCCATCGCCGCAATCACCTGCTTGCCCGGCCGCCCCGTATCGATCATGAAGCAATTGGACTGCGAGTCCCCGATCAGCTTGTAGTTGTTTTCCTTCAGCCAGGCAAACGTATCCCGCCGATTGTCTCCGATGATCTTCTTCCGCTCCGGAATCAGATCCGCCTGCAGCAGTGACACATTCGCTGCCGTCGACCCCGTCACCGGCATCGCATTCTGCCCATAGGGCTGCAGCTTCGCCAGCAGATCCGGCCGCCCTAGCGCAAATCCGCAACGGATCCCGGCCATCCCGTAGATCTTCGAGAACGTCCGCAGAACGATCAGGTCCTTGTCCGCCGCCACCATATCCAACACGCTCGGCGAATCCGACAGGTGAATGTAAGCCTCATCTACCAGCAGAATCGAGCCCTTCGGCTTGTTTTCAAGCGCATACACGATGTCCTGCTTGCTCGTCAGCGTGCCCGTCGGGTTGTTGGGGTTGCAGATATAAATCACGCCCGCATTCGGATCGGCCGCGACCATCGCCTTTACATCGTGCGCATAGGTCGGCGTCAGGGGAACCATCGTAATCTTCGCGCCCGTCACCTTCGCCGCCCGCACCGGCGCCTCATACGATGGATCCGCCGATACAAACCCCCGGCTCGGCGACGTAAAGGCCAACACCGTGTAGTGCAGCGGCTCTGACGATCCCGCATACACCGAAATGTAGTTCTCCTTCAGCCCGCTCTGCTGCGAAAACGTCTTCACCAGCT
>CAXTZL010000217.1:0-5382 GCA_964248555.1 uncultured Bryocella sp.
CAGCTTCTGCCACTACGCCACAGGCGAGCCCGGAAGAGTGGCGATCGAGTCACCCTGGACTGCGCGGAGACGCGAAGGCCCACTCATCGCGGTGTAGCCGGGCGGGTGGCCCACCCATGACGCGTGCCCCATCCATGCGGCCTCATCGCATGGGTGGGTTTCCGCAGTGGCACGACTGCTGAGGCGCAAGCCGGGTACCTCCTCCGAGATCTCACCACGGGTGAGTAGACATCGCGCGAAAGTACGACCCGACTCGCTACTGCTTGTAGGCTTGCAGGATGCAAACCACGACTAGCGGCATCGGAAGGCACAACGTCGGGCGTATCGCGGAGCGAATCGTCTCCAATGAACTGGAGTTCCACGGTTTTCGGGTCAGTGATCTAAACAAGGAAGGCACGTCCGTCAACGCGGACCTCCTCGCAGCCAAAAACGGGCACACGTGGCAGATACAGGTTAAAGGCGCAAGCATGAAATCTGACGACACGGCCTGGTGGTTCAACTACGGCTACTGCAAAGAAGGGACATCCCAGCAAGGTAAACGAATGTTCAACACGGCTGAGGGCTTCTACCATGCGCAGTACGTCGTTCTTGTAGCCGTCCGGACGCCCCGTGAGTATTGCTGCTTAATACTGCCGGAGGCCGACGCGGAGAAGGCAGCACAGATGAACCTCGACTACTCCCTACGCACGCCGCTGAGCAACGGAGGAACCAGAAAGCCGGGGAAGGTCTGGACCTACCTCAATTACGTGATCAAAACCCAAAGCGAAAGCAAACGTCAGGCCATGATCGCGGAGCAAGCCTTCCTGAAGCCGTTTTTAGACCGATGGGACCTGATCGAAACTACCTAGACGTAGCGTCTACGCTGAACGCGGCTACCGTCTCCGACTCACCGGCACGGCTCGCAACGGCGGCGAAGCGCGAGCAAACTGAAGAAACATCTGAACCCAATCCACTCGCAGAGTGACGGGCGCGGACGCACCGGTATCTCAGGGCTTGGGAAAAGACGACAGTGGAATGGCGCCAGACTCCACCTGATACCCCATCCCTGTCGGATGGTAGTTATCCCCGGAGTTATAAGGGGCGAGCAAGAAGTCTGGCCGTGCAGGATCCGCCAACGCTTGATCGAAGTCAGCTATACCAATCACGCCCGGCAGGTTGGCGCCCGTCTGCCGTAGCCATGCATTGAACGCCATGCGTTGTATCTCACCGCCATTGGCGGGTCCCGGAGTAATCGCACCAGCATAGGGGTCGGAGGGGGAAGGAACGGGGCCATAATTCGCTTGTGTTGGATTCATGCAAAAAGCCGAGGGCGGAATCGTCGCTAAAATGACAGGTGCCTTCGCCGCAGCCGCCGTAGCAATCATCTGTTCCGTTGCGGCTTCAATCGCCGGAGCGGACTTACAATCCGGAGAACGGATATCGATTGAACCGAAGTAAGTCACCATCCCCAGCAGATTGGGCAGACTTAGAACATCCTGGGCAATGCGCTGGTTCGCATTCTCTACATGATTGAGCTGGTTTGTAATGTCGTCGGTAACAGTATCTCCACCAACGCCCTCATTGACCACGCCGATCTGGTACCCCGCTGCATTCAATCGGCGCGCCAGCCAATCAGAAAGCCGGTCCGTGTGTTGGCCAGGTACGGGCACGTTGGCGTTCGGGTAGATCATCGTCGCGCTGTAGTCGGAGTGTGTTCCGTCTGTGGTCGAGCTTCCAAACAACGCCAGTGTGCCCTGGTAGGGACCATATACATCCACTCCGTTGATCAGCAACCAATCCCCCAACGTTCCCGTAAAGGTGGCGCCCGTCGCATCGGCTGTTTTGTTTCCAGAACCAGCCCCGCTTCGGTAATTTTGTATGAACAGCGAATTGTGCTTAGAAACTGGGCCAAACGTTCCCTTCAGATAGGCGGAAATCGCGAGTGTCTGGCCGAAACTGAAGCTCAGCGACACGGGATCCGATACCACCACCTGCCCCGGCGCGATGGTAACGCCTGGCTGACCCGAAAAGGCTAGAGCCACATCGTGGGTCGGATCCACAGCGCTGCTGCCATCCTGTCCAATAGACAGGCGCGCTGCACCCAGAGTCACCGGGGTAAGGCCGTAAACATTGGAAAATCGAACCCGCTCTTCCGTCCCTCCAATCGTGGGCGTCACCAAAAAGCGAAAGCTTTCTTCGTTGCCTCCGCCATTATCCGCGTCCACGGCGGCGTTGGTCATCGCGTCGCCCCAACTGCCTACCCAGATGGAGGGCTTGACCGCTGCCGTCGCCGAAGAAGGAATAGCCGAGTTGCTGCAACCCGCGAGACACAATAGACCGCACACGAAGGGTATGCAGAAGGCTGAAATGCGCATGTCTCGATCATACCCTCGGACGCATGAACCACCGGTAACAACGGAGCGTGCGGAAGCTATTGGCCTAAAAGACTCGCCAAAGGGATAGCCGAGTTCTGCACGCCATAGCCCACGCCGTTCGGGTGAAAGACGTCACCCGCGATGAAATGGGGCATCATGAAGTCAGGATGCGCCGGGTCGGCCAGTACCTCGTCAAAATCAGCAATCGCCACCACTCCCGGAAGCTGCGCTCCGCTGGAACGTATCCATGTATTCAACAAACGGCGTTGTGTTGAGCCGCTGTTTTCCGGCCCGGGGTTTAGATCGCCATTGTAGGGCGCAGCAGTGGAAGGCACGGGTTGCACAGAGGTACAGTACTCAGACGGTGGCAGCGTCGCCAGAACGACCCTTATGTTGGCCGCGTGCGCCTGGGCCACAAGGTTGCTAAGAAAGCCTTCCACGCTTGTGGCTGGCAAGCAGTCCTGCCGGATGTCGATGCCTCCGATATAGATCACCACTGCCTTGATCCCGGGTTGTTGAACGACGTCGTGCTGGAATCGATCTACGCCTGCCAGCACGGCACCGGACTTCGTGCTGGCATCTTCCCCGGCTGGATCCCCCAACAAGCCCGCATTCAATACGCCGAAGTTGTAGCCGCCAGCCTGCAGCGAGCGGGCCAGCCAATCCGTCGGCCGGTCCGTCGTCTGCGCCGCGATCGGAACGTTGTAGACGGGATAAGCATTCGTGTTGCCGTAATTCGAGTCATGACCGTCTACCGAGGAACTCCCAAAGAACGCCACCGTTCCCTGGTAGGGTCCGTAGGCCTCCACGGCCGTGACTAACAACCAGTTCAAATTCGTTTGGGTGAAGCTTTGTCCCGTGGTATCTGCTGTCAAATCACCTGCGCCACTCGGCCCATAGAAGTTGTTTGAAACCTGGGCGCCGTGCTCCGTCAACGCGGGAAAGTTTCCTTGCACATAGACGGAAACGGCCAGCCACTCGCCGAAGCTGTAGGTCAGGTTCACCGGATCCGAATCGATCTCTTGGTGAGGCTGCAGGGTGACGCTCTTGCTTCCACCAAACGTCAGTCCCGCATCCCGGGTCGGATCTACGGCTGCAGACGTGCCACCTGCACTCGCCGCAGACAGGCGCGCCGCCCCGATGGTCACGGCAGTGTTGCCGAAATAATTGGATAGGTGAACCCTTTCCTCTACTCCACTCACACTGGGATATACGAGAAACCGAAAGCTTTGCTCCGTGCCCCCGGCATTGGTGGAAGATTCAACCGCACTCTGAGGAGAAGCGCCCCACGCAACAATCCATTGGTCAGCCGCGGCGGGCTGCAGCGCTGCGGAACCCGCACTCGAGCAACTTTGCAGGAAGAGTACACTCCCAAGTAACAAAGCAACCAGCGCGAGACGGCGGAACAGCAGCATGGTGTGAATACTACAAGAAAATGCGCTCGCCTTGTGTGGCGTTACGGGTTGAATTTTGGTGAAGTCACGATCGGATCTGCTGCCGTGCAAAGCAGTGGGCCCATCCACCTTTTATTCAAATGGTTCAAGACCCGTGCCCCCGCCCGTGCGGCGCGTACGGCTGGCCTCCCCTACCAAATCATCTGCTCATCAACCGCCATGCGTCCCCATGCGTCCCCATGCGTCGGCAACGCGCCCAGGCCCGGCCCAGGCGCGACTCGCCTTGCACGTCAGGCCGTTCGAGGCCGGCGCCGCATCATCCCCACGGCGGCCAGCAGCCCCGTACCGAGAAAGATGAAGCTCGAAGGCTCGGGCGTGGTCGCAATCGCGGCAGTGGAAGTGAAGCCGGGATCACCCGTGGCCAGGGGCGCCCCCTGGTAGACGTAGAACACAGTTCCAGGATTCGTAAACGCGCCCACGGTGACAGGAAATGCCAGTTGTGCGGGCGTCTCCGTGCTGGTGAAGGAGAACCCGGAGAGCGAACTTCCAGCAGCGAGCGCGCTTGTGGTCGTGGTCCACTGAATCCCGGCACCCGCATTGGTCAGCTTCTCTGTCCAGCCAGCCGGGCTTTGCACATTGGTCGGAACGGCCGTCAAAAACCCTGCCCCCGGTACCCAGCTGAACCAGAAGGTTCCCACGGGTGTTGTCCCGGTGTCGGTCAAGACGATGTCATAGTTGTAGCCGCCGCCGGAGGAGGCAGCCGTCGCGCTGATGCCTGCCGTCGCCATCTCCGAGCCGAAGGCAGCCATTGTGCCCAGCGGCACCAGGGAAAACATCACGGCAGCGTGTGCCAGGTTTCGTAACGTCATAGAACCTCCAGGGGGAACGCGCCCAAGTCTACACAGGAAAGGGGCGATCTCTTTCACCACTCGGCGTAATTTCACAAACCGAACCGCTGCAGCGCCGGCAACGGAGGAGCAAACGGGATCTCACTGGTTTTGTAAGTGGCATCGAAGAACGGAAATTGAGGTCTTCCGGCTCGGCTCATGGGTGCTTAAATGGGTTCTTACATGATGGATGCATAGAATCTGAGAAGCCGGTCGGCGAATCGATGCCATGGCAGGCAAGTCAATCAGAAGCTGGCATCTGAAAGGAGATCACGATGGCCCGGACGGAGACCAGCGCCGCATCCTGCACCCTCATGGTGGCGTTTACAGCAGCCGTGTATGTGTTGCTTTGTATACAGTCAAGAACCAGTCGTTGACCCCTGCGCGTCGCCAATCACACTCGGTTGAACAGGTGCTTCCAGGGCCTAGCGCACCGCTGCGCTGTACACCCCGGAAAATGCCGAATCCCGCTCTCGGCCTGCAAGAAGCTGGGCATACTCCACCATCGCGGCACGCAGGCGATCCTCCCCGGCCCGCAGCACCGGCGAGTGGAAATCGCGAAGCACCTGAAGCCGCACGCGAACCATACTGGGTTTCTGAAAAGCCATACCCTTACTCATAGAACAATAGGAAATCAAAAGCGGCCGCCCATGGGTAGCACCCGTCAACCTGGAAGTGGAAGTACCTCCGTGTAGACCGGGGTGCACCTCGTTTGAGTCCTCCAAAGGTTGCAAAACAAAGCCCTGA
>CAXTZL010000218.1:0-5363 GCA_964248555.1 uncultured Bryocella sp.
GTCCAGATGAAGCATGGCGGGGTTGTGGAGACCGGGGTTTTCGACGCTGAGGTCAAGCCGGGTCCGGCGGGGAGCCGGAACTAGGCCGTAGACGCGGACCTAGTTGATACGGACTACGAAGGAGTTCGTCTTTTTGTCCGGCGCGCCGATCCAGTCGGCGATGTGGGTGGCTTCGGGGCGGCCGCGGGTGACGGGGTCGATGCGGACCCAGAATCCGGTTTGCCCGGTAAATTCCGAGACGCGGGCACCGCGGTAGCGGTCCAGCAGCGCGGCTTTGAGGTCGAGAGCATCGTTTACGGCGTGAAAGGGTCCGGTCTGCACGCACCAGCGGCCGATGGGGTCGGCCATCGGATGGGGATAGGCTTCGAGGCGTACCTCGGCGATGCCGGGGCGGAGGAGTCCGATCTGGCGTGCGGCGACTTCGGAAAGATCGAGGATGCGGCCGGGGTAGAAGGGGCCGCGGTCCGTAATGCGGACGAGGGTGGATTGCCCTGTAGCGACATTGGTGACGCGCACCGTGGAGCCGAGGGGCAGGGTTTTGTGTGCGGCAGTTGGAGCATCCGCGTCATAGCGGTGGCCATCGGAACCGGTGTGTCCGTGGGCGTAGTACCAGGTGGCGAGACCGGATTCGGTGAAGTTCGGGGACGTGCGGGTGTCGTCGAAGAAGCCGTCTCCGGCGGCGAGTTCCGGGCCTGAGTCTCTGGCGGCGGTGCCGCTGGAACCTGCGTGTGTGCCGCCGTTGCGAAGTGGTGGTGCAGTGGTGCGGGCGATCGAACGGTTGGAACTGTTGTGGTGGCAACCGGTGAGCAGGCCGAGATCCAGGCTTAAACCCAGGAAAAGGGCGAAGCCGGCCGTGACATGGAGGCGAGGGCGGGTTTGGAGAAAAGGACGGGTCAGGGCAATACCGCTCAAATGCCGCTGTCCTCATGGCGGCGGCGCTCATCATCGAGATCCTGGGCCAGTTGGCGAAGCTTGTCCGCGACGGTGCGGAGGGCGGTGGAGCTGTTGCGCCGGATTTCGGGGACGACCTCGTCGTCGAGGAACTTGACTGCGCGTTGCACCTCCTCTTCGAGCCGGTCCCCGGCTTCGCGGAGGCGATCTTCTACGGCCCTTTTGGTCTCGTTCACAGCGTTTTCCTCTTCTGCATGAGCTTGTACCTATGGGACGCGGGAAGTCAACGCGCGATCGGGGGAGCGTGTTCCATCGGTAACCTCGGAAGCCTTCGCCGTAACGGTGCGGAAGTACAACCGACGCCGGTTATTTGGCGTCTTTTCAACAAACCTCCGCGGCCGGTTTTCTGCCAAGTGGCGACCCTCTCAAGCCGGGAATGAAAGTTAAACTAATGAATTTCTGTTCTATCCGATCTTTCTTTGCCGGCAACGGCCGACAATTTGTTGTCGTGGGCCTGGCTTTTGGCAGTGTTTCTGCTCTATGTGGGTCGGCATTTGCCGAGTCAGCAGCAGCCGAGCCGAAAGCCGGCGCGCAGGTTGTGGCCTTTGTCACCCTGCCCGCCGGTTCGGGTCTGATGATGGCGTCGACATCGTCTCCAAATCTCTCAGCGATGCCGGGGACGTTTTCCGTCTCCTCTTCTTTGCCGGAAGCGCCCTCCTCTTCTTTGCCGGAGGCTCCGGAACCGCAGCTGAAACAGCTGAATGCCCCGCCCTCGTCCCCAAAGGAAGCGGCGCACGTCGCTCCGCTGAAAGCAAAGTACATTCCCGCAGGGTGGACGGCGCAGCCTTTAGGCGTCCGGGGCAAAATTCTTGTCGGCGCGACGGACCTGTACTCCTTCAGCAATTTTGGAGCGACCATCCTTTCTGCGGGTTATGCCCACGTCACCGATGGGCAGCCTAACTATGGTGTGAACAGCACGGCTTTCGGTAAGCGGGTGGGCGCGGCGGCGGTTCGCGAGACCGCCGAAGGTGTTTTCACGGACATTGTGTTCGCTCCTCTGCTGCACGAAGATCCGCGTTACTACCAGAAGGGCCCGGAATTCAACCCGGTAAAACGAACGATTTATGCCATCACCCGGCCGCTGGTTACGCGAACGGATGGAGGGCGGTCCACCGTAAATGGATCGCTCTTACTAGGTTATGCGGCCTCCGCGGCGCTGACCCCCGCGTATTATCCGCAGAGCAACCGGAACTTCCATGATGTCGCGTCAACCTATGGCGGCTCTATTGGAGGTGCGGCGCTAGGGTTTTTTGTGGAGGAGTTTGCGGATGATGTGTTGGAAGCGGTGCACCTAAAGCGCAAACCGTAGGTGCAAACCCGTAAGATAGCTGCGCGGGAGATTGGCCGCTAAGAGCGCCGGCCGATTCCCCGGGTTCACCTTAGCTCACCGGACGGTGAGGGTCACTTGCGGCGACACCTGGACTTGGCAGAAATAGAGCGTAGCGCAGGCTTCTGCCCTTTTGTGGGGTTATGCTGTGCAGCGGTCTTAGGTTTGATCGCCTTCACCCCTGCTGCAGGCTGTCAGGCGCTGCCCTCGCTCCCGGATTCTCCCGGTTTTCTCATGGCGAGCGGATCCGCCCCACGCAACGCGGATGGCAAGGTGACGGCAGCGTATGCGGAAATGTCGCAAGCGCAAGGGGAGCACAGGCCGCTGCCGGATTGCGACGCAAAGAACCGTACTCACACGCTGCACACCTCCCCGCCCTCGGTTGCGGCCGGTCCCTGCATGACTGAGGGTTCGGGAAAGCCGGTGCTTGGGTCCGTGAATCTGAGGCCACTCGGCGCCGCGCAAAAGGGGCGTCTGGCAATCCGGGATGTTGTCGATCCTTTCAACCTGCTTACGATTGGGGGCTATTCGGCGGTTGCGGTCGCCTCGAACGCTCACTCGGCGTTTGGATCGGGATTGAAGGGATGGGGGCGGCTCACGGGCTATAGTTTCGTGGAAGATGCACAGGGCGAGTTTTTTGGCACGTTTCTGATCTCCTCGCTGGCACACGAGGATCCGCGTTACTACCGCGTGCCGAATGCGCCGGTGAAACGCCGCATTCTGCATGCGCTGGCGCATACGTGGGTGAGCCAGCATGATGACGGCAGCCCGATGCCGAATTATGCGACGCTGCTGACGTATCCGATCAGCGCCGAGCTGAGCAACCTGTATGTGCCGGGGGTGCAGACCAACAGTGTGTCAACGGTGAAACGTATTGCAATTGGCCTCGCTTCGGATCCGAGCGGGACCCTTGTGGCCGAATTTCTGCCAGATGTGGCGCGGCGGGTGCACATTCACGTGATCTTTATTCAGGAAATCCTGAACCAGGTGATCACGGGTGGCACGGCGCCGAACGTTCAGTGAAGTTGGCGCTGATGTTGGTTCGGCGCAGGGCAGAAGCCGACCCCGACGGGATAGCAAGCCGGCGTTGCATGCCGCTCAGGGGGTTGTGGCTACCCGGTTGGCTGCGGCGTCGCCGGTTACGGTGCCGGCTGCGGGTAGCTGCGCGGTGTTCCAGCCGCCACCGAGCGCCTGGATGAGCTGCACGGCGGCCGTCATTTCATTGACTCGTAACGTGACCTGGGTCTGCTGGTTGGAGAGCAGAGTGTTCTGGGCGGTGATGACGTCGAGGTAGGGGTCGAGGCCGGTTTTGTAGCGGGCCTGGGCGATGTCCAGGTAGCGCTGGGCGGAGCTGACGGCGGCCTGCTCGCGGATGTCCTGATCGGAGCTGACGCGCAGGGTGGAGATGTAGTCTTCGACCTGCTGGAAAGCGGTGAGGACCGTCTGGCGGTACACGGCGAGGTCGGCGTTGTACTGTGCGGTGTACTGTGCGACGGTGGCGCGGCGCAGGCCGGCGTCGAAGATGGTTTCGGCAGCGGAGGAGCCGACGGACCAGAAGAGTGCCGGGGTAGTGAAGAGGGATGTGATCTGGGAGGCCTCGAGGCCTCCGCTGCCGGTGAGGCTCAGCGTGGGGTAGTATGCGGATTTTTCGACGCCAATGAGGGCGTTGGCCTCGGCAAGGGTGCGCTCGGCGGCGGCGATATCGGGACGGCGCTCGAGCAGTTCGGAGGGGACGCCTACGGGGATGGCTGGAACGGGCGTGGTGAGGATGCGAGCGGGCATAGAGAAGCTGGAGGCCGGTTTGCCGATGAGCGTGGCGATGGCGTGTTCGTAGATGGCCCGGTTGGAGGCGATGCCGGCACCGGCTTCTTCGGCGCCGCGCAGGGTGACTTCGGCTTCGGCCGTGGCTTCGGGGCTGTCGATTCCGGTTTCGACGAGCACCTGGGTGAGTTCCAGGGATTGCCGGTCGGCCTGGATGGTTCTGTTGTAGAGGTCCTGGAGGGCATCCTGGCCGCGCAACTCGAAGAAGTAGACGGCGAGGCCGGCCTGTTCGGTAAGGCGCTCATTTTCGAGATCGGCGGCGGAGACCTGGGCGGCGTACTGGTATTCGCGGATGGTATTGCGGATGCGGCCCCAAAGGTCGGGCTCCCAGGAGACGTCGAAGGGAAGGTTGAGTTCGGTGAAGGTGCCTCCGGTGGAGGAGGTACTGGTAACGCTTCCTGTGCTCCCCGTAGTTCCGGTGCCGCCAGTGCCGGTACCGCCGGTGCCCGTGCCGCCCGTGGTGGAGCCGGCGCCTGTGGTGTTGAAGCCGCGCAGGGCGCTGGAGGACTTGGTGCGGCCGTAGGTGGGGGAGGTGGTGAGGGTGGGATAGAGCTGGGAATGGGCTTCCCGCACGAGGGCGCGGGCTGCCATGAAGTTCTGGAAGTACTGGGCGAGGTTCTGGTTATTGATGTCGAGCTGATCTTCGAGAGCGTTCAGTTCCGGCTCATTAAAGATCTCCCACCAGCGGCCCTTGATGGTGGCGTCCTGCGGGTTGGCTGGACGCCAGGTACCCTGCGCCACGTTCTGAAATGCGGGTGGGGCGCCTTCTTTGTAGGCCGGCGGGGCCGTGGCGATGGCGCCGGGAGTGGGTGAAACGTATTTGGGTCCGACGCGGCAGCCATCGGCGAGCAGAGAGCACAGGGACACGGCCGCGAGCGCGAGCGCTCGGCGGTGCGGCAGGCAGTTGGAGCGACGGGGAGGAACGGTCATGGTGGGAGTCCGGTTCAGGCGTTTACCTCGCTCAGCAGGGGACCATGTTTCTGGCCCGTGAGTTTGAGACGGAGGTTGTCCATGAAGAGATAGATTACGGGCGTGGTGTAGAGCGTGAGCGCCTGGCTGACAAGCAGGCCGCCGATGATCGAGATGCCGAGGGGTCTGCGCAGTTCCGAGCCCATGCCGGTGCCGAGCGCGAGCGGAACGGCGCCGAAGAGGGCGGCGACGGTGGTCATGAGAATGGGCCGGAAGCGCAGGATGGAGGCCTCGAAGATGGAGTCACTTTCATGATGTTTTATCCCGATCTTACTTACGGTGTTAGTGGCTTTGA
>CAXTZL010000219.1:0-5350 GCA_964248555.1 uncultured Bryocella sp.
TCTCTTGGTTACCTTACATGAGTAGCTATCCACAAACGAAGGTTTTTGGTAGCGTGCCCGCCTCAACTTCCGCTAGCGTGCTCGTAATTCTGCTGATCACTTCAGACCATCCCTGGCTGTTTGTCTGGCGGAATAGTCTCACGGACGGGTACCAGGGACTGTCTTGCCGTTCAAGAAGCCACCGCCAGTCAGGGCTGGCTGGAAGCATGATCCAGGTAGGTTTTCCAAGCGCCCCCGCCAAATGCGCGATGGAAGTGTCGACAGTGATCACCAGATCTAGACGCTGTATGTGGGCGGCAGTATCAGCCATGTCAGTCACGGGGGCAGAGAGATCAATCAACCTCCCTGCTGTACTTCTCTGATCGGTGTTGAGGGCTTCGAGTTGAAGCGAGTAAAACTGTACTCCTTGTTGCGCGAGCAAGGGTTCTAGATCAAAGAACGGGATGCTTCGAACGCGATCTCTTTCGTCGCGTACACTTCCGGCCCATGCTAGGCCCACCCGCAAAAGCGGTGTGGCCCAGTCCAAGAGTGAAGCCTTCTGGGACGCTTCGCCTGGAACAACAAGGTATGGAACGTCAGAGGGAAGGTTATCCAAGGTCGTTCCGAATGCAAAGGGCAGGCTCATTAAAGGGTAATGGCAGCTGAACTCAGGGAGGGGCTCGTTAGGACCGACAATGCCCACCACACCATCCAAACCTGACGCGAGTCTCTTTAGGCGTTCCGGGATCTGTAAGACGACCTCCGCACCAGCTTGATGAAGCATGGGCACGAAACGTAGGAACTGCAGCGTATCTCCAAGCCCCTGCTCGCTATGTAGTAAGATCCGCTTTCCTCGTGGAGAGCTAAGATCCCATAAGGGGTGGGAGATGACAGGCGGTGTGATATTCGACTTGACTCGTCGTCGCCACTCATAGCCTTTCCAGCCTTCCTGGTAGCGACCATGCAGCAAGTCGATCATCCCCAGGTTCAAGTGGGCTTCGGGGAGAGCAGGATCTACCGAGAGTGCCTCACGGTATTGGATTACCGCTTCTTCAAGCAGGCCCTTAGATCGGAGGGTGTTCCCAAGATTCGCGTGAGCATCCGCGAAACCTCGCCTACTTGCAATAGCCTGCTTGTACGAGGCCATCGCATCGTCGGTCTGATTCCGCAGGTAGAAAACCGTTCCCAGGTTATTGTGCGCGTCGGCATATAGAGGTTGCAACTTTATTGCTTGCCCGAATTGCTCCTGAGCTTCTAGGAGCTGCCCTTGCGCCATGTAGATGTTTCCGCGATTGTAGTATGGCTCCGGCATCCGAGGCGCAAGCGCTTGAGCTCGCTCGTATAAAGAGGCAGCCATGTCTAAACGTCCTTGCGTTTCGAGACTGGCGGCAAGGTTTATGAGGGCCGGTGGATGATATGGATCCAGCCTGAGAGCGTTTAGGTAAATTCCTATTGCTTCATCAAGTCGCCCCTGCAAGCGCAGTACATCCCCAAATCCTGACCAAAGAAAGACGTTCTTGGGATGGAGGGCGAGTGCTCGTTCGTAGTACAGCTGAGCCTCATCAAAGCGCATGGTTTGACAGTAAAGCAGTCCCAGGCGTTCAAGGGTCTCCAGAGACCCGGGGTCAAGATCCAGAGCTTTTGTGTAGTGAAGAAGAGCTTTCTCGTGTTTACCTTGCGCATGGAAGACGCTGCCGAGATGACAATGGTAGAGGGGTTGAGCCGCATTGATCCGGATCGCCCTGCTGATCAAGTCGAGTGCCTCAGCATAACGCTCTGACTGGTAGCAGAGCACTCCCAGCAGGTGCCAGCAATCAGGGTTGCGCCGGTCGCGTCTTAGAAACTTTCTATAGGACCGTTCAGCTTCAACCAAGCGACCAGCTTGGTGATGCTCGTATCCCACCTGAAGTAATGTGCTCACGATCTCCTCCTGGCTGTCGTTATGACGATGTTATTCGCTGAGGCGATGCAGTAGCGTGGCGAGCAGGCGAGATCGTTATGCAGCCGTTTCCTATATCCTCCTGCGAATAGATGAGGATCGCGATCAGTGACGGTGACGTCAGGCTGCACCGAGTTCGCTGATACCAAGTCGGGCGGCTCGTCAGTACGCCCCGTCAGCACAAACGAACGTTTATGACAGCTTTCGCAGCTTACATCGTTTGCTGGCGATTGCAACATCAAAAGCATAGCAGAACTGCTGTCATAAACTAGCCGTCCCGGAGCACCGTTTGTGATAGCGTTTGTTCATGGTGATCGGCTATGCCAGAGTTTCTACCGAACAGCAGGACACGAAGGCGCAACTGCCCGAGCTTAGGAAAGCCGGTTGCAAGCGTGTCTATGAGGAAACGATGGGCGGCGGGACCATGGATCGCCCTGAGCTAGACAAATGCCTGGAGCGTTTAGAAAAGGGAGACACCCTGGTCGTGTGGCGGCTGGACCGGCTGGGCCGGTCACTCCGCGACCTGCTTAGGATTGTCGATGGGCTCGACAAAAAGGGCATCCACTTTATCTCCCTCAAAGAGCGGTTCGACACCAGCACTGCCGCAGGCCGGCTGATCTTCCATTTCTTCGCGGCACTGACACAGTTCGAAAAAGAGCTGATCCGCGAGCGTACGATGGCGGGTCTGTCGTCGGCACGGGCGCGAGGCCGGCTGGGTGGTCGTAAAAGACTCCTGACCGTGCAGCAGACGCGAGTAGTAAAGACGATGTGGGATAGCCACGATCACACTCGGCATGAAATTGCAGCCCATCTCACCGTCTCCGTTGCAACTATCGACCGGATTCTAAGAGCAGACAGAATCGCCACCGCGAGTAAGGGCGGGAAGTGATGCGAACCCGCCTCGCACAGAGGTCGATCTGCTGCCCGTGCGGAAACGATAAGGTTCTCGCCTTGGGTCTTTGTGCGACCTGCTACACGCTGAAGCGGCAGGATGATGAATACTTTGGAGGGCAGAGAGAAGCCGTGTTGAGTCGCGACGGCAACCGTTGTGCCGTTCCTGGCTGTACGACTCTAAGAAGAGGGAAGCGGTCGATTGCAGTCCACCACCGCAAGCCGGGCAATAGCGACCCGAAGCTGATGATTACCTTGTGTCTCGCCTGTCACGCAAAGGTGACGAGGACACAGTTTTTGAACCAGGAATGGCCGCCTCTTCTGCGCGTGCTGTGGAGAGAACAACACCCGAGCGGGCATGAACAAACACTACTGCACTTTCGCGAACATATCCCTGTCGCCGAAGCAGTTCCTCTCTTCCGAGAGGACACCACACTTGAAGGAGAGAGTTCATGCCCTGGCAGTTCACCAAACGATCTGATGACCGAATAGCTGTCACTCTGGATAACAACGTTTGGAACTTCTTCTTCCAAAACGACACGAATCTTGCTGCCGAGCTGACGCAGGATCGCTTTGCAGTTTTCATCACTCGGGAGGTGGAGATTGAAACACTGGCTATCCCAAACGATGAAGTAAGAGACGCTCTGAAACGCTACATCGCTGGCACAATCGAAGCGTGTGGAATAGAGACCACCTGGGTCTTTGGCTTCGCTCGCGAGGGGCCTGGACCAGAACGGTACGGCGGATTCGACGTTGGCACATGGCAATCGAACACGGAACAGGAGTTTTACGCTGCCATCCAGCAGCGCTTCCTGGATGGTAGGGGTATGCGGAAGAGTGAGCTTTCAACGAACGAAGGCGATGCTGCTGTAGGCGCTCAGTCCTTCTTCTCCATCGCGCTGACATGCGAAAAGCCAATGAAACAAGGCCCGCTGCGGTTCGCTCGGGAACATGGTGGAGCAGTCCTTTACCTACCTGATCTAGAGCATAGCGGCCAGACGTTGCGGGAATACGTCGAAAGCTACTACTCAACGCTGTAGCAACTACGGTCATCGCTGATTCTGCCCGAACACCCATTCTGCAAAGACGGCCGTTAGATCGCGCCCGCTGGCTTTCTCCATGGACCGCTCGAAGTCGATACTGGTGACCGTGCCGCCTGCGTGTTCCCGCGTATAGGCGCGGATGCCAGCCCAGAACATCTCATCGCCGAGTATCGTGCGCAGGTGATCGAGGAACAAAGCGCCCTTGCTGTACTGGATGATGCGTCGTCCCTTATACTCACCGGGAAAGGTCAGCGGCTTATCGAGTCCTCTCGCTTTGACTGCCTCATAGCGGGTTCGTGCGACGTTCATCTCTTCGTCGTACCCCGCCTGCCCGCGCACATGCTGCTTCCATGCGGCAGTCATATAGGTAGCGAAACCCTCATTCAACCAAAAGTCTTTCCAGGTCGCGCATGTGATGGAGTTCCCCCACCACTGATGCGAAAGCTCGTGAATGATGGCCCAATCGTCTTTCGGGTCGATGTTCTTCGCTCCTATAATGGCGTAGGTGGCGGCTTCCTGCGCCTCATCTCCTGCAACCAACAGTTGCGTATAGCTCTTTGCAGGAAGGCCGATCCCGGCTTTTTCAGAAAGAAAGGCCACCATCGCGGGCGTTTCTTGGAATGCCGTCTGCATTTCAGATGCGGTAGCCGCATCGCTCAAGTACACCAGCTCGGCTCCATCCTGATGGAGCTTCGTCGAGGTGAACTGGCCGATAGCAAAGTCGTACAGGTAAGCGGAGTAGGGCATGACCGTGCGCCAGTGGTGAACTTCCCCACCGTCTTTGTCGCTCGATTTGCCGGCAAACTTTCCTGACGCAATCGAGGTCATCCCAGCCGGAACGTGCAGGCTGAGGTCGAAAACCGCCTTGTCTCCGGGGCTGTCTTCCGAGCAGATCATCCAATCACATGCGGCATAGCTAGTCACAACAGACGCCGGTGCCCACGTGACACCCTGCTTGGGAACTCCGTGGTACACAATGCGAAGCGTGCCTTCCTTGCCGGTTATCAAGTGTTCGGGAAGGTCGATAGAGACTGTTTTTTGAGCCGTGGATACAGGAACGGCTTTGCCGTTGAAGGTCGCGCTGTCGATGGAGAGTGCATTCCCGGAAAAGACAACGCTTGCGAGGTCGGCGGTGGCACGTAGGTCGATCACCTCCACCCCGCTCACCGATTTCGTCTGTAGATCCGGCTTCAGGTCCAATCGATAGCGAAGAACATGGAATCCTTCGCCCGGTTCGGCGGCAACGCAGGCGGACGGCACCATACAAACGGAGGCAAGGAATGTCAGCGCGCAAACCGAACGAGAGTACATCCATAAACGCTAGCAGAGAGACACTTCGTACGGGTTGGCGACCCGAACACCAACGGGACGGGGCGGGCTGCCAATCGCCTGAGGATAGCAAGATGTAGGGGGAGAGGCGTGTCCGATAACGCTCCGCGATTGTGTAAGCGCTCTTTAGAAATGTCATGTTCCCGCCCATTAGAACTGTCAGGTTCAG
>CAXTZL010000220.1:0-5328 GCA_964248555.1 uncultured Bryocella sp.
CGCACTCGCCTGTGCCTGGATCAGACTTCAGCTATATGTGGATACCGCCTAGGGCGCGGTGAGATCGAGCGCATAAAGGTTCCCGGTCCCTACGCGCGGCTGCACCAGGGGTTCTCCGCGGGGTGTTACTCCCCCAAAGAAGTAGTTGGCTGCCCCCCCATTATGAAAGTTCGCGAGGTCAGCCACCGTATGAATCTTTCCACTGGGAACCTCGATCCTCAGAATGGGCTCACGATCCGCCAGAAAAGCATGAACATACACAGCTTTACTGTCGGCGCTCCAGACTGGGTCAGCGGCGCTTGTGGAACTCAACCGCTGCCAGTGCTTGGTCGCAACGTCGTAAAGCATAATGTTCTTCTGATCCAGGGTGAGCGCGAGAATCCACCGGCCATCAGGTGACCAACGTGGACTGAAGAGGTTTTCGGAATCCGGTATTTCGTGCAGCGCACGGGTCGAGAGATCAACAACCTGGAGAGCACGAGAGCCGCTTTCCTTACCCATCAGATCAGGCTCTCGACCGAATACAAGCTCTTTGCCATCCGCCGACCACCCCGGGTCGGCCGCATTGCGACCCTCGTCCAACAAGGCCACAGTCTTTCCCCCGCTTGCATCAACAAGATAGGTCTGCCAAACGCCTCCTGGTCTCCTTGCCATCACTGCCAAACGGCTTCCGTCCGGTGACCAATGCGCAAGAAAAACTTCCAAAGCATCCGAGCTAAGCTGCACCTTGTCGGAGCCGTCAACACGAGCTCGCCAGAGCTTCCCATGAACATCGGTCCACGCGACCCACCTGCCGTCTCTGGAAAAGTCGATGCGGTTGGCATCCGCCAGGAACGCCGGCGCAGATCGAAACTCCTTTCGCTCCGTGTCGAACGATTGCAGACCAGACGGAGCTTCCAACCCAATGAAAAAAATGCGGTTGCCATTGCGAGTGGCAACGGGAGAAAGGGACCGAAGAGGCCCGTTGGTTAACTGAAGAAGTGTCGCGCGGCTCTTGTCCTTCAGCATCCACAGGTTATCGTTCGCCTGAAAAACATACGATTGTCCATCAGGCAACCACATTCCACAGCAAGCCGGGGAGTGTTCAAGGCCGGGGATCTTGACCGGTCTCGGATCACGACCCCCGCGATCCATCTCCCAAAGAGTAGCCGCGTGTGTGACCGGATCCAAAAGCGTAAACCGCAGCAACTGTCCATCTGGTGACCAGCGCAGCCAAAAGGCGCGGCCTGGCAGTTTGGCGTAAGGCGCGGACGAATCTTCCTTCGCACCAATCTCAGCCAGCTGATCACCCGTGGCGTAGAGAATACTGCTCCCATCCGGCATCCAGGCTGCATCATGCGCGAGCACACCCGGTACCCGGCGTCCACTGCCGCCAGTCGACGGAACAACCCAGAGCGGCTGCTCGGATTCGGTCGATTGCTGACTCCGTAACAATAATCTGGAGCCGTCCCTCGAAACGTCTGTCAACGAATTGGACGAAATCTCTTCGGGTAGTGCAATGCCCTGGACCTCCCCCGTGTCGATGTCGATAGCAGACAAGCGAGGACGGCCGTTCACCATCACCGACGTCAAAACGCGGTTACCGTCGATGGCCATCGTGAGGAAACTCTCAGGATTCGGCGGACCCAGTGAGATCGGTACGTAATGGGTCACCTGATCGATGCGATAAGGCCTCGATTTCGCTGCGGGTGCAAAAATCCACATGCCGCTCAGAACGCCTACTCCAAGCACCGCAGCAAGCACGCAAAGCCGCAACAAGCTGGCCCGGTTCCACCAGGTCGAAAGTCCTGTGACAACAGCCGGCTGCTCTTCCTCATGACCCCGTCCCTCACGGCTGCGATCATTGAAAGAAGTCGTGCTCTCCAGGCCTGGTGTAGCCGCAATGGGCAAAAGTGCAGGTGATTGAGCTTGGGCGAGCGCTCGCTGAGCCCCTACTACCTCGTTCAACACCTTCAAAGAGGAGTCTGGGGACTCCTGCGGGCGCTCGGGAAGCTGAGGACCAGCCAGGGTATACAACAGGGAGACGGGAGCGATGAAGCGGTAGCCACGCTTCGTAAGCGTTTGGATAAAGCGTGGATTTTCCGCCGAGTCCCCCAGGGCTTCTCTGATCTTGTTGATCGCCGCAGCAATCGCCTGATCGAAGTCTACGTTGGTGTTTGAACCCCAGATCTCCTGCTGAAGGCCTTCTCGGGTCACAATTTCACCAGGTCGCGCCAACAGTGCAGCGAGGACACGAAACGGCTGCCTTGGGAGCTTGATCCGGTGCCCCGCCTTCCAAAGCTCCCCGGAATGCAGATCTGCTTCGAAGAGCCCGAACGCCACTCGATCGACCTTCTCTCCAATGAGCAAGCGCGCCTCCTGCAAATTTGATCTTACTGGATTGCGAACCGTAAATAAAACTTGCTAAGTACGTAGTTTTAAAGGATAAATCCGTGAATCGCAAAAAAAATCAAAAGAGTATCCCTCACCTATTGCATGAATCTCGGAAAGGGGGGGATGGTGGCGATCGAGTCGTAATTACCTATTGCGGCGCCGCAAGTACAAACAGTGTCGACGCAGCAAATACCGGAGAGTAACCAATTGGCCACAAAATCCTCGATCACCGCAATCCTAAGAAAACGCAAGGCGATGAACTTCGCCTTGGCCTTGGGCCTTTCCACCGTCTCCCTACCCTACGCCCGTGCACAATCCGACTCGGGCCGGGTTGTCGGCACGGTAACCGACTCGACCGGAGCGGCCATTCCTCAGGCCAGCATCACTTTGGTCAATAAGGCGACCGGGGCCAAGTTGACCGGCGCTTCCAATTCCAGCGGCGAGTTGAACGTCTCAGCCGTGCCCGCAGGCGATTACACCGCTACTGTGACCGCACCGGGATTCCAAACTCAGAAGCAGGCGTTCACCGTCAGGGTGACCACAAGCCTGACGCTGAACTTCAGTCTAAAACCGGGTGCAGAAACAACCACGGTTGAGGTAACAGGCGCCGCATCCCTTGTGAATACGACAGATCCCACCCTTGGCGAGACAATCGAGGAGAAGCAGGTGACCGAGCTGCCCTTGAACGGCCTCAATGCCCTGAATCTTGCCCTGCTGACCCCGGGCGTGACCCAGGGAGCCAACGGCGAACTGAACCAGGACGTAGCTGGCCGTCACGGCAACACGGGCGGAAGCGCGATTTCCGTCAACGCGTCGCGCCCTCAGGCGAACAACTTTATCCTGGATGGTGTAGACAACAATGACAGTCTGCAGAACGTCATCCTCTTCTTTCCGCCGGTCTTTGCCACGCAGGAATTTAAGGTAGATACAAGCGTGGCTCCGGCACAGTACGGCCGCGGCGGCGGAGCCATCGTGATCAGCTCCCTCAAATCGGGCACGAACTCGTTCCACGGGTCTGCATTCGACTACTACCGCAGCAACAAATGGGCCGCTAACCCCAACTACGAATTCCCATACAACGATTCACCTGCCGGACCGAAAAGCACCTACAACCAGAACATCTTTGGTGGCGATGCGGGCTTGCCGATCATCAAGAACAAGCTGTTTCTCTTTGGCGACTACCAGGGCACACGCTACCAACAGCCTTCGGGAAGCGGCTACGATACCGTACCCACGGCGCTAATGCGCCAGGGTAACTTTACGGAGCTGCTCAATCCTGTTCTTGCCAGCAACGGTGAGACCAACGGTGCCGCACCTTTCTACACGACCTACTTCCCTGCCTGCTATCCAAACTCGGCTGTTTTGAATGCGCAGCTTCCCGCAACTGGCAGCAAGGGGCAAATCTTCGATCCCCTGACCTGTGCGCCATTCCCGGGCAACATCATTCCGCAAAATCGGATCAATCCGGTCGCTCAGAACTACCTGAACGCATTTCCACTGCCTACCCTTACGGATCGACTGATCGGCAACTACTTTTACCAGCAAACGCAAATCGGTAAGTACAACACCTTCGATACTCGTCTGGATTGGACCGCTTCCTCCAGTAACCTGTTCTTCTTCCGGTTTTCGTACGACAACACCTCGTCAGATCAGAACTCGCAACTTGCGGACAACCCCGGATATCCGCCCCTGAATGCTTCGGGGCAAATCAACTATCTACATGCCCGCGGGTACGACCTTGGCTATACGCACACCTTTTCGCCCCGTGCCGTCAATGAGTTCCGCCTTGCCTACAACCGCGACAACTACGGATACACCCCCCCAAACTATGGTGTCTCAGTGGGCGCGCAGCTTGGGATTCAAAACACGACCCTGGGTGCCGCGGCAAATACGGGAGGACCGTTGACCGGCCCGTACTATGGTGGGATCACCTATACCGGCGACTATGGTCCGTACGAAGTGCCGCAGAACGTCTACGAGGGTACTGACACACTCAGCCTTACCCGGGGCAGCCATCAACTTAACGTCGGTGGAACGCTGATCCGCCGCGTGACTAACTATTATCGCCCCATTGAGGGCAAGGGCGGGTTCTTCTACAATCAACAGCTCTTCACTGGATATGCGGAAAGCGAATACCTTGCAGCCGGTGCCGCCGCGTACCAGATCGGCTCTCAAACCGGTTTCTTCTCAAACATCAATCAGGAAGATGGTCTCTTTGCCCAGGATGACTGGCGTGTGAACAAACGGCTCACGTTGAATCTCGGCGTTCGCTACGATCTGATTACTTGGCCGTATGAGGCGCATAACCAGCAGAGCTCCTTCAATGTGAATAACGGCCAGGTGCTGGAAGCCGGCGTGAACGGCACCTCAAGAACCATCGTGAACCAGGATTATCTGAACTTCGCGCCTCGCGTCGGGTTCGCTTACGACTTGAGCGGAGACGGTAAAACAGCCCTCCACGGCGGATACGGCATCTTCTACTTCCCGGATTACGGCGGCATCAACAATCAGTTGGGGCAGAATGGTCCCTTCAGTGGAAATAACTTCTTCAACGCCTCAGCCGGCTACTGCATTACCTTAAGTGGTCAAACGTCCACGCTGCAGGCACCCAACTCCTGCGCCGGCTACACGAGTCCTTCGGCCGTTACCTCACCGCTCCCATTGCCCTCGACGGTTGCCACGTTCAACATCGCCAATCCGCCGGCAAATCTCGCCGGCACCGCCATCAACGTCAACAACAAGCATAGTCAGATTCAGCAGTACAACGTTCAACTGCAACAGCAACTCACCCCCAGGGACGTTGTCAGTGCGGCATACGTCGGCACGCGCGCCGATCGGCTATCCACCTACTACAGCCTGACCCAATACCACATTGGCGCAACTACGCTGCCATATGCCAACCAGAACGGGGGAATCACATACAACCTGTATAACGGCACCTCCAACTACAACGGC